>NZ_FNOA01000022.1:0-105123 GCF_900106885.1 Pseudomonas sp. NFACC14
GCCTGGGGCACCAAGGAACGCACGGACAAGGAAGCGCCATTCCAGGCCCTGCCGGACGCTTGATAGAGGATTGCAACAATGTTCAATGACTTGAGTCGCCTGGGTAAATACCTCGGTCAGGCCGCCCGCCTGATGGTCGGCATGCCCGACTACGACAACTACGTCGAGCACATGCAAACCAAGCACCCGGACAAACCGATGATGGACTACGAGGCGTTCTTTCGCGAACGCCAGGAGGCCCGTTACGGCGGCAAGGGTGGGCCCAAGTGCTGTTGAACTGATGGCCGGTGGATGATGTAACCCTTGTGGGAGCGAGCTTGCTCGCGATGGCGGAGCGTCAGTTGACGATGATGTCGACTGATCCAGCGCCATCGCGAGCAAGCTCGCTCCCACAGTCGTTTTTGGGGGGCAGGATTGTCATCCACCCCGGATCCCTTGCAAAAACGAGCCCGTGTGGGAGCAAGGCTTGCCCGCGATGCCGACACCTCGATTGATCTGGCTACCGGGGTGATGCTATCGCGGGCAAGCCAGGCTCCCACAAAAACTCGCTCCTACGCTGTATTGTGTGCCTTCCTTCAATTTCGCAGCAGGAGAATTACGTTGTCCTCTCCCATCCCGGTCACCATCCTCAGCGGCTTCCTCGGCGCCGGCAAGACCACGCTGTTGCGCCATCTGCTCAAGGCCGAGCACGGCCTGAAAATCGCCGTGATCGAGAACGAATTCAGCGATGCCGGTATCGACACCCAACTGTTGGGCGGCGAGCCGGTGCAAGTCATGACCCTGGCCAACGGCTGCGTGTGCTGCACCATTCACACCGACCTGACCAAAGCCCTGTACCTGTTGCTCGAGCGGCTGGACAGCGGCGAGATCGCCTTCGACCGCCTGGTGATCGAGTGCACCGGCCTGGCCGACCCGGCCCCGGTGGCACAGACTTTCTTCATCGACGAGGACCTGCGCGAGCGCTATATCCTCGACGGGATCCTGACCCTGGTGGACGCGGCTCACGCCGACGTCCACCTGACCCAGGCCATCGCCCAGGCCCAGGTCGGGTTTGCCGACCGCCTGCTCCTGAGCAAGACCGACCTGGTGGACGCCGCCCAGGTCCAGGCCCTTGGCGAGCGCCTGACGCGCATCAACCGACGGGCACCGATCAGGGTGGTTGAACACGGCCGGATCGACCTGGCCGAGTTGCTCGACATTCGCGGTTTCAATCTCAATGCGGACCTCGGCGCAGGGCTCAGCCTGCGACCGGTGGGCAAGGCAACCCCGGGCGATCGCATCAGCAGCCTGGTGCTGCGCACCGACAAGGCCCTGGATATCGACAAGCTCAGCGAGTTCATGAACCAGTTGCTGGAAGATCACGGCAAGCAATTGCTGCGCTACAAAGGCGTGCTGAACATCGCCGGCGAACCCCGTCGACTGGTATTCCAGGGAGTACTCAAGCTGTACGGTTTCGATTGGGACACCGAGTGGGCCGCAGATGAACCCCGGGAAAGCGTGATCGTCTTCATCGCCGACGAGCTACCCGAAGAGAAAATCCGTGCCGGTTTTGAAGCGATTCTGTTTTGATGTCCCCTGTCTGCGGCCGGCGAAGCCGCTATGAAAACCAGGCACCTGGATGTGCCTGGTAGATTGGGTCGTTCCTGTGAGGACTGCTTCGCAGTCCAGCGGGGATAAATCCCCTCGCCACACAGGGTTGGCTGGTTTTATATGTTTTGGCTGGCCTCACTTTCCTTCACGCAGGCTCAAGATAAAAGTGATCTTTGATTTTTCTTCGGTCTCGGCAAGATAGAGATAAGGTGAGCCGCGCACTCTTAATCCACCGACATATTTATGAGTGGCGGTCATGAGCGAGACGGGTGTGTGCAGGGTGTTAATGTTTTTCCGTGTGATGATGTTTTGTTGATGATCGATAAGAATAAAGCGCGTCGGATTGACGGTGTTTGGATTTTCTGCGCCGAGCACTTCAAGCCAACGCTTGCTGATCAGTTTGTTATAGTGTTCTCCGGGGTTTTTCAGGGTCAGAATATAGCCATTGGGCGTAGGCCGAAAATGCAGGATCAATTGAGCGCGGTCCATGCCCTGGGTTTCGGCGCGGATGCCGAGCAAGTGTGAGTGATCATGGGTTTGCGGTTTGCCGGTAAAAAATCCACCGCTGAATGAACTGACGGTTGCCATCGCGGGTTTGCCATGCAGTGTTTCAAGTAGATTTACGTGGGCGTCAAACATGCTGAGTGTTGCATGAAAGGAATGTTCACTGTCCATGTGATACATGAGTCCTGTATTGAGTTTTGAAGTGTGGGTGCGGCGAGTTGGATTTTATTGGTTTATTGCTTGTTGGTGGTGTTATCTGTATTGCAGAAAGTTAAGTGCAAGGCAGATGCTGAGTGTTGTAAAGGTGGTTTGCTTAGGTGACGTGGTCTTTTAAAGGCCAATAAAAAAGCCCGCATCGAAAGAGGCGGGCCTTTTATTGCGGTCTGACGGGCTGATTAAGCGCCGTATACCGGCAGCTTCTTGCAGATAGCCTTGACCTTCTCACGCACGGCGTCGATGACCGCTTCGTTGTTCAGGTCCGCCAGGATGTCGCAGATCCAGCCGGCCAGTTCCTTGCACTCGGCTTCCTTGAAGCCGCGAGTGGTCACGGCCGGGGTGCCGAAGCGCAGGCCCGAAGTGACGAACGGGGAGCGTGGGTCGTTGGGTACCGAGTTCTTGTTCACGGTGATGAACGCCTTGCCCAGCGCCGCGTCAGCGTCTTTGCCGGAGATGTCCTGCTTGATCAGCGAGAGCAGGAACAGGTGGTTTTCAGTACCGCCGGACACCACGTCGAAGCCGCGCTCGATGAACACGCCGGCCATGGCCTTGGCGTTCTTCACGACTTGTTGCTGGTAAGCCTTGAACTCAGGCTGCAGCGCTTCCTTGAAGCAGATCGCCTTGGCTGCGATCACGTGCTCCAGCGGGCCACCCTGGGCGCCCGGGAAGACGGCGGAGTTCAGCTTCTTCTCGATGTCGGCATTGGCGCGCGCCAGGATCAGGCCGCCACGTGGACCGCGCAGGGTCTTGTGGGTGGTGGTGGTGACCACGTCGGCGAACGGCACCGGGTTCGGGTAGACGCCCGCGGCGACCAGGCCGGCTACGTGGGCCATGTCGACGAACAGGTAGGCACCGACTTTGTCGGCGATTGCGCGAAAACGCGGGAAGTCGAGGATCTGCGAGTAGGCGGAGAAACCGGCCACGATCATTTTCGGCTTGTGCTCGAGGGCCAGGCGCTCGACTTCGTCGTAGTCGATCAGGCCGTTGCCGTCGATACCGTACTGGATGGCGTTGTACAGCTTGCCGGAGGAGGAAACGCTGGCGCCGTGGGTCAGGTGACCGCCGTGGGCCAGGCTCATGCCCAGGATGGTGTCACCGGCCGACAGCAGCGCCAGGTACACGGCGGCGTTGGCTTGGGAACCGGCGTGCGGCTGGACGTTGGCGTAATCGGCGCCGAACAGTTCCTTGGCGCGGTCGATGGCCAGTTGCTCGACCACGTCGACGTACTCGCAACCACCGTAGTAGCGCTTGCCCGGGTAACCTTCGGCGTACTTGTTGGTCAGTACCGAGCCTTGAGCTTCCATCACCGCGGGGCTGGTGTAGTTTTCCGAAGCGATCAGCTCAATGTGCTCTTCCTGGCGCTGAGCTTCTTGCTCCATGGCGGCAAAGAGATCGGCGTCGTACTTGGCAATAGTCAAATCACGGCTGAACATGGCGGTCCTCAAGGATCGGGGCAGAAAAGGGGGGCATTCTACCTCAACCGGTTTTGGAAGGCATATGAAAGGGCGTCATGTCGCGGACGAATGGGATTCAAGCGCCATTCTGCGTGGCCTTGGCGGGCCCTATCGCGAGCAAGCTCGCTCCCACAGGATGATGGGCACGCACGTCCAAATGTGGGAGCGAGCTTGCTCGCGATGAGGCCACTACAGGCAGCGAAGAACCTCAGTCGAGCATGAACAACGCATCATTGCTGAACTGTGCTTCGAACCGATTGGCCGGCATCGGCCGGCCGAACAGGTAGCCCTGGACCTCGTCGCAGCCGTGCTCGCGCAGGAAATCCAGCTGCTCGTGGGTCTCGACGCCCTCGGCGATCACCGCCAGGTTGAGGCTGTGGGCCATGGCGATGATTGCCCGGGCGATCTGCGCATCCTGCTCGCCGGACGGCAGGCCGTCGACGAAGGTGCGGTCGATCTTCAGCACGTCGATGGGGAATTGCTTGAGGTAGTTGAGCGATGAATAACCAGTGCCGAAGTCATCGACGGCGATGCTCAGGCCCAGGTTTTTCAGCCCGGCGAGGATCTGCATCGCCTCGCTGACTTCGCGCATCAGGATACTTTCCGTCAGTTCCAGCTCCAGGCAGGCCGGTGGCAGACCGGTGCTGCGCAGGATATTGGCGATGCGCGTGCCCAACTGGCCATCGGAGAACTGCCGGGCCGAAATGTTGACCGAGACCTTCGGCACCCGGACCTTGGCCTGGTGCCAGGTCCTGAGTTGCCGGCAGGCTTCGGTGATGACCCAGTCGCCGACGTCCACCACCAGCCCGAGCTCTTCGAGCACCGGGATGAAATCCCCCGGTGGCACCAACCCACGTCGCGGATGGCGCCAGCGCAGCAGGGCCTCGGCGCCGGTCAACCGTTTGCCATCGCCGCTGAACTGCGGTTGGTAATACAGCACGAACTCGTTCTGCTCCAAGGCGTGGCGCAGGTCGCTTTCCAGTTCCAGGCGCTCCAGGGCGCTGGCGTTCATGTCGGCCTGGTAGAACTGGAAGTTGTTCTTGCCACGCTCCTTGGCGTGGTACATGGCCGTGTCGGCGTTCTTCATCAACTGGCTCAGTTCGTTGCCGTCCTGGGGGCTCAGGGCGATACCGATACTGGCGGTGACGAAAAACTCGCGGCCTTCGAGCACGAAGGGCCGGACCAGGCTGGCGAGGATCTGCTCGGCCACAGTGATGGCCCGGTTCAGCGCCATTTCACGGCTGACGCGCGGTTGCAGCAGCAGGGTGAACTCGTCGCCGCCCATGCGCGCCACGGTGTCGTCGTCGGCGACGCAGCCGAGCAGGCGCGTGGCCATCTCCTTGAGCATCCGGTCGCCGGCGGCGTGGCCCAGGGAGTCGTTGATCGGCTTGAAGCGGTCGAGGTCGAGGAACATCAGCACGACCCAGGTCTTCTGCCGCTCGGCCGATTGCAGCGCGGTGTGCAGGCGATCCTGGAACAGCGTGCGGTTGGGCAGGTGGGTCAGGGCGTCGTAATAGGCCAGGCGATGGATGCGCTGCTCGCTGGCCTTGCGTTCGCTGATGTCGCTGAAGAAGCACACATAACTGGCCAGGTCGCCTTCGTCGTCCAGCACGGCGGTGATGCCGACCCAGGCCGGGTAGTGTTCGCCATTGCGACGCTTGAGCCAGACTTCGCCTTCCCACGTGCTGTGTTGCTGCAACTGCTTGAGCACGTAGCGCAAGTGGGCTTCCTGTTGCTCGTCCACGGTCAGCATGTTGGGCAACTGGTCCAGCACTTGCGACACGGCATAACCGCTGACGCGACTGAAGGCTTCGTTGGCCTGGACAATGTAGCCGGCCGGGTCGGTGATCAGGATCGCCGAGGTCGAGTGCTCGAAGACCGTGGCGGCCATGCGCAGGTCTTTTTCGGCGCGACGCTGCTGGCTGATGTCGCGGCCAACGCCCAGCACGCCTTCGAACGCGCCGTGTTCATCCCACACCAGCACCAGCCGCAGCTCGATGGGGATCTTGCGCCCATCGGCGCGCAGGCAGTCGAACAGGAACAGTTGGGTCTGCATCTGGTTGCGCAGCTCGGCCAGTTGCTCAGGCTTGTCGAGGGCCTTGCTGACGCGGTCCATCAGGCTGTAGATGCCGGTCAGTTGTTGTGGATTGGCGATGATCGATTGCCAGCCGTTCTGGAAAATCCAGTCGGCGGTGTAGCCCAGTACCGCTTGCACCGACGGGCTGACATAGTTGAGCGAAAGCTTGTTGTCGGTGGAGAAGATCACGTCGCTGATGCTTTCGGCGAGCATCCGGTAGCGTTGCTCGCTGTCGCGCAGCGATTCGCTGGCCTCGATCTGCTCGGTGACGTCCTTGGCCACGCCGATGATCCGGGTCACCTGGTCATGCCGGTCTCGGGCCAGTGCCTGTTCGCGAATGTCGAAACAGCGCCATTTGCCATTGCGATGGCGAAAGCGCAATTGGCATTGCAGCAGCTGAGTGTAGCCGCCACGGCGTTGTTCCTGGCGCAGGTTGTGGTAGTGATCGGCGTCGTCGCTGTGCAGCAGGATCTCCCAGAAGTACTCGCCCATCTGGTGCAGTTCGGTGCGGTCGTAGCCCAGGGTCTGGCCCAGGTGATGGTTGCTGAAGATCATCCGCTGGCTGATGACATCCTGCACGTAGAGATGATCCGGAACGGTGCGCACCACGTCGGACCAGAAACCTTCGCGTTCGAGCAGCGAGAGCTCGATCAGCTTGCGGCTGGTGATGTCGCTGATGCTCAGGATGACGGCGTTATAGTCGGGCTGTTTTTCCGGCAGGCGCAGCACCAGCCACAGGTGCTGGTCGCGGCCATGGGCGTCCTGGAGCTTGATTTCCAGCTCCAGTTGCTTGTGTTGGTCGAGCAGCGCTTCGAGCAGTTTCGAGCCGATGGGGTTGTTGTCTGGCGTGCCCTTGCCGACCAGCAACTGCCAAGCTTGGGCACAGGAGTCGACATTGAGCAGTTTCAACGCCATCTGGTTGACTTCGGTGACATGAACTTCCTGGCGCAATTGCTCGAGTTGGTGAGCGGTTTGCAGCCAGGCGCGCAATTGATCGCCATTGTGCAGGCCCGCCCGCTCAAAAAACGCCTTGAGCCCCGACAGGTCCAGCACACACAGGGCCACGCCGGTGCCTTCGAAAATATCCTGGTAACGCCGTCGACCTTCGTGCAACTGTCGCTGGCGCCGACGCATGTTCAAGAGGGCGATGACGGGCAGCAACGAAAACGCCAGGCCCAGCAGGCACTTTCCGATGAAGGCCGGCAGCAGTTGCTCGATCACCTGGCGCCGGTCGAACAGCCCCCGCAGTTGCCAGTCGCTGCTGCTCAGGGGCACGGTCAGTACCGTGTTCTCCAGGTCATCCGGCGACAGGTGGGTAGGGCTGATCGAGGGCAGGCTCTCGTCGCGGCTGATGATCTGCTGGTTGAGGCGGTTTTCCACCAGCCACAGCGGGCGCAGCCCCACATCGGCTTGCTTGGTCAGGGTGGAGAAAAAATTCGGGGTCAGGCGCAGGGCCCAATAGCCACGGCTGCTGCCGCTGGCCTGGTGCAACAACAGATGCACCACGGAGCCGTCTTCGGCATTGCTGAAATAATGGGCCTGGGCCCGGCTGCGCCGCACCAGCTCGCCCAGGTAGTCGGCGTCATGGCTGTCGGCGTCGCTGTCACTGAGCACCCGGCCGGAAGGGCTCAGCAGTGCCAGGCTGCGCAATTCGGGTAACGATTGCTGGAGTTTACGAACCAGGGCCTGCTGTTCGTCGGCACTTTGTGGCTGTTCGACGATCGGTAGCAGGTTGAGGGCGATTTGCGCGTTCAGGGCCATGTTCAGGCTGACTTGCGCGGCAAGATCGGCGGTGTAGTCGATGGTGTATTGGCGCTGTTGTTGTTGGGTTTCACGCAGTTGGTCAAGCAGTTGCCAGAACAGCAAGCCGAGCAATAGCAGCACCAGCGTGGCCAGCGCGCCCTTCAGCGTCCCGCGCAGGGGCGAGCCGGGCACGACAGCGGGTGCGCGAGGGGACAGGGGCGGAGTGACGTTGGACAAGCTGTAATCCTGCAGTTTGCTGGACTGGCGCGACGTGCACTATAAGCCGGACGCCCGAAGGGCGGCTAGCATGCCTTGACTTGTGGCAAAGTGCCAGCCCCTGGCGGCTGGACCTTGACCGACGGTTGAGGTAGCTTTGCCGGTCAAACAAGAGCGTTCCAGCTCCAGATTCCCAGGCTCTATCCGCCCGCAGGCATTGATGACCGTCAAGTGCCGGCGCCGCGCATGGCCTGGCTCGTTCTTTTCAACTGTCACTGACGCTAGGTTCACCATGGCTCAATACGTCTTCACCATGCATCGGCTGAGCAAAGTTGTTCCGCCGAAGCGGGAAATCCTGAAAAACATTTCATTGTCGTTCTTCCCCGGGGCCAAGATCGGCGTACTGGGTCTCAACGGCTCGGGTAAGTCCACGCTGCTGAAAATCATGGCCGGCGTCGATAACGAATTCGACGGTGAAGCCCGTCCGATGCCAGACCTGAACATCGGCTACCTGCCCCAGGAACCGCAGCTGGACCCGAGCAAGACCGTGCGTGAAGTGGTCGAGGAAGCGGTCAGCGTGATCAAGGATGCCCAGGCGCGCCTCGACGAAGTCTATGCCGCCTACGCCGACCCGGATGCCGACTTCGACAAGCTGGCCGCCGAACAGGCCAAGCTCGAAGCGATCCTGCAGGCCAGCGACGGCCACAACCTGGATCGCCAGCTGGAAGTGGCCGCCGATGCACTGCGCCTGCCGGCCTGGGACGCGAAGGTCGAACACCTCTCCGGTGGTGAAAAACGCCGCGTGGCCTTGTGCCGCCTGCTGCTGTCGGCTCCGGACATGCTGCTGCTCGACGAACCGACCAACCACCTGGACGCCGATTCCGTCGCCTGGCTCGAACACTTCCTGCATGACTTCCCGGGCACCGTGGTTGCGATCACGCACGACCGTTACTTCCTGGACAACGTCGCCGGCTGGATCCTGGAACTCGACCGCGGCGCAGGCATTCCGTACGAGGGCAACTATTCGGGCTGGCTGGAAGCCAAGTCCGATCGTCTGGCCCAGGAATCCAAGCAGCAGTCGGCCCATGAAAAAGCCATGAAGGAAGAACTGGAGTGGGTGCGCAAAGGCGCCAAGGCCCGCCAGTCCAAATCCAAGGCCCGTCTGCAACGCTTCGAGGAAATGCAATCCCAGGAATTCCAGAAGCGCAGCGAAACCAACGAGATCTACATCCCGGCTGGTCCGCGCCTGGGTGACAAGGTCATCGAGTTCAAGAACGTCACCAAGGGTTATGGCGACCGCGTGCTGATCGACAACCTGTCGTTCTCCATGCCCAAAGGTGCCATCGTCGGGGTGATCGGTGGTAACGGCGCGGGTAAATCCACGCTGTTCCGCATGCTGATGGGCAAGGAAACCCCGGATTCGGGCAGCATCGAAATCGGTGAAACCGTGCAGTTGGCCTGTGTCGACCAGAGCCGCGAGGACCTGGACGGCAGCAAGACCGTGTTCCAGCAGATCTCCGACGGTTCCGACCAGATCCGCATCGGCAACTATGAAATCCCGTCGCGCACTTACGTCGGCCGCTTCAACTTCAAGGGCGGCGACCAGCAGAAGTTCGTCAAGGACCTGTCCGGCGGTGAGCGCGGTCGCTTGCACCTGGCGTTGACCTTGAAGGAGGGCGGCAACGTCCTGCTGCTCGACGAACCGTCCAACGACCTCGACGTCGAAACCCTGCGTTCCCTGGAAGAAGCCTTGCTGGACTTCCCGGGCGCCGCCATTGTGATCTCCCACGATCGTTGGTTCCTCGACCGCGTGGCGACCCACATCCTGGCGTACGAAGACGACTCCCAAGCGGTATTCTTCGAAGGCAACTACACCGAGTACGAAGCCGATCGCAAGAAACGCCTCGGCGAAGCGGCCGCCCAGCCGCATCGTGTACGGCACAAGAAACTGGCCTGATAGGGATCGGAAATGTGGGAGCGAGCTTGCTCGCGATGGCGGCGGGTCAGCGACATTGAAGTTGATTGATCCACCGCTATCGCGAGCGAGCTCGCTCCCACAGTTCCAGCCTACGTCTGCAGCGCGAAATCGAGCGAGAGTATGTTGGGGATCGTTGGATCGATCTCATACAGCAAGGCATAACCTGCGCCCGTAATGCCCGTTAGCAGGCTGACATCGGGAACCCGGTCATGGTCGAGGAAGGGGCCTTCGAAAAACTGCCGGGCGACCTCGCCAAGGGCCTGCTTGACCCTGCTGATACCCTCGGGGTCATCGGCGTGCCGATACCAGTCATACAGGCACATCAGATTGCCGAAATCGCCATGGCACAGGTTATAGCCATCGCCCAAGCCGTGCTGCCAGAGGTTGCTCTCGCAACGCTGGATATCGTCGAGCACCGTCTGTCGGGTGGTTGCGTCCAAGGCCTCGCCCATCGACTTCATGAGTTGTCGCCTGGCGATGAGGATACCGCCGTCTCCGTGACACCACTTGGTGGCATGGTCGACGGGGCCCAGGTCTCTCAGGTCCAGCCAGAAACCCTCTCGGCTCAAGCGATTTTCACCCTCCAGCACCTGGATGGCCAAGGGCACCAACGCCCCATCGCCGGTCACGTCATAGGCTTT
The DNA here is from genome assembly GCF_900106885.1 of Pseudomonas sp. NFACC14. Classification (NCBI taxonomy): domain Bacteria; kingdom Pseudomonadati; phylum Pseudomonadota; class Gammaproteobacteria; order Pseudomonadales; family Pseudomonadaceae; genus Pseudomonas; species Pseudomonas sp. NFACC14. The sequence continues at coordinate 10,420 of NZ_FNOA01000022.1, forward strand.
GCACAAGGCCTGGATGACGCCGGAGAGACCATGGGACAGGCCCGTTAAAATGACGGAGCGATCATCGCGTCGAAGAAGCTGGCCTTCTTCGATCAGTATCTGGTCCTTTATGTAAGCAACCATGCGCCAAATGGCCGGCAGCACATCCACTTGCGCCGATAACCCATGAATATTGGCCAGCAGCGTCACCGCACCACAACAGCCGCCCAGGAAGTCGAAATCGTAGTCTTCAGGGGGGGCATCAATCAGTTGGGTCAGCAGGCTGGCAATTTTCTCATCGTGTTTCGGATCACCGGTGATTTGGCGGCGATTGATGAGCAGATAGAGATAGGAGCCCAGGCCATGATAGGCACTGATGGTTAGGTCGGCTTTGAAAAAGCCAAAGTGTTGTTCCAGTGAGGCCAGTATCTGATCCAGGAGCGACAATAAGCGTGGTTTGCCGCTTACCTTGAACAGGCTCAGATAAAACAACCCAATCCCGGCGATACCGGAGTACAACCCATGATCCATGGGTGAAGGGTATTTTCCACGTGTCGTTGGGTGCGTATGGAACGCCAACCAACTGACGTCCGTTGCCGTTCCCTTGATCGCAAGCGCTTCGAGGCGGGAACTGATGCCGAGTATCGCGTCGAGTCGATCCGCTTGGGGCGTTGTTTTTAGAGGGGCACGTGATAACGGCTGTCCATTTGACTCCGGATACAAACACATTTCGAGCAGCGTGAGTTGTAATGCCCTGTCGGCTGCGGACAGATTGGCTATTTTCTGTAGGCAGCTTTTTATCGGAGGTTGTACTTTCGTCATGTCTATTGTTTCACCTTGTGCGCTCATCAACGCGTTGGAATTGAGCGGCATGGTGAAACACGGAATGCTGGATCTTTGCAGGTCGGCTATTTCATGACGCGGAATGCCCTTTGCTCGATAAGGCTCTTTCAAGTCTTTCCACAGGGTTGCAAGCAGAAGCTCCCGGTCCAGCATGTTTTTCATGAAGCGAGGATGGCGGCTCAGCCCGATAAAGTCCGCATATCGTTGAGAGTTTTTGAGCAAAACACGGGTTGATAATTCGCCTGCGGCTTGCTCAAGCATCTGCATGATCGTGTGCCGATGCGTCATCAATTCGCCATAAGCATATTCAAAGCCGTGGACAAGTTCGGCTTTATACGTTTCATGCCCCTTGCGTTCCCCCTGCAAAAGCGGCAAATGCTTTTGCGCCAGAAGGTGTTCGAACTCGACTTTACGTAAATGGTAAAAGCCATTTTCGAAAACCAGGGAGTGGCGGGTGGAAATGAACAGCGCTTGCCGAGTCAGCCCGCTCTGGTCGTTATTGGATTTTTGTGAAAAGGGTACGAAGCCGCTGGAACACACCGACTGCTGGATCACTTTGAAGGTGTTGGACAGTGCGCTATCGAGCGGCAGTTCGAGTAGCAGGTCGCTGGTGGACGCAGTGAACAAGCACTCAAGATCGATCATGACAGGGCTGCTGCCACACGCAATGATGTTCTCGTAATGGAAGTCGATGCCGTTGAGTGCATGAATGACGGCGATCTGTGCCCCCATCTTTTTATAGAACAGCGCCACGTCCGCTGCGCTGTCACAAGGCGTGTTGTCGACCTTTTCTATCCAGCTATGTCGCTCACGGCTGAGGATTCCTGGCGCGTGGATGGCAAAACAATCCGCGCCAGTCCACTCACGTAATTGTCCCAGCAGGCGATTGAAAAAAACTGCTTCGCGGCTTGCCCGTGGTTTGTAGACCAAGGAGGTTGTGCGGAATTTGACCTGGCAGACCGTTTCACCGCGACCGTGAGGGTCACCCAGGCCGAACTCGATAGCGTCGATTTTTCGGGATGGGATTGAGAATGCCATCTCCAGCGCGTCAACATCGCCGGCGAAGTCGAATATGACCGCATAAAGATAGTCGAGGGTGTCTTCCAGCAAATCAAAAAGCAGGGTTGCCAACACAGGATAGGAATCGAAAAACGCAAACAGTGGCAACGTGCGCAGCTGTTCGCTGAACCCGTCCAGGTCAATCTCGTCGCCGTCCGCAATCCGCGTATTCAGATAGTGGACCAGGCTTTGTTCCGATGTGCGTCCGACACGGGCCAAGACATAGTGCTCAAGGCTTGCCAACAGGGCGGCTTCATCAATGTGCAGTGACGCTTTGGCGTAGCGCCCATCCGCCTTGAACGTATCGATGAAATAAAGAAAAAAGCGGTAGCCAAACCAATAAAAATTGTCTTTGCCGCTCGCCGCCTTTTCCCTGCCGACGTGAAAGCTGTCGAGGCGAGCAAGCTTTTCCTTCAAGGCCCTCAAGACGGTTTCGCCGTCGTCAGGCTGGCGCTGTGGGTTACCGGGTGCCTTGGCATACGACGCCAGTTGTTCCCGGTTCAACCCGAAATGATCCAGCAAGGCCTGATCATCAGCATGCAGGCGGGTCAGGTTGTTTAAAAAAAGGGCGATGTCGCCGTCGGAAGTGAATCTGTACTGACCTCGCTGATTCAACTTCAAAGCGTTAACAAGCATGCCGTCGATCCTGAAATGGATAGAGCAGGCGTTGCCTGCTCTATGGTTATGGGTGTTGCCTGTTTGGACGATCAGTGGAAGGGCTTAGCAGCCGAGTGTCGAGCATTCGAGATTGGTGCACGTGCCAAAGGTGTTGCATTCCATTGTCGTTGCCAGTATCGAGCCCATGTTTTTGGTGGGCGCTTGATAAGCGTCGAAGTCGCTATAGAAGTCACCGGACATGTTCAGGATCTGTTCGCTCATGGTGTTGTCCTCATCAGTTATCAAACATCAAGTACAGGCAGTTGGGTGCGAGCAAGCGCATCCGAACGGTAGGATGTTGATAAAGTTGTTTTATAGTTGGGGTTAGGGAGTATCAAGGACCTGTTGTGCAGGTCTACTTTGATGGAAAAGGATTTAGCATAAAAGAGCGGTGCAGTTTAGGGTGCCGCATTCGACAATGGTCCGTGCTGCTGACTCGGAGGCCAGATCGGTGACCTGTTGGTAGAACTTGAAGTCGCTGTCGAAGTCACCTGACATTGCCAGTATCTGTTCGCTCATTAGTGCATCTCCTTTCTGTTTTTACAGCGCGCCGATTACGGTGCGGGAAAAACAGTAGCATGGTCCTGATTTAACGCAAACTTGTTGTTATGACCTCATGTTGCAGTTACATATGGCTACAGACAAGTAACAGGTTATTGTCGGGCTTGATGTTAGAGGCTTTAATCATGTTTTAAAAAAGCCGGCAACATCATGGAGTATCTATCGCAACGACCTCGATGGCGAGATCCCCCAGTGGTCGCCTCCATATCACTTCATCCCCCACCTTCGCCCCCAACAACGCGCGCCCCAGCGGCGAGCCCCAGTTGATCAAGCCACTGGCCGCATCGGCCTGGTCTTCACCCACTAACTGCACTCGCTGTTCGTGATCCTGTTCATCGACAAAGGTCACCCAATGCCCGATCCGCACTTGATCGGACGACGTCGGTGCAACGACCTGGGCGCTTTGCAGGCGCTGCTTGAAATAGCGCAGATCCCGTTCAAGGTCGGCGATCCGTTGTTTGTCCGCCAGATCCCCTCGGCTCGCCTGCTGGCCGTGCAACGCCTGCAATTCGGCGACCCGGGCCTGGAGTTGGGCAAGCCCGGTGGGCGTAACGTAATTGGGTTGCGCACTGACCTGACGTTCGACCGGCTGGTCGGCCTGGGCAGCGGCGTTGTCTTCGTTGACGAAAGCGCGGCTCATGGTGTTCTCCTCTATTGGAGTTTGGTCCATGGTCGCAGGCTTTTGGTTTCGACGAATGTCTATACGCGACTCACGGCGAGCGATAAGCCCGGCCGGCGTCCCGATCCTTTTCCTGTTGCCAGGCACGTTCGTGGTCATCCCAATGACGATCGCGGTAGGCATTGCGCTCCTCGCTTTCGCGCATCGCCTGGCACTGCCGGAAACCATCGCTCCAGCCTTCGGCGTAGCGTGGGTCCTTGAGGTACCGTGGCACGTCTTTCCTGAACTGACCGGTGATCACCCCCGCCGCTTGCCGACCACTGCTGCAACCGTCGTCGTAGCCGTCGGCGAACGCCGGTGGATAACCTCGGGCGATCAGGTCTTCATGAGTGGTTTCACAGCCACCGAGCAACATCACCATACCCAGTACCACTGCCGCGCGCCTCATTTGAGCCTTCCTGCCGTATCCACTTATACGAGAAGTCTAGAAGCGTATTCGTCAGGCCGATGTGAAAGCCCTGTGATTAATCCGTTTGTCTCTGTGCGCGTGCAGAACGGTGCCGGTCAATAGTGATACCACTTCACCTCGAGCATCACCTCGTTCTCCGGCGACGCCACGTGGCTGAACTCTCGCTGGGCACTCAAGCGCAGGCCGAGGTTGCGGGACAATTCCCACTGCTGGTTGAGGCTCAGGCTACGACGCACTTCGCCGTTGACGAAATAGTCGCCCTTGGCTTCCAGGCTCAAGTTGCCCAGCGGGTTGTTCCACAGCACGCCGCTGTTGAAACCGGCGGCCGGGGCGATGAACTGGGCGAAATCGTTGTTGTGCTCGACCCGCACCGTGCCCAGGGCGAAGCCCAGCACATCTTCGCCCAGCGCCCAGGTGCCGCCGGCGCCGCCGTTGACATGGCTGACCAAGGTTTCATCGTCGTGTTTGCCCGGCACCCGCTCCAGGCCGCCGGTAACCTGCCAGGACAGCGGTTGCAGCAGCTCGTTGCGTGGGGTCAGGGAGCGAATGGTCGCCAGATCCAGTTGCTGCACTTGCCAGTCATTGCCTTCGTACTGGCGCAGTTTCAATTGCAGGATTTCGATCTGTGCCCCCAGCGGGAAACTTTCGGCGTTGTCGTTGAGGTCGTGATAGGCCATGCGCAAGCCGTATTCACCGAACGCCCGGTCGCCCCGTGTGCCGAGGCCGGCCTGCCAGGTGCGCGATTGGTGACCGTCCTCGGGCAGGCCCGGTTGCGGGATGTCGAGTTCCGGCGCGGGGTTCTGGTTGATCGCCCGCAACAGCTCGAAGCTGCGCTGGGCCCGCTGCGGATCGCGTTCCTGGCCGTTGGCGCGATAGCGTTCCAGGCGATACGCCGCGTCGATGACCAGTGCCTGGCGTTCGCGGGGCAGCGCCTTGAATGCCGGTGCCTGCAGTTGCTGCTGATCGGCGCTGACGTTCAGTACCCATTGTTGTTCGTCAGCGCTGAGCGGTTCGGCGCGGCTGAGCAGTTCCCGTTCCCGGGACGGCCGGTACTGGATGCTTTCCACCAGGCCGGCTTCTTTAACCGCCTTGACGGTGTCGGTGGGAATCGCCGTCAGCGGGAATTGTTCGGTCAGGCGCAGGCTGGGGCGGGCCACTTGGAGCAATTCGAGCAGGCGATAGGAGCAGTTTTCGTCGAAAAAGAAATAGTCGAACTGAATCTGCTTGAGTTCCCAGACGTGCTCGACCATGCGCTCGGTTTCCGCCTGGCTCAGGTTGAGGCGGTATTCCCACAGGTCGCGGTTCTCCAGGCTACGGTACTCAGAGAGTTTTTCCTGGTACGGCACCAGGGCGAACAGGCCGGGATAGCCCCCCATCAGCCCCTTCCAGGCATAGAGGATGCTGTTGTCCGAGCCTTCGATGTAGGCGCCAAAGTTGATCGCGTAGCTGAGCAGGGCGGTCTTGTCGCTTTGCACATCGGCCTGGTCGATGCGCAACAGGGTGTGGCCGAACATCGAGGAGGGGCTGTTGAGGTACGCGGCGGGGAAAATCATCACTGCGCTGTGGGGCGACACGTCCTTGAACCATTGGGTGAAGTCGCTGCAATTGACCGCCGGCAGGTCCGTCAGGTTGAGCTGCGCCTTCAGCCAGCGGGTGCGCGCCGGGTACACGCACTGGGCATGTTGCTGGCCGGCGCTGGCCGGGCCATACAAGGCTTGCAGCGTGGCGGTCAGTTCACGGTCAGGATGTTCATTGCCATCGGGGGCGAGGAAGAATTTTTTGTCGCTGATATAGCTGCGCCAGCCGCCCAGCTTGGCGGTTTCGTAATGGCCCAGGGAGATCCAGAAGCGGTCATTGGCCAGTTGCTGCAAACGTTGAGGGTCGATATGGGGCGCGGCGGAAAGCGGGGCGCACACACAGAGCGCCAGCCAGGCAAGGCGTTTGAGCATAGTCGGCTACTTGGAAAGTCGAAAAAATAAAGACCGAAGGGGCCCCAAAAAGAAAACCCGCTCCCCGAGAGGAGCGAGTGGTGTCGAGCTTAAGCTTGAGTGGCGTACTTGGCCAGGCGAGGGTCGCTTTTCAATACGGCCAGGGTGTTGGTATGCACGTCTTCTGCGGTCACGTCAGCCTTGCTGAAGATCTGCTGGAAGTGCTCGTGGGTAACGGCGGAGAAGTGTGCGCGATCTTCCGGCGCTACGCCCAGTACCACGGCATAGGTGGTCAGCGCTTCGCCCTGACCCTTGGCCATGTCTTCGGACAGCTCGTTCATCATGCCATTCATGGCCAGCCAGGACTTGCCACCGTAGGTCAGTGCCGCGTTGGTCGAGCAGCCGTTGGTGCCGGAGGTCATGCCGAAGGTGGCGTTACCGGAAGTGCCGTTGGTGGTGGATGCCAGGAAGTGTGCCGGAGTGCCACGCTGACCTTCGAACAGCATGTTGCCCCAGCCGCAATCCGGGCCGCCCGGCGCCTGAGCCATGGCGTTGAGGGATACAGCGGTGAAGAGAGTACCGAGAAGAATCCGTTTCATAGCTATGTTCTCTTTATGTGCATACCAATGGACAGGGTCTGGCCCCTACAGCTGCCAGTGGGCCGGTTATTGTTCCAGCCGCGCACTTTGGAGTTTAGGCACGATCCCAGGGTTCCGTGACATTTTGCAAAAACTATCCTGCAAGTCCTTAATTTATCGAGCCCGGCCAGGGGGATGTCCCTGGACTATGCTTTGGCCTGAGACGCTCCTTGCCAGTCAGGTGCAGGCAGCGCCAGAATGCCGCTATCTGCCCCGCCTGATGTAAGGAAGCCCGATGCCTGATCCTGTTGCTGCCAGCTTGCGTCTAGCGCCCGAAGCGCTGACCCGTCCGTTTTCCGCTGAACAGTTCAGCTTCTCTACCACCAATGATCTGGAGCCCTTCCGCGGTGTGCTTGGCCAGGAACGTGCGGTCGAAGCCTTGCAGTTCGGCGTGGCCATGCCGCGCCCCGGTTACAACGTATTTGTCATGGGCGAGCCCGGCACCGGCCGGTTTTCCTTCGTCAAACGCTATCTCAAGGCCGAAGGCAAGCGCCTGCAGACCCCGGCGGACTGGGTCTACGTCAACAATTTCGATGAGCCCCGCGAGCCCCGTGCCCTGGAACTGCCGTCCGGCACGGCCGGTGCGTTCATCGGTGACATCAACGGCTTGATCGACAACCTGCTGGCGACCTTCCCGGCGGTGTTCGAGCACCCGTCCTACCAGCAGAAAAAAAGCGCCATCGACCGTGCTTTCAACCAGCGCTACGACCGGGCCCTGGATGTGATCGAGCGCCTGGCGCTGGAGAAGGATGTCGCGCTGTACCGTGACAGCAGCAACATCGCCTTCACGCCGATGAGCGAAGGCAAGGCCCTGGACGAGGCGGAATTCGCCCAGTTGCCGGAGGCCGAGCGCGAGCGTTTCCACGAGGACATCTCCGGCCTGGAAGAGCGCTTGAACGAAGAACTCGCCAGCCTGCCGCAATGGAAGCGCGAGTCCAGCAACCAGTTGCGCCAGCTCAACGAAGAAACCATCACCCTGGCCCTGCAACCGCTGCTGGCGCCGCTGTCGGAAAAGTACGCGGAGAACGCCGCGGTCTGTGGCTACCTGCAAGCCATGCAGGTCTATCTGCTCAAGACCGTGGTCGAGCAACTGGTGGACGACAGCAAGACCGACGCCATCGCCCGCAAGCTGCTGGAGGAGCAGTACGCGCCAAGCCTGGTGGTCGGGCATCCGTCCAGCGGTGGCGCGCCGGTGGTGTTCGAGCCGCACCCGACCTACGACAACCTGTTCGGCCGGATCGAGTACAGCACCGACCAGGGCGCGCTCTACACCACGTACCGACAGCTGCGTCCGGGTGCCTTGCACCGGGCCAATGGCGGTTTCCTGATCCTTGAAGCGGAAAAAATGCTTGGCGAGCCGTTCGTGTGGGATGCGCTCAAGCGTGCCCTGCAATCGCGCAAGCTGAAGATGGAGTCGCCCCTGGGTGAGCTGGGACGCCTGGCCACGGTGACCCTGACGCCGCAGCACATCCCGTTGCAGGTCAAGGTCGTGATCATCGGCGCCCGCCAGCTCTATTACGCCTTGCAGGACCTGGATCCGGACTTCCAGGAAATGTTTCGCGTGCTGGTGGATTTCGACGAAGACATCCCGATGGGCGACGAGAGCCTGGAGCAGTTCGCCCAGTTGCTCAAGACCCGCACTTCGGAAGAAGGCATGGCGCCGCTGACCGCCGACGCGGTGGCGCGCCTGGCGACCTACAGCGCCCGGCTGGCCGAGCACCAGGGGCGCTTGTCGGCGCGCATCGGCGACCTGTTCCAACTGGTCAGCGAGGCGGACTTCATCCGCCAGCTGGCCGGTGACGAGATGACCGATGCCGGCCATATCGAACGTGCCCTCAAGGCCAAGGCCACCCGCACCGGACGCGTCTCGGCGCGGATCCTCGACGACATGTTGGCGGGGATCATCCTGATCGACACCGCGGGTGCGGCCGTGGGCAAATGCAACGGGCTGACGGTGCTGGAGGTCGGCGATTCGGCGTTCGGCGTGCCGGCGCGGATTTCCGCCACGGTGTACCCGGGCGGCAGCGGCATCGTCGACATCGAGCGGGAGGTCAACCTTGGCCAACCGATCCACTCCAAGGGCGTGATGATCCTCACCGGTTACCTGGGCAGCCGTTATGCCCAGGAATTCCCGCTGGCGATCTCGGCCAGCATCGCCCTGGAGCAATCCTACGGTTACGTGGACGGCGACAGCGCGTCCCTGGGCGAGGCGTGTACGCTGATCTCGGCCCTGTCGAAGACGCCGCTGAAGCAGTGCTTTGCCATCACCGGTTCGATCAACCAGTTCGGTGAAGTGCAGGCGGTGGGTGGCGTCAACGAGAAGATCGAAGGCTTCTTCCGACTTTGCGAAGCCCGGGGGCTGACCGGTGAGCAGGGGGCGATCATTCCCCAGGCCAACGTCGCGACGCTGATGCTCGACGAGAAAGTGCTGGCCGCCGTGCGCGCCGGGCAGTTCCACGTCTATGCGGTGCGTCAGGCCGATGAAGCCCTGAGCCTGTTGGTGGGCGAGCCTGCCGGTGAGCCAGATGAAAACGGCGAGTTCCCGGAGGGCAGCGTCAACGCCCGGGTGGTGGAGCGGCTGCGGGTGATCGCGGAAATGATCAGCGAAGACGACATCAAGGAAGCGGAAAAGGAACTGGCGCAGCAGGCCTTGGCGGAGGCCAAGCCGGCCTGATTGCGGCGTTTCCATGTGGGACCCTGTGGGAGCGAGCTTGCTCGCGATAGCGGAGTTTCAGTCACTCATCAGTCGACTGTCACACTGCTATCGCGAGCAAGCTCGCTCCCACAATTTTTGAGTTGCTTCAAAAAAACGTCGCCACTTTGGCGTCAATATTCACACTATGACCGCTCGGCGCATTCTGGTCTCCAAAACCCATGGGACCGGAACTTTTCTTCTATCCTCAGCTCAAGGATAACGAGAGTCATCATTGGATCGAAACAGCCTCTTCCCGAGACTGAATACCGGATCTACCGAGGGGCGCCGCCATGTCGCGCAACCTTTGCCTCACTCGTCAATGCCTGGGCCTTGTCACCCGTATCGAATGCGCCATCCGCCCCCTGGCGGGAGATACCGGTATGTGGACCTTGCTCTTCGCCGCCGGAATGGCTGGCGAACAACCCTCCGCCATCAAGGCCCAGGGGCCATTCCCCGGCCCGACTGCCGCCGAATCCATCCTCGACACCATTGTGCAGAGCCTGACCTTGCACGGCTATGAGCTGGCCGACGACCCGCAGATCTGGTCCTTGCACATGCAGGCCCAACTGCGTGAAATCAATGGAGGCCGTTGTCGCAATGTCGGCGGCTTCGAGTTTCGTCCGCTGCATTGAAGGCCATCGCCGCACGGGCACTCGCAGAAAAATTTTGACACAAGAGCAGGGACCAGGGATGGCCCCGGCATTTGTGGGGCAGGTCGTGGCTGATATACTCGCCGCGATTTTTCAGCCCTGGTGTGAGACTCAATGGAACGCTTTATCGAAAATGCAATGTATGCCTCCCGTTGGCTGCTGGCGCCGATCTATTTCGGGCTGTCCCTGGGCTTGCTGGCCTTGGCGCTGAAATTCTTCCAGGAAGTGTTTCACGTCATCCCCAATGTGTTCGCCATGGCCGAGTCCGAGCTGATCCTGGTGCTGCTGTCGCTGATCGACATGGCGCTGGTGGGCGGCCTGCTGGTGATGGTGATGATTTCCGGCTACGAGAACTTCGTTTCGCAACTGGACATCGATTCCGACAAGGAAAAGCTCAACTGGCTGGGCACCATGGACTCTTCATCGCTGAAGATGAAAGTCGCCGCCTCGATCGTGGCGATTTCCTCCATCCACTTGCTGCGCATTTTCATGGACGCCAAGAACGTCGATCCCGAGCACTTGATGTGGTACGTGATCATCCATATGACCTTCGTGGTCTCGGCCTTTGCCATGGGTTACCTGGACAAGCTGACCAAGCACTGAGGCCCGTTCCTCGCGCTGGCGCAACGCCCGTCTGGCGAACTGCAGGCGGGCGTTGTCGTTTCTGGCGGGTTGCTTTGACGTGAGGGCTCGTCACCCGCCGTGGCATCTGTGCTAGTCTGCTCGCCCTTTTGGTTCCGGGCGCTCCGGGAGGCGCTGTGTCACACACGGCCACTCTCGAGCCGTCCGCACAGCGGAGCAGCATCATGTCCGAAGTTAACCTGTCCACCGACGAAACCCGCGTCAGCTACGGCATTGGCCGTCAGTTGGGCGACCAACTGCGCGACAACCCGCCGCCGGGTGTCAGCCTGGACGCGATCCTGGCCGGCCTGACCGACGCGTTCGCCGGCAAGCCAAGCCGCGTGGGCCAGGACGAGATGTCCGCCAGCTTCAAGGTCATTCGTGAAATCATGCAGGCCGAAGCAGCCGCCAAGGCTGAAGCCGCTGCGGGTGAAGGGCGTGCGTTCCTGGCGGAAAACGCCAAGCGCGAAGGCATCACCACCCTGGCTTCCGGCCTGCAGTTCGAAGTGCTGACCCAGGGTGAAGGCGCCAAGCCGACCCGTGAGGACCAGGTACGTACCCACTACCACGGTACCCTGATCGACGGCACTGTGTTCGACAGCTCCTACGATCGTGGCCAGCCAGCCGAATTCCCGGTAGGCGGCGTGATCCCAGGCTGGACCGAAGCACTGCAGCTGATGAATGCCGGCAGCAAATGGCGCCTGTACGTGCCGAGCGAACTGGCTTACGGCGCTCAAGGCGTTGGCAGCATTCCGCCACACAGCGTGCTGGTGTTCGACGTCGAGCTGTTGGACGTGCTGTAAGACCCTGTCCGGTTTTACCGCCGGACAAAAAACTGTGGGAGCGAGCTTGCTCGCGAAAGCGGACAGTCAGTCGACATTCTCGTTACTGACACACCGCCATCGCGAGCAAGCTCGCTCCCACAGGGTTTGCCTGCTTCATCCGTGGAATCTGCCGCTGAAATCACCCGTAGGGCGCAACGCCCGGGCATAGCAGAACAGGAACAGATTGCGCACCAGCTCCTTGAGCACCAGCGGCTCACTGGAATTGAGGCTGTTGAGGTCCAGGTCTCCTTGGTCCTGCAGCTCGTTCAAGGCTTCTTCTTCAAGCACCGCACAGACTTCCCCGGTTTCCCGATGCAGAATCCTGAGGTAGGGATGTGGGCGGTCCAGCCAGGCATCGATCAAATAAGTCATGGTTCTCATCTCCTTGATGGATTCGATGAGAATAATTCTTATTCGCTAAATAGCAAGTCTCTATTGGCGTTGCGATTGTTTTTCTGACGATGGGTTGTGCTAGCTCAAGGCGGCTGGCACTTGGCTAACGCCCGGGAAATGGGACTCAAGCGGGGAGGGTGAAGCTCCATCCCACACGCGGGGCATGGGATGGAATGCAGCCGAATCAGACTTTTCTGACGAACTCGGATTTGAGTTTCATCGGGCCGATACCGTCGATCTTGCAATCGATATCGTGGTCGCCATCGCACAGGCGGATGTTCTTGACCTTGGTGCCGACCTTGACCACCAGCGAGGTGCCCTTGACCTTGAGGTCCTTGATCACGGTGATGGTGTCGCCGTCCTGCAAGACATTGCCGACCGAATCTTTCTTCACGGTGTCGTCGGACGCCGCTTCAGCTTCGCCGCTGGCGGACCATTCGTGGGCACACTCCGGGCAGACCAGCTGGGTGCCGTCTTCGTAGGTGTATTCGGAATTGCATTTCGGGCAGGGAGGCAACGTGCTCACTAAGGTTCCTTGGTGTCAGGAGGGCAAAAGGGCGCACATTATATAGGGTTTTAGGCCGCAGAGGGCAGGGCGGTGAAAAACCCTTGCGGGAGCGAGCTTGCTCGCGATAGCGCTGGATCAGCAAACATTGGCGCTGATTGACACACCGCTATCGCGAGCAAGCTCGCTCCCACAGGTTTCCCACAGGTTTTAATGCAATCAGTGAGTACGGGCCACCGCAAACTCACTCAATTCCACCAGCGCATCGCGGTATTCGCTGGGCGGCAGGGCGTCGAGGCATTTGATCGCGCGGGCGACGTAGTCCCGGGCCAGTTTCGCGGTGTACTCCAGCGAGCCGGAAGCTTCGACCGCGATACGGATGCTTTCCAGGTCTTCGATCCCGCCTTTCTGGATCGCCTGGCGTACCAGCGCCGCCTGCTCTGGCGTGCCTTCGCGCATGGTGTAGATCAGCGGCAGGGTCGGCTTGCCTTCGGCCAGGTCGTCACCGACGTTCTTGCCCAGGGTCTCGGCATCGCCCTTGTAGTCGAGCAGGTCGTCCACCAACTGGAAGGCCACGCCCAGGTGATCGCCGAACGTGCGCAATGCTTCGCTCTGCTCGGTACTGGCGCCGGCCAGGGCAGCGGCGCTGTGGGTCGAGGCCTCGAAGAGCATCGCGGTCTTGCCGCGAATGACTTCCATGTAGGTCTCTTCCGTGGTGCTGGCATCGCGTACCTTGGACAACTGCAGCACTTCGCCTTCGGCGATGATGCGCGTGGCCTGGGACAGGATCTTCATCACCGGCATCGAGCCCAGCTCGACCATCATTTCGAACGAGCGCGAATACAGGAAGTCGCCCACCAGCACGCTCGGGGCATTGCCCCACATGGCGTTGGCGGTCGAACGGCCACGGCGCATGCCGGACATGTCGACCACGTCGTCGTGCAGCAGGGTCGCGGTGTGCAGGAATTCGATGGTAGCGGCCAGCAGGCGCATGTCGTCGCCTTCGCGACCCAGGGCCTTGCCGCACAGCAGTACCAATAAAGGACGCAGGCGTTTACCGCCCGCCGAAGTGATGTAGTCGCCGATTTTCGATACCAGAGGCACGCGGGAAGTCAGCTGCTTCTTGATGATGCCGTCGACGGCGTTAAAATCGTCCGCCACCGCGCGGTAGAAAGCTTGGGGTTGCATCAGCGACAGGTGCTCCAGAAGGGTTGCGCGGCATGCTAGGACCCCCACCCAGGCCTGTCAAGGCACGATGGACGGCTACTTGCAAGGCTCGAACAGCTTGCGTACAATCGCGCACCCTGAACTTCCTGGGCAGCACCTGCCTTACGCAATTGCATCCGGGCCTTCCAGCCCATGCAGCCATGCCAGCCAATACCTCTTCTTATAAAGCGCTGGGTGAGCAGGATTATCGGAGAAATACCATGTCGTACGCAGTAATTGTTACTGGTGGCAAGCAATACAAGGTCGCCCCAGGTGAATACCTGAAGATCGAAAAACTGGAAATCGCTACCGGCGAATCCGTGACTTTTGATCGCGTTCTGTTGGTCGCCAATGGCGATGACGTGAATATCGGCGCTCCAGTCGTTGCTGGCGCTACCGTTGTGGCTGAAGTGATCTCCCAAGGTCGTCACGATAAAGTCCGCATCATCAAGTTCCGTCGTCGTAAGCACCACATGAAGCGCATGGGCCACCGCCAGTGGTACACCGAGATCAAAATCACCGGTATTCAGGCTTAATTTCAGCCTAATTCCTCACTAGGAGAATTGAACTCATGGCACACAAAAAAGCTGGTGGTAGTACCCGTAACGGTCGCGACTCAGAAGCCAAACGCCTTGGCGTGAAGATGTATGGCGGCCAGGCTATCAAAGCAGGCAACATCATCGTGCGTCAGCGCGGCACCCAATTCCACGCTGGCTACGGCGTGGGCATGGGTAAAGATCACACCCTCTTCGCTAAAGTCGAAGGCGTGATCAAGTTCGAAGTAAAAGGCGCCTTCGGTCGTCGTTACGTAAGCGTTATCGCAGCTTAATTGCGAGACCGCTGGAAAAGCCCTGTCTTGCGACGGGGCTTTTTCGTTTGTGGGGTGAGTCTCTTGCAAAACTGTTTGTATGGGCTGTCGGCGCTGCGGTTGGGGCGTGTCATCAGGTCGCTGCGCTCATTTTTGCAAGAGTCTTATGTCTTGTTTTTTTGGCTCGTCCGTATGGCGAGAGGCGTGTGTCATGAAGTTTGTTGATGAAGTATCGATTCGAGTGAAGGCCGGCGACGGCGGCAATGGTTGCATGAGTTTCCGTCGGGAAAAATTCATTGAAAACGGCGGCCCGAACGGCGGTGACGGGGGGGACGGCGGCTCGATCTACATGCTCGCCGACGAAAACCTCAACACCCTGGTGGACTACCGTTACACCCGGCACTTCGATGCCGAGCGTGGCTCCAACGGCGGCAGCACCGACTGCACCGGCAAGAAGGGCGAAGACCTGATCCTGCGTGTGCCAGTCGGCACCACAGTGATCGATTCGGCCACCCAGGAAGTGATCGGCGACCTGACCAAGGCCGGCCAGCGTCTGTTGGTCGCCCATGGCGGCTGGCACGGCCTGGGCAACACCCGCTTCAAGTCCAGCACCAACCGCGCGCCGCGCCAGACCACGCCAGGCAAGCCCGGCGAGCAGCGTGACCTGAAGCTGGAAATGAAAGTGTTGGCCGATGTGGGCCTGCTGGGCCTGCCAAACGCCGGTAAAAGTACCTTCATTCGTTCGGTGTCGGCGGCCAAGCCGAAAGTGGCCGATTACCCGTTCACCACCCTGGTGCCGAACCTGGGCGTGGTCAGCGTCGACCGCTGGAAGAGTTTCGTGATCGCCGACATTCCAGGGCTGATCGAAGGGGCTTCCGAGGGCGCGGGCCTGGGGATTCGTTTCCTCAAGCACTTGTCCCGTACCCGCCTGTTGCTGCACCTCGTCGACATGGCGCCGCTGGATGAAACCGACGCCGCCGAGGCTGCCGAAGTCATCGTCAACGAGCTGACCAAGTTCAGCCCGGCCCTGGCCGAGCGTGATCGTTGGCTGGTGCTGAACAAGTGCGACCAGATCCTCGAAGAAGAACATGAGGAGCGGGTCAAGGAAATCGTCGACCGCCTGGAGTGGGAGGGTCCGGTCTATGTGATCTCGGCCATCGCCAAAGAAGGCACTGAGCGCCTGTGCCACGACATCATGCGTTACCTGGAAGATCGTGCCGACCGCCTGGCCAACGATCCGGCCTACAAGGAAGAACTGGCCGAGCTCGACCAGCGCATCGAAGACGAGGCCCGTGCCCAGCTGCAGGCACTGGACGACCAGCGCGCCCTGCGTCGCAGTGGCGTCAAGTCGGTCCATGACATCGGTGACGACGATTGGGACGAAGAAGATGTGGATGATGAAGACGGTCCGGAAATCATCTACGTTCGCGACTGATCTTGTGCTGGCGTGAAGCCAGGACCTATGGGAGCCCTGTGGGAGCGAGCTTGCTCGCGATAGCGGTCTGTCAGTTGACATGGTCGTTAGCTGACACGCCGCTATCGCGAGCAAGCTCGCTCCCACAGGTTCAAGTGTTTCAGCGCAGTGTTATCATCGCCGGCAAGCCGGTTCCCAAGGCGCCGCTCATTCGAGCGGCGTTTTGGTATCTGTAAAACGCAAATACGAATAATCCCATGGGCGGCGCTGGGTCGCGCCGTTCGCTGGCAAAGGTTGAAGATGATGCGGAGCAAGGTGACGGGTGCGCGGCGCTGGGTCGTGAAGATCGGTAGCGCACTGCTGACGGCGGATGGCAAGGGGCTGGATCGCCAGGCAATGGCGGTGTGGGTCGAACAGATGGTGGCCTTGCATGAGGCTGGCGTCGAGTTGGTGTTGGTCTCTTCGGGGGCTGTGGCAGCCGGTATGAGCCGTTTGGGCTGGACGTCGCGACCCAGCGCGATGCATGAGCTGCAGGCGGCCGCCGCCATCGGCCAGATGGGCCTGGTGCAGGCTTGGGAGTCGAGCTTTGCCGAGCACGGTCGCCATACGGCGCAGATCCTGCTGACCCACGACGACCTGTCCGACCGCAAGCGCTACCTCAATGCCCGCAGTACCTTGCGGGCGCTGGTGGAGCTGAAGGTCATCCCGGTGATCAACGAGAACGACACGGTGGTCACCGACGAGATCCGTTTCGGCGATAACGACACCCTGGCCGCGCTGGTGGCGAACCTGGTGGAGGCGGACCTGTTGGTGATCCTCACGGATCGCGACGGTATGTTCGACGCCGATCCGCGCAATAACCCCGATGCCAAGCTGATCTACGAAGCCCGTGCCGACGACCCGGCGCTGGACGCGGTGGCGGGTGGCACAGGCGGTGCGCTGGGGCGTGGCGGCATGCAGACCAAGCTGCGTGCGGCACGTCTGGCGGCGCGCTCCGGGGCTCACACCATCATTGTCGGCGGCCGGCTGGAGCGGGTGCTGGATCGTCTGAAGGCGGGCGAGCGCATCGGCACCTTGCTGTCCCCTGAGCGCGGCATGCTGGCGGCGCGCAAGCAGTGGCTGGCCGGGCACCTGCAAACCCGTGGCACGCTGGTGCTGGATGCGGGTGCCGTGACGGCGTTGTCCCAGGGCAACAAAAGCCTGCTGCCGGTGGGTGTGAAGCTGGTCCAGGGCAGTTTCCGTCGCGGCGAAATGGTCGTGTGCGTGGCGCCGGACGGTCGCGAGATCGCCCGTGGCCTGGCCAACTACAGCGCCCTGGAAGCGCAGAAAATCATCGGTCAATCGTCTGATGCGATTGTCGGTCTGTTGGGTTACATGGCGGAGCCTGAACTGGTCCACCGTGACAACCTGATCCTCGTCTAAGGAAAAATCATGGGTTTGGCAAAAGGATTGATCGGCTTGCTGCTGGCGGTGCCGCTGCTGGCGTCGGCCGAGGAAATTGGCCAGGTGTCGACGGTATTCAAGTTTGTCGGGCCGAACGACCGGATCGTGGTCGAGGCATTCGATGATCCCAAGGTCGATGGCGTGACCTGTTACCTGTCGCGGGCCAAGACCGGCGGTGTAAAAGGCGGCCTGGGCCTGGCCGAGGATCGCGCCGAGGCGTCCATCGCCTGTCGCCAGGTCGGGCCCATCAGCTTCAAGGGTGAGCTCAAGGATGGCGAGGAGGTGTTCCGCGAGCGCACTTCGCTGGTGTTCAAGACCATGCAAGTGGTGCGTTTTCTCGACAAGAAGCGCAATACGCTGGTGTACCTGGTCTACAGCGACCGCGTGATCGAGGGCAGCCCGCAGAATGCAGTGACGGCTATCCCGATCTTGCCGTGGGCTCGCGCTCAATAAGCGGCATATAGCCCTGTGGGAGCGAGCTTGCTCGCGATGGCGGTGCGTCAGTAACAACGATTTGTTTGATGCTCCGCCATCGCGAGCAAGCTCGCTCCCACAATGTTCTGAATGAAGAATCCCGGGCAATAAAAAACCGACCCTGAGGTCGGTTTTTTAACGAGCGCGTCGCTTAGGCAGCAGCGGCAACGTTCAGGGCCTTTACGTGGCCATTCAGGCGGCTCTTATGACGAGCAGCCTTGTTCTTGTGGATGATGCCTTTATCGGCCATACGGTCGATAACTGGCACAGCCAGAACGTAAGCAGCTTGAGCTTTTTCAGCGTCTTTTGCGTCGATGGCCTTGACTACGTTCTTGATGTAGGTACGGACCATGGAACGCAGGCTGGCGTTGTGGCTGCGACGCTTCTCAGCCTGTTTTGCACGTTTTTTGGCGGAAGGTGTGTTGGCCACCGTCGAGCTCCTCGAAAGACTTTTTGGGAAATAGCAAACAAAATAGGCCGCGAATCATGCCGATGAGTTGAAGTCTTGTCAAGGGCGGGTGACGCGTTCCGCTGAATGGCAGGTGCTGCGCACCGAAGGATTTCTTTCCGGCGTGCGACCTGTAAACTCGCGGGCTTTGGCTCTGCACTGTTTAGCGGCGCGGAGTATCGCACAAGTGGGCGCGTTGTTCGCCTGCTGTTTATCGACAGGCAAAAACTCTTTTCATGAATCTGCTCAAATCGTTGGCCGCCGTCAGCTCTATCACGATGCTTTCCCGCATCCTGGGGTTCGTTCGCGATACGCTGATCGCACGGATATTCGGCGCCGGGATGGCGACGGACGCCTTCTTCATCGCCTTCAAGCTGCCCAACCTGCTGCGGCGGATCTTCGCCGAAGGCGCCTTTTCCCAGGCCTTCGTGCCGATCCTGGCGGAATATAAAAGCCAGAAAGGCGATGAGGCAACCCGTACATTCATTGCCTACGTCACCGGTCTGCTGACCTTGGTGCTGGCGCTGGTCACGGCCGCCGGCATGCTCGCCGCGCCCTGGGTGATCTGGGCCACGGCGCCGGGCTTCACCGACACCCCGGAAAAATTCCAGCTCACCGCGGACCTGCTGCGGGTGACCTTTCCTTATATATTGCTGATTTCCCTGTCGTCCCTGGCCGGGGCGATCCTCAACACCTGGAACCGCTTTTCCGTGCCGGCCTTTGTGCCGACCTTGCTCAACGTCAGCATGATCGTCTTCGCCGTGTTCCTGACACCGTACTTCGACCCACCGGTGATGGCCCTGGGCTGGGCGGTGCTGGTGGGGGGGCTGGCGCAACTGCTCTATCAACTGCCGCACCTGAAAAAGATCGGCATGCTGGTGCTGCCGCGCCTGAACCTGCGCGATAGTGGCGTGTGGCGAGTGATGAAGCAGATGCTGCCGGCGATCCTGGGGGTATCGGTGAGCCAGATTTCCCTGATCATCAACACCATCTTTGCCTCGTTCCTGGTGGCCGGCTCGGTGTCGTGGATGTACTACGCCGACCGCCTGATGGAGTTGCCGTCCGGCGTGCTGGGCGTGGCCCTGGGCACGATCCTGCTGCCCACCCTGGCCAAGACCTACGCCAGCCAGGACCGCCACGAATACTCGCGAATTCTCGATTGGGGCCTGCGCCTGTGCTTTGTGCTGGTGCTGCCGTGTTCCCTGGCGCTGGGGATCCTGGCCGAGCCGTTGACCGTCTCGTTGTTCCAGTACGGCCAGTTCAATGCGTTCGACGCCTCGATGACCCAGCGTGCGCTGATCGCTTACTCGGTGGGTTTGCTCGGGATTATCGTGATCAAGGTGCTGGCGCCAGGGTTCTACGCCCAGCAGAACATCCGCACGCCAGTGAAGATCGCCATTTTCACCCTGGTGATGACCCAGTTGTTCAACCTGTTGCTGATCGGTCCGTTGGCTCATGCCGGCCTGGCCCTGGCGATCAGTGCCGGCGCTTGCCTCAACGCCGGTCTGCTGTTTTATCAACTGCGCAAGCAAAAGATGTATCAGCCGCAGCCGGGCTGGGGCAAGTTCGGCCTCAAGTTGCTGGTGGCCGTGGCCGTGATGTCGGCGGTCCTGCTGGGGGCGATGCATTTCATGCCGGCCTGGGGCGAGGGGCAGATGCTCGAGCGTTTCCTGCGCCTGGGGGGGCTGGTGGTTGCCGGTGTGGTGGCGTATTTCGGTATGTTGCTACTGATGGGCTTCCGCCTGCGCGACTTCAATCGCAAGGCCTTGAGCTGAGGGCGAGCCCTCGATAATCCCGGGCCGGGCAGCGGTTTTGTCGGTTCGATCACTTTGGGGTGCGGTGTTGCCTGTCGTCGGCCGCCGGGTGTGGTTATAATCGGCCACTTTATGAGCAAGAAGCGCGTTATGCAGCTGGTTCGAGGCCTCCACAACCTGCGCCCCCAGCATCGGGGCTGTGTCGCCACTATTGGCAACTTTGACGGTGTTCACCGTGGCCACCAGGCTATCCTGGCGCGACTGCGCGAGCGTGCGCTGGAGTTGGGCGTGCCCAGCTGCGTGGTGATTTTCGAGCCGCAGCCACGGGAGTTTTTCGCCCCGGACACCGCCCCGGCCCGTCTGGCCCGGTTGCGGGACAAACTGCAACTGCTGGCCGCCGAAGGTGTCGACCGGGTCCTGTGCCTGGCCTTCAACCAGCGCCTGAGCAAGCTCAGTGCCGCCGAGTTCGTCGATACCATCCTGGTGGACGGTCTCGATGTGAAGCATCTGGAAGTCGGCGATGATTTCCGTTTCGGCTGTGATCGGTCCGGGGATTTCGATTACCTGCAACAGGCAGGTATCGTCCAGGGTTTCACCGTCGAAGCGGCGCAGACCGTCGAGATGGATGGCTTGCGCGTCAGCAGTACCCAGGTCCGTAATGCCCTGGCGGCGGCTGATTTCGCATTGGCCGAGCGCTTGCTCGGCCGGCCGTACCGGATTGCCGGGCGGATCCTGCACGGGCAGAAGTTGGCGCGCCAATTGGGCACGCCGACGGCCAACGTGCAGCTCAAGCGTCGTCGCGTGCCGCTGACCGGGGTGTTCCTGGTGAGTGTCGAGATCGACGGCAAGACCTGGCCCGGCGTCGCCAACATCGGCGTGCGCCCCACGGTCCAGGGCGATGGCAAGGCCCACCTTGAAGTACATGTTCTGGATTTTGCCGGCGATCTGTATGACCGGCGTTTGACGGTGGTTTTCCACCATAAGCTGCGTGAAGAGCAGCGTTTTGCCTCTCTGGAGGCGCTCAAGACGGCGATCCATGCAGATATCGCCGCCGCCCGTGCCCTTGTCGCAACCAGCGCCAATCGCTAATGAAGAGCCTTAAATGACCGACTATAAAGCCACGCTAAACCTTCCGGACACCGCCTTCCCAATGAAGGCCGGCCTGCCTCAGCGCGAACCACAGATTCTGCAGCGTTGGGACAGCATTGGCCTGTACGGAAAGTTGCGCGAAATTGGCAAGGATCGTCCGAAGTTCGTCCTGCACGACGGCCCTCCGTACGCCAACGGCACCATCCACATCGGTCACGCGCTGAACAAGATTCTCAAGGACATGATCATCCGCTCCAAGACCCTGTCGGGTTTTGATGCGCCGTATGTCCCGGGCTGGGACTGCCATGGCCTGCCGATCGAGCACAAGGTCGAAGTGACCCACGGCAAGAACCTGGGCGCGGACAAGACCCGCGAGCTGTGCCGTGCCTACGCCACCGAGCAGATCGAAGGGCAGAAGTCCGAATTCATTCGCCTCGGCGTGCTGGGCGACTTCGCCAACCCGTACAAGACCATGGACTTCAAGAACGAAGCCGGCGAAATCCGTGCCCTGGCGAAAATCGTCGAGGGTGGTTTCGTGTTCAAGGGCCTCAAGCCGGTGAACTGGTGCTTCGATTGCGGTTCGGCCCTGGCCGAGGCGGAAGTCGAGTACGAGAACAAGAAGTCCTCGACCATCGACGTCGCGTTCCCGATCGCCGATGAAGACAAGCTTGCCGCCGCGTTCGGCCTGGGCAAGCTGGCCAAGCCGGCGTCGATCGTGATCTGGACCACCACCCCGTGGACCATCCCGGCCAACCAGGCGCTGAACGTCCACCCGGAATTCACCTACGCCCTGGTGGACGTTGGCGACAAGCTGCTGGTGCTGGCCGAAGAACTGGTCGAAGCCTGCCTGGCCCGCTACAACCTCGAAGGTTCGGTGGTTGCCACCGCCCCGGGGTCGGCGCTGGAACTGATCAATTTCCGTCATCCGTTCTATGACCGCCTGTCGCCGGTGTACCTGGCCGACTACGTGGAGCTGGGTGCGGGCACTGGCGTGGTTCACTCCGCGCCGGCCTATGGCGTCGACGACTTCGTGACCTGCAAGAAGTACGGCATGGTCAACGACGACATCCTCAACCCGGTGCAGAGCAATGGCGTGTACGCGCCGTCGCTGGAGTTCTTCGGCGGCCAGTTCATCTGGAAAGCCAACCCGGTCATCGTCGACAAGCTGAGCGAAGTCGGCGCGCTGCTGCACACCACCGTCATCGAACACAGCTACATGCACTGCTGGCGCCACAAGACCCCGCTGATCTACCGCGCCACCGCGCAGTGGTTCATCGGCATGGACAAGCAGCCCACCAGCGGCGACACCCTGCGCCAGCGTTCGCTCAAGGCCATCGAAGAGACCCAGTTCGTACCAGCCTGGGGCCAGGCGCGCCTGCACTCGATGATCGCCAATCGTCCGGACTGGTGCATCTCCCGCCAGCGCAACTGGGGCGTACCGATCCCGTTCTTCCTGAACAAGGAAAGCGGCGAGTTGCACCCGCGCACCGTCGAACTGATGGAAGTCGTGGCCAAGCGCGTCGAAGCCGAAGGCATCGAAGCCTGGTTCAAGCTCGATGCCGCTGAGCTGTTGGGGGACGAAGCACCGCTGTACGACAAGATCAGCGACACCCTGGACGTCTGGTTCGACTCCGGCACCACCCACTGGCACGTGCTGCGTGGTTCGCACCCAATGGGCCATGAGAGCGGTCCGCGCGCCGACCTGTACCTGGAAGGTTCGGACCAACACCGTGGCTGGTTCCACTCGTCGTTGCTGACTGGTTGCGCCATCGACAACCACGCGCCATACCGCGAGCTGCTGACCCACGGTTTCACCGTCGACGAGTCCGGCCGCAAGATGTCCAAGTCCCTGGGCAACGTGATCGCGCCGCAGAAGGTCAACGACACCCTGGGCGCCGACATCATGCGCCTGTGGGTGGCCTCCACCGACTACTCCGGCGAGATGGCCGTTTCCGAGCAGATCCTGCAGCGCAGCGCGGACGCCTACCGGCGGATCCGCAACACCGCGCGCTTCCTGCTCTCGAACTTGACCGGCTTCAACCCGGCCACCGACCTGCTGCCGGCCGAAGAAATGCTTGCGCTGGACCGTTGGGCCGTGGACCGTACCCTGTTGCTGCAACGCGAATTGCAGGAGCACTACGGCGAATACCGCTTCTGGAATGTCTACTCCAAGATCCACAACTTCTGCGTGCAGGAGCTCGGTGGTTTCTACCTCGACATCATCAAGGACCGCCAGTACACCACCGGCGCCAACAGCAAGGCCCGTCGTTCGTGCCAGACCGCGCTGTTCCACATCAGCGAAGCGCTGGTGCGCTGGATCGCGCCGATCCTGGCGTTCACCGCCGACGAGCTGTGGCAATACCTGCCGGGCGAGCGTAACGAGTCGGTGATGCTCAATACCTGGTACGAAGGCCTGACCGAATTGCCCCAGGGCTTCGAACTGGACCGTGCCTATTGGGACCGGATCATGGCGGTCAAGACCGCGGTCAACAAGGAAATGGAGATCCAGCGCGCGGCCAAGGCCGTTGGTGGCAACCTGCAGGCCGAAGTGACCCTCTACGCTGAAGAAGCCCTTGGCGGCGACCTGGCCAAGCTGGGCAACGAGCTGCGCTTCGTGCTGATCACCTCCACTGCCAGTGTCGCGCCGTTGGTGCAGGCGCCGGCCGATGCGGTGACCACCGAAGTCAGCGGCTTGAAGCTCAAGATCGTCAAATCGAACCACACCAAGTGCGCCCGCTGCTGGCACTGCCGCGAAGACGTCGGCGTGAACCCGGAGCATCCGGAAATCTGCGGTCGTTGCGTCGACAACATCAGCGGTGCTGGCGAGGTTCGCCACTATGCCTAACGCAGCGGGCCGTTTCGGACGGCTGGGCTGGCTCTGGTTGAGCGTGCTGGTACTGGTCATCGACCAGACCAGCAAGTTCTACTTTGAAAGCTCATTGACCCTGTACCAGCAGATCGTGATCATCCCTGATTACTTCAGCTGGACCCTGGCCTACAACACCGGGGCGGCGTTCAGTTTCCTGGCAGACAGTTCCGGCTGGCAGCGCTGGCTGTTCGCCCTGATTGCCGTGGTGGTCAGCGCCGTGCTGGTGGTCTGGCTCAAGCGCCTGGGGCGCAATGAGACCTGGCTGGCCGTGGCGCTGGCCTTGGTGCTGGGTGGTGCGTTGGGCAATCTCTATGACCGCATCGCCCTGGGTCACGTCATCGACTTCATCCTGGTGCATTGGCAGAACCGCTGGTATTTCCCGGCGTTCAACTTTGCCGACAGTGCCATCAGCGTGGGCGCCGTGATGCTCGCCCTGGACATGTTCAAGAGCAAGAAAACCGGAGAAGCCGTCCATGACTGAGCAGCGTATCGCTCAAAACACCGAAGTGAAGCTTCACTTCGCCCTGCACCTGGAAAACGGCGACACCGTCGACAGCACCTTCGACAAGGCCCCGGCGGTGTTCAAGGTCGGTGATGGCAACCTGCTGCCAGGCTTCGAAGCGGCGATCCTCGGTTTCAAGGCCGGCGACAAGCGCACCGTGGTCGTGCCACCGGAAAACGCCTTTGGTCAGCCCAACCCGCAAAACGTGCAGACCATGCCACGCTCCCAGTTCCAGGACATGGAGCTGTCCGAGGGGCTGCTGGTGATCTTCAACGACGCGGCCAATACCGAGCTGCCGGGTGTGGTGAAGGCGTTCGATGACGCCCAGGTGACCGTGGACTTCAACCATCCGCTGGCGGGCAAGACCTTGAACTTCGAAGTGGAAATCCTCGACGTCAAGGCGGTTTGAGATTTAACAGGCAGTTCCTGCTGCCAACCGATTCACTGTGGGAGCGAGCTTGCTCGCGATGACGGAGTCACTTTCAATACAGGGGTGACAGACTCACCGCCATCGCGAGCAAGCTCGCTCCCACATGGGATTTCCTTGTTTTCGGGCCTTTCGCTCGATCAACAGGCAGGCATTCAATTTCTTGCGCGCAAGACACGAGGCACAGCATGCAAATCAAACTCGCCAACCCCCGTGGTTTCTGCGCCGGAGTGGACCGGGCGATCGAAATCGTCAACCGCGCCCTGGAAGTCTTCGGGCCGCCGATCTACGTGCGCCACGAAGTGGTCCACAACAAATTCGTCGTCGAGGACCTGCGCAGCCGCGGGGCCATTTTCGTCGAGGAACTGGACCAGGTGCCGGACGACGTCATCGTGATCTTCAGTGCCCACGGGGTTTCCCAGGCCGTGCGCAGCGAAGCCGCCGGCCGGGGCTTGAAGGTATTCGACGCGACGTGCCCATTGGTGACCAAGGTGCACATCGAAGTGGCGCGCTACAGCCGTGACGGTCGCGAGTGCATCCTGATCGGCCATGAAGGCCATCCGGAAGTCGAAGGCACCATGGGCCAATACGATGCCAGCAACGGCGGTGCGATCTACCTGGTCGAAGACGAGGATGATGTTGCGGCCTTGCAGGTACGCAACCCCGATAGCCTGGCTTTCGTGACCCAGACGACCCTGTCCATGGACGACACCAGCCGTGTGATCGACGCCCTGCGCGCGCGCTTTCCGGCCATCGGCGGCCCACGCAAGGATGACATCTGCTACGCCACCCAGAACCGTCAGGATGCGGTCAAGCAACTGGCCAACGAATGCGATGTGGTGCTGGTGGTCGGCAGCCCGAACAGTTCCAACTCCAACCGCCTGCGCGAGCTGGCCGAGCGCATGTCCACGCCCGCTTACCTGATCGACGGTGCCGAGGACATGCAACGCAGCTGGTTCGAGGGCATCGAGCGTATCGGCATCACCGCCGGTGCTTCCGCGCCGGAAGTCCTGGTGCGTGGTGTGATCCAGCAATTGCAGGCTTGGGGCGCCACCGGTGCCGATGAGCTGGCTGGTCGCGAGGAGAACATCACGTTCTCGATGCCGAAAGAGCTGCGCGTGCGCTCCCTGCTTTAAGTCCTTTTTCGCACAGCGCCTGTTTGGCTTCGACGCTTTCCAGGCGCACGCGGCCGGAAGGCGCCAGTATCACTTGATGATGGCTGACCGGCCCGCGTTTGGCGCAGACATGCAGCGTGCCTGCCTGGAATGCGCCGCTTGGGTGCAGGGCTTCCCCTTGGCTGCCGAACCTCACCCGGCGTTTCACCGGCTGGTTGCCGACCACCCGGGCGCTGGCTCTGCGCTCCATCAGCACGGTCTTCTCCTTATCGTCCAGGGTGATGCGCCAGCCCCGGCCCCAGTCGTTGTCTATCCCCCTGAGCACGACCGTCCGGTTGCGCGTGATGGCCTCGCTGCGCGCGCTGCGTAACCCGCTGATCAGCAACTGCGCGGTGTCCTTGCGATCGATGGATGCGATCAGTTCTTTGTAGCCCGCGCTGGCCCACGGCAGAACAATTGCGGCAATTGCCAGTCCCATGAGCAGCTCGATCAGGCTGAAGCCCTGTTGGTGCATGACATCTCCTCCCTGGAGAATGTGAAGCGGATTCAAGATTAATGGCCCATTGTGGCGAGGGGATAAATCCCCTCACCACAGGGCAGTGTCGAGCACACGGCGGTGGTTTGTTCTAGCGTGTAGAGGCAGGTATAGCCGACGGCAACGGAGGGCACCGATGGATCTTCGTACAAAAGGTTTCACGCTGGTCGAGGTGCTGGTGGCCCTTGGCGTGCTGCTGATCCTGATTACCATGGCGGTGCCGTCATTCACCGGCTCGCTGCAGAGCACCAAGGCCGACACTGAGGTCGACGACTTGCGCCGGGCGCTGAACTTTGCCCGGCTGGAGGCGATCGACCGAGGTATCACCACGCGCATCCGCCCCACGGTCGAGGGCAGCGTCTGGAGCGGCGAACTGACGGTGTATGACAGTACTGGCACGCCGGCCAATGTATTGCGGGTTGTTCCAGCGATGAGCAGTGGCGCGACTCTGACGCTAACCTCAGCAGTGAGCAACATCGATTTCAACAACCTCGGCGGGTTATCGGCACCGGCCACGCCGGTGAGTTTCAATTATGTACGAGGGGCGCAGAGCAGGACGCTGAGTGTCTGCCTTAATGGAAGAATCGTATTGGGTGGAAGTTGCGGATGAAGGATTGCAGTAAAAGGGCACAGGAGGGCATGACGCTGATCGAGGTGCTGGTGGCGGTGCTGATTCTCGGTGTCGGCTTGCTGGGGGCGGCGATGATCCAGCTCAACGCGCTCAAGTACACCGACAGTTCGCGCATGACCAGCCAGGCCAGCTTCATTGCCTACGACCTGCTGGACCGCATTCGCGCCAACTCCGGCGCCGACTACACCGTCACACCGCCCAGCTCGCCGAACCTCAACGTGGCCCGGGACCAGGACCTCTACGATTTCAAGACCAACATCATCGCCTTCGGCGGTGCCACGGCCACCGGCACCATCGCCCTGAACCAGCGGGTCTACACCATCACCATTTCCTGGGACGACACCCGGGCCGCCAACACCACCAACGCGGCCGAGGCGCGGCGCAGCTTCGTACTGACCAGCCGCGTCGCCGTCGATCCGCCGGGGACGCCGCCATGAACAGGCGTTGCCGGGGATTCGGCCTGATTGAATTGATGATTGCCCTGGTGCTCAGCCTGATCGTCATCCTGGGTGTCGTGCAGATTTTCATCGCCGCCAAGAACACCTACATCAGCCAAAGTGCGGCAGCAGTGATGCAGGAGGACGCCCGGTTCGTCCTGAGCAAAATGGTCCAGGAAATTCGTATGGTGGGCATGTTCGGTTGCCTGGGGAGCATCACCGATGCGTCCTCGGCCGGGGATTTCAATGCCAGCCAGATCACGCCGATCCGCTGGGACAACGCCAACCTGAAGCTGACCCTGGTCACGGCGGATGTCGGTGGCGGTGGTGGGGCGCCGACCTGGACCGTCGTTTCCGATTGTCGGACCTCGGCCACTGCCTACACCGGGATCAGGGCGCCGGCGGCAGGACAGATGGCGTTCCCGATCCGACGTTTGGTCTACAGCTTCAGCAATAACCAGTTACTGATGGGCGTCCAGACAGCCGGCGGTCCAGCCAACCCGACCATGGCAGTGCTGGTGGATAACGTCCGCACGTTCAACGTGACATTCGGCGTCGCCGGCAGCTCGACGGACATCGCGGCCTCCAGCTACAGCAGCAATCCGGCCGACCCTGCACTGATCCGCAGCGTGCGCCTGACCCTGACGCTTTTTGATCCAAGGAACGCAGTGCGCGAGCAGACATTCAATGTGGTTGCCGCCTTGCGCAACCGGTTGCTATGAAGGAGTTGACTTCGATGGGGCAGGTGCACCGCCAGCGGGGTATGGCATTGCTGGTCAGCCTGGTCTTCCTGTTGCTGCTGACGTTGATCGGTCTGTCATCGATGCAGAACGCCACCCTCCAGGAAAAGATGACCAGCAGCGTCATGCAGCGCAACCAGTCGTTCCAGGTGGCCGAGGCGGCGCTGAGGGTGGGGGAAAGCGCGGTGCAGGTCGAAACCTATTCATTGCCGGTGTGTACCACCACGACCCAGTGCGCGCCGCCGGCCGAGTCGGCGACGCTGACCGGGGCAGGGCGCAATTCGTCGTCGGGGGTGCTCTGGGTTGCCGCCGCCGGTGGGTTTTATGGCGTGCAGAACATCGGCACGACGCTTACGGCGGTCAATGTGCCGGTCAATACGTCGGCGACGCTGTACCGGATCACGGCGGTGGCGGTGGTGGGGAATAACCAGCGCAGCGTGGTGGAGAGCATTTATGCGAAGTACTGAGGTGCGCGGCAGTTGGAGGCAAGTGCTGTGGGGGGCGTTGCTCAGCCTTTACCTGGCGGCGCCGGTCTATGCGTTCACGCCTTCGGATTCGCCGTTGCTGAGTGCGGCCGCCGTCACGCCGAACGTGATGCTGCTGATCGATGATTCGGGGAGCATGAACAACATTATCTGGGCGGCGGGGTTTGATCCCAATGTCTCGCGGCCGGCGGTTCTCAATTGCAACTCCAGCAACAGCTGCTTCGGTGGAACATCTCTCGATCCGGACGATGGCAACGTCTTGCTGGCAAGTCTGTTGCGTGGTGGCTGCTCCAGTGGCTGGTATGGCTTTTACCGGGGCGCCCTGTCACGTGTCTGCCTGCGATTGCCAGACCCGGTGGGTGACGGCAATACGCGCTATACCACCAAATACCTGGCGTACCTGTTGACCCTCGCCAATGGCTCGAACCGGGACTTCACCACCGGCTCCATCCCCACCGACTACCGCATCAACGTGGCGCGGGACGTTTCCAACGACCTGGTCGCCGGTAACCGCGCCCTACGTATCGGCCTTGCTACCTTCAACCCGCCGAACAGCAGTAACTCCGGCCCCGGGGGGTACATCGCCCGCGCCATCAGCGATCTGTCACCGGTCAGTGGCAGCGTGACCCAGACCCAAGCCAACAGCAACTACAGCGCGCTGATCAATGCCATCAACGGCCTGGGTGCGGTCGCCAATACCCCGTTGGCCGAGAGCTACTACGAGGTCACCCGTTATTTCAGGGGGATGGCGCCTTACTACAATGGAACGCCCGCCACCTACACCAGCCCGATCCAGTACCGTTGCCAGAAAAACTTCGGCGTGGTGATCACCGACGGCTTGCCCACCTATGACCGGACGTTTCCCACCAACGACCCGCTGGGCTTGGCCCGGTTGCCGAATTGGGATGGCATCAATAACGATGGCGACGATCTCAATGGTGATGGCGAGGGCGATACGCTGTACCTGGACGACATCGCCAAGTTCGCCTTCGACATCGACATGCGCTCCACCGGCACAGACGCCACCGGCAAGAGCTGGAACGCCACGGATTTTCCCCGGCAATACCTCAATACCTATACCGTGGGGTTTACCGCCGCCAACCCGATGTTGTCAGACGCCGCCCGCTATGGTGCAGGCAAGTATTACCAGGCGACCGACAGCGAAGGCCTGAACTCGGCGTTGGCCTCTGCCCTGAGCGACATCACTTCCAAGGCTGGCTCCGGGGGCGGCGGCACCACCAACGCCGCCACATTGTCGAGCACCTCCAGCTACTACCAGACCACGTATGACCCCAAGGACTGGCGCGGCACCATCCGGGCGTTCGGCTTTACCTCGGCGGGCACGGTCAACACGGCAGCGGTGCAATGGACCACCGATACCGCCATCGTGCCCGGCGCCACGGCACCGATCTATCAGTCCTGGAACACCGCGACCAACGTGCCGATAACCCTGGCCTACGGCAACTTTTCGCCAGCCCAGCAAACCAGCCTCAGCCAGAACCTGCCCACGGGGATCACCGGTAATGACCTGGTGGAGTGGAGCAAGGGCGTCAACAAGACCGGCCTGAAGGTGCGCAGCGCGTTGCTGGGGGACATCATCAATTCGCCGCTGGTGTTGGCATCGCCCAATGACCAGACCGCTGCGGACCTGCTCAACGACACCAGCTATAGCACCTACCTGGCGACCAAGGCGACGAACATGAGCACCAGCCTGGTGGTGAACGGCAACGATGGTTTTTTCAGTGTCATCAACAGTGCAAACGGCACGCGGCGTTACGCCTACATGCCTTCGAACGTGCTGCCCTCGTTGCAGGACATCGCCGACACCAGCTACATCAATGGCGTGAACCACAAGTTCCTGGTGGATGGGCAGGTCGGTGTATTCGACGTGCAATCGGGGAGCGCCTGGAAGACCGTGGCCCTGGGCGGCACGGGGGCCGGAGGCAAGACGTTTTTCGCGGTGCAACTGTTCGATGCGGCGGCGGGCAATGCGTTTCGGGCGCTATGGGAAATCAGCGCGCCAACCGTTGCCAGCACCGCCAACGCCTTCAATGACCTGGGTTATGCCTACGCACGCCCCGAAGTCGCGCGCCTGGCGGACGGTCGCTGGGCGGCGTTCATCGCCAATGGCTATGGCAGCAACAGCGGCGTGGCGGCGTTGTACGTCGTGGATATCCGTGACGGTTCGCTGATCCGAAAAATCGTCATCAACAACAGTGAGACCGATAACGGCCTGTCGTCGGTCAAGTTGCGGGTCAACTCCCAGAATGTGGTGCAAGCCGCCTACGGTGGCGACCTGAAGGGGCGGATGTGGAAATTCGACCTCAGCGGCACCTCGCCCACCGCGTGGGGCCTGGCGTTCGCCGGCCAGCCGTTGTTCACCGCCCCCGGCGGCGCGACCCAACCGATCACCGTGCAGCCTCTGTTGGCAGACAATCCCCAGGGCGGCACCCAGGTTTTTTTCGGTACCGGTAAGTTCAACGAAGCGGCAGACAAGCTCAACAAGGATCTGCAAGCGTTCTATTCGATCTGGGACGCCACTGGTGGCGGGGGGCAAATCACCGTGTCGAGCCTGCAGGCCCAGTCGATCACGGGGGTGTTTTCAGGCAGCGCCGGGCAGTTCGTGACCACCAGCCAGACCGACGTGACGTACCCTGCGAAGAAGGGCTGGTACCTGCCTTTGGTGTACAACAATGCGCTGACCGGGGAGCGGGTGATCAACCCGGCCAACCTGGTGCTCGGGCGCGTGATCTTTACCACGGCCGCCGTAGACACCACCGACCCTTGTGTCAGCTTCGGCACCGGCAAACTGATCGAATTGGATGCATTCAACGGTAAGATGCTCAACTATGCGGTACTCGATACCAACAACGATGGTTCGCTCACCAGCCTCGATACGATTTCCGCCGGCGTGGTGTTTACCGGCGGTATTCCGACCCTGAGCGCCGTCGTCAGCGCCAACGGGGCCACCAATATGATCGTGAACGACTCCAGTGGCGGTATCACTGACCTGCTGGGCAAAACCGTCGGCGGCAGCCGCCGCATCATGTGGCGGCAAATACAATGAGGGCAAGGCATGCGCAGATCCAACCGGGGTTTCACCTTGATCGAAATCATGATCGTGATCGCGATCATCGGTATCGTGATCACCATCGGCTATCCGAGCCTGACCGAATACATGAAGAAGGGCCGACGCACTGAAATTGCCGGGCTCTTATCCGAGCAGGCACAGATTCTCGAGCGCTACTACTCGAAGAACAATGTCTACACCAATGCAACCGGGCTGAGCAGCGGCAACGATTTCTACACCATTACCCAGACGCTGGCGGACCAGAGTTTCACCCTGACCGCCGTACGCAAGAGCGGCTCGTCCATGGCCACGGACAAGTGCGGTGATTTCACCCTCAACAACACTGGCGCACGGGGCATGCTCAACGCCACTGCGGGGCTGACCACCAAGGATTGTTGGGGCCGCTGAGTTTCTTTCATTCGGGCGCGCTTTTGCGCCCTTTGTTTTAGTGAGTCGAATCAGAACATGACCAGGCAACAGCAAGTGGTGATCGTCGGTGGCGGAGTCATCGGCCTGCTGACGGCGTTCAATCTGGCGTCCGAAGGGCAACGTGTGGTGCTGCTGGACCGCTCCAATGTCGGCCAGGAATCGTCCTGGGCCGGCGGCGGCATCGTTTCGCCGTTGTACCCGTGGCGCTACAGCCCGGCAGTCACGGCGCTGGCCCATTGGTCGCAGGATTTTTATCCACAGCTGGGTGAGCGCTTGTTCGCGGCCACCGGGATCGATCCACAAGTGCACGTGACCGGGCTGTATTGGCTGGACCTGGACGACCAGGACGAAGCGCTGGCCTGGGCCGAGCGGGAAGGGCGCCCGCTGCGGGCCGTGGATATCTCGACGGTCCACAACGCCGTGCCGGTACTGGGCGCGGGTTTTTCCCGGGCGATCTACATGGCCGGCGTGGCCAACGTGCGCAACCCTCGGCTGGTGAAATCCCTCAAGGCGGTGTTGCAGGCGTTGCCCAATGTCACGCTTCATGAGCATTGCGAGGTCAGCGGGTTCATCCGTGATGGCGGACGTGTCGTGGGGGTGGACAGTTCGGCGGGATCGATGCGTGGCGATCAGGTGGTGCTGGCGGCGGGGGCCTGGAGCGGTGAGCTGCTCAAGACGCTAGGGCTGAAGTTGCCGGTCGAGCCGGTCAAGGGCCAGATGATTCTGTACAAGTGCGCGTCGGACTTCTTGTCGAGTATGGTGCTGGCCAAGGGGCGTTATGCGATCCCGCGTCGTGATGGACACATTCTGGTGGGCAGTACGCTGGAGCGCGAAGGTTTCGACAAGACCCCGACCGAGGTTGCGTTGGAGAGCCTGAAGGCATCGGCGCAGCAACTGATTCCGGCGCTGGCGGGTGCCGAGGTGGTGGGACATTGGGCTGGGCTGCGGCCTGGCTCGCCTGAAGGTGTTCCCTACATCGGCGAGGTTCCGGGGGTTGCTGGGTTGTGGCTGAACTGTGGGCATTATCGTAATGGACTGGTGTTGGCGCCGGCGTCGTGTCAGTTGTTCACGGATCTGATGTTGGGGCGTGAGCCGGTGATCGATCCTGTGCCGTATGCGCCGGCTGGGCGCTTGTAAGGTTCGGCTTTGATACTGCACCTGTGCCCAGATCCAATTGTGGGAGCGAGCTTGCTCGCGAAGAGGTCAGTACATACAACATTCTAGTTGAGTGCGGTCGCATCCTCACAGCCGCAGCCTGTTCGCGATAACAGTAATTCCGTGACATAGCGGTTGGATTCCCTACCGTCATCGCGAGCAGGCTCGCTCCCACATTTTCGACCTTCAACAATCACAAAATTTCTATACGCCACACATCCCTTGTGGGAGCGAGCTTGCTCGCGATGAGGCCAGCAAACGTAACATCCTCATCGACTGTGGCATCGCCTTCGCGAGCAAGCTCGCTCCCACAGGAGAAACGCGGTCCCACCCAAACCAGGTCGGCATAGACGTCGAATGCCTCCTCACCAACCTCAGCGAAACCCTGGCCTCAGCCAGCGCAACGATCAGCGACCTGGCCTTCGAACTTGAAGGCTCGCGACGGCATGTTGCCTTGGGGGTACAGCAGTTGATTGAGCTGAGCGAATGACTGGCCAATCGTGTGCTGGACGAGCGGATACCGGTGCCGGAGGGCTAGAGACCTGTGGCGAGGGAGCAAGCTCCCTCGCCACAGGTTAAGCACGGGCTTCAGGTCCGCGCTTTAATCCAGCCCCAACTTCTTCAACCGATACCGCATCGACCGAAACGACAACTTCAGCCGTTGCGCCGCGGCCGTGCGGTTCCAGCGGGTTTCCTCCAGGGCTTGGAGAATGAGTTTACGTTCGACGTCTTCCAGGTAGTCTTCCAGATTGTCGACCTGCATCAAGTCGGGGTTGCCGGCGTCGGTGGTGCTATTGCCCTCGGCCAGGCGCAGGTCCTCGGCTTCGATCTGCTGGTGTTCGCAAAGGGTGTGGGCGCGCTCGAGCATGTTCTCCAGTTCCCGCACATTACCTGGGAAACGATAGTGACGAAGGGCCTCCAGGGCCTGGGGATGGAGCTTCACTGCCGGACTGCCGGTGCTGGTCGCGAGACGTTGGAGCATGTGATTGGCCAGCGGTTCGATGTCTTCGCGGCGTTCGCGCAAGGGCGGGACGCGCAATTCGATGACATTCAGCCGGTAATACAGGTCCTGACGAAAGCGCCCGGCGGCCACTTCGCCGTCCAGGTCTTTATGGGTGGCGCAGAGGATTCGCACATCCATCACTTCTTCCTGCTGGCCGCCCACGGCGCGCACGGCCTTTTCCTGGATGGCGCGCAACAGCTTGACCTGCATCGCCAGGGGCAGGTCGGCCACTTCATCGAGGAACAAGGTCCCGCCATGGGCAGCCTGGAACAGTCCGGGCTTGTCTTCGATGGCGCCGCTGAAGCTGCCTTTGCGGTGGCCAAAGAACTCGCTTTCCATCAGTTCCGTGGGAATCGCCCCGCAATTGACTGGCACAAAGCTCTGGTTGGCGCGGGGGCCTTGTTCGTGGATCAGTCGGGCGACCAGTTCCTTGCCGCAGCCTGATTCCCCACTGATGTACACCGGTGCCTGGCTGCGGGCGAGCTTTTCGATCTGTTTGCGCACGTTGCGCATTGGCGGCGAGTCACCCAGCAGGCAGCGCTCGATGGTGCTGGTCGGTGTGGCGATGGGTGGCAGGCGCAGGGCGCTGGTGACCAGCTCCCGCAGCCGACCCAGGTCGACCGGCTTGGTCAGGAAATCGAAGGCGCCGGCCTTGAGGGCGTCGATGGCGGTTTCCAGGCTGCCATAGGCGGTGATCATCGCCACGGGCAGCTGTGGATAACGTTGCTGGATGTGCTGCACCAGCTCCAGGCCGGTGCCATCGGGCAGGCGCATGTCGGTCAGGCACAGGTCGAAGGCATCCCCCGTCAGCAAAGCTTGGGCCTCGGCAAGGTTCTTGGCGCTGCGGGTGTCGAGTTTCATCCGGCCCAGGGTGATGTCCAGGAGTTCGCGGATGTCCGGTTCGTCATCGACGATCAGGATTCGTTGCCGTGAGCGATTATTCAAAGCTGTTTCCGTCCGTGAGCAAAGGTGATGCGAAAGCAACCGCCGCCTTGGCGTGGTTTGAAGTCTAGGCGGGCTTGATTGCTTTCGCACAGCTCACGGGACAGATAGAGCCCGAGGCCGGTGCCCTGGCTACTGGTGGTAAAGAAGGGCTCGAACAAGTGCGCCTGCTGCTCCGGCGTTACACCGGGGCCGTTGTCGATGATGTCCAGTGTCGACAGCTGGCTGTGGGGGTCGATGAACAGTTTCAACCAGGCCTCGGCCTGTTCATGGACCATTGCGCTGTGACGCCAGGCGTTGCGCAGCAGGTTGTCGAGTACCTGGGTGAGCTGGTCGGGGTCCATCAGTGTGGTGTAGTCCCCCGGCTCGATGCTCAGATGCAGTCGCTGGCGTTCGGCCATGCTTTCGCGGGCCTGCCGGACGAATTGGTCGAGCCAGGTGCGCAGGTCGAGGCGCTGGGGTGTGGTTTGTTGGCGGCGAGACAGTTGCAGAACGTTTTCAATGACGCGATTCATTCGTTGGGAGTGATCTTGAATAATCTGCGTCAGACGTTGATCCGCGTCGTTCAGTTCCTCGGATTCGCGCAGCAATTGCGCCGCGTGACTGATGGCGCCCAATGGGTTGCGGATTTCATGGGCGATACCGGCAGTGAGGCGCCCGAGGGAAGCGAGTTTCAACTGCTGGGCCTGTTGGGCGACCTGGGCCAGGTCTTCAAGGAACACCAGGACCTGCTGCTGATCGTGATACCCCAGGGCGATGAAGCTCGGTTGCAGGGTCAGGCCCGTGCCGGTAACGGTCAGGCTGGACGGGCGCAGGCTGGGGTTGTTCCGCCACAATTGCAGGCGTTCGACCAGGGCCGTGGCGTAATCGTCGAGTTGCTGGCCGACCAGATCGTGCATGCCCAGCAGGTTCAGCGCGCTTTCGTTGGCCAGTTGCACCCGACGCTCACGGTCAAGCACCAGGATGCCGGTGCGCATGCGTTGCAGGATCAGGGCGTTGAGCGCTTCCAGGCCGATCACTTCGCTGGCCCGTTGCTCGGCCAAGGTTTCGCTGGCTTCCAAGCGTCGGGTCAGGCCCTGCACCAGCAGCGCGGCGGCAAAGCACAGTGCCCCGAGGGTACCGGCCTGCAAGTAACTGCTGGGACGGTTCGAGTCGCTCAAGCCAAGAAAGAAGCTCGAACCGACGATGCCGAGGGTGGCGACGGCCGCGATCAACAGGCCGATCCGGCCTCGCAGCAGCGTGTTGCCGATGGCCACCGAGACAATGAGCAGGTTGCCGATGGCACTGGGCACGCCGCCGGCTGCGAAAAACAGCCACGAAAGCAACAGCACGTCGGCGAGGGCCAGGCCGAACAGCCGGGCAGGGCGACGCGTGTTCTCAAGGAACACCACCAGCAGAATGTTCAGCACCAGGTACAACCAGCTGCCGCTGCGCAGCAGGTCGTCGTTGGCGAACTCCAGCAGGCGG
This sequence comes from Pseudomonas sp. NFACC14, assembly GCF_900106885.1. Classification (NCBI taxonomy): domain Bacteria; kingdom Pseudomonadati; phylum Pseudomonadota; class Gammaproteobacteria; order Pseudomonadales; family Pseudomonadaceae; genus Pseudomonas; species Pseudomonas sp. NFACC14. The sequence continues at coordinate 47,304 of NZ_FNOA01000022.1, forward strand.
TTGTCCATGTTGCTGGAGATCAGCAGCACCAGGGTGATGCCGATGCTCAGGCGGTACAGGTGATAGAGACGCAGCAGGCGCTGCGTCTGTTTGACGCGTGGGCTTGAGGCCTCAGCGCTCACGATTGCCCGGGCCTTGCTCGAGGTGAGCCTGGCTGCAATACCATTGTTGTTCGAGGGCCAGCGCCCGGTCACGGGGCAGGTGCACGCCGCATTGGGCGCAGCGCACCATGGGCTGTGCGTCCTGCTCCCGGGGAGCGTTCGGCGCGGAGGAGGCGCCCTTGAACTTGCGCCAGAACCATACAGCGGCGGCAATCAGGGCTATCCAGAACAGTAAACGAAGCATGATGGGCGGCTTTTCGGCTAATGATCCGGCAGTTTAGCCAAGGACACGAACGGCGCACAGGGCAATAAAACCCGGGCATGAAAAAGGGAGACCGCCGGGTCTCCCTTTTTGCGCTTGCCCTGGTCTCAGTCGAACAGGCCGAAGGTCAGGTGGCTGAACCAGGAACGGTCGCTGGACTCGTTCTCGGGCTCTTCTTCTTCGATCACGTCGCCGTTTTCATCCTTGGGCTTGAGTTCGTTCGGAATGGCTTCCTTGGCATCCTGGAACTGACGCTGTACGTCCTGGTTGGCGCGGGTTTCGCCCGGCGGCAGCGGTGGACGGGATTCGATCAGGCCCAGGGTCGCCTTGCTCAGCCACGAACGGTTGTCCGCTTCGTCGACCCGTGGGGTGAACTGGCCATCGACCAGCGACGGGTGGTCCGGGTAGTTCAGCTTGAGGGTTTCCAGGCTGGTGGCCGCCAGGTCGTCCAGGTGCAGGCGCTGGTAGGCTTCGGTCATCACCGCCAGGCCGTCACCCACCGAAGGGGTTTCCTGGAAGTTTTCCACCACGTAGCGGCCACGGTTGGCGGCGGCGACGTAGGCCTGACGGGTCAGGTAGTAGTCGGCCACGTGGATTTCGTAGGAAGCCAGCAGGTTGCGCAGGTAGATCATGCGCTGCTTGGCGTCCGGCGAGTAGCGGCTGTTGGGGAAGCGGCTGGTCAGCTGGGCGAACTCGTTGTAGGAGTCGCGCGCGGCGCCCGGGTCACGCTTGGTCATGTCCAGCGGCAGGAAGCGCGCCAGCAGGCCGACGTCCTGGTCGAAGGAGGTCAGGCCCTTGAGGTAATAGGCGTAATCGACGTTCGGGTGCTGCGGGTGCAGACGAATGAAACGCTCGGCGGCGGACTTGGCGGCTTCCGGCTCGGCGTTCTTGTAGTTGGCGTAGATCAGCTCCAATTGGGCCTGATCGGCGTAGCGTCCGAACGGATACCGCGACTCCAGCGCCTTCAGCTTGGCGGTGGCGCTGGTATAGCTGTTGTTATCCAGGTCGTTCTGCGCCTGTTGGTACAGTTCGACTTCGCTCAGGTTTTCGTCTACGACTTCCTTCGACGAGCAAGCAGCAGTCAATGCGAGGATGGCGATCAGCAGCAGGTGTTTCACTTGCATGGCGGCTTGCGTCCCTATGACGGCCGCTGTCTTGGGCGGGGCCGTCCTGTTATGATGAGCGCCCCGTTGAAAGCCTCGGGGCAAAAGACGCCGTATTTAACCACAAGCGCGCAGCCGAAACCAAAGGCTGTGCCGACGCCCAGTCCGAGCATGTCCGATAAAATAGAACTTCGCGCAGAGGTGCCGTCCGAATTGGGCGGCCAACGCCTCGATCAAGTCGCCGCACAACTCTTTGCCGAGCACTCTCGCTCGCGCCTTTCCGCCTGGATCAAGGACGGCCGCCTGACTGTGGATGGGGCGGTGATTCGTCCGCGCGACATCGTCCATGGCGGCGCCATCCTCGAACTGACTGCCGAGCAGGAGGCCCAGGGAGAATGGGTCGCCCAGGACATTGCCCTGGACATCGTCTACGAAGACGATGACATCCTGGTGATCAACAAGCCTGCGGGCCTGGTGGTGCACCCGGCGGCCGGTCATGCCGACGGCACGCTGCTCAACGCCTTGCTGCACCACGTACCGGACATCGTCAATGTGCCCCGTGCCGGTATCGTGCATCGCCTGGACAAGGACACCACCGGCCTGATGGTGGTGGCCAAGACCATCCAGGCACAGACACAGCTGGTCACACAGCTGCAAAGCCGCAGTGTCAGCCGCATCTATGAATGCATCGTGATCGGGGTCGTCACCGCCGGTGGCAAGATCAACGCCCCGATCGGTCGTCACGGCCAGCAGCGCCAGCGCATGGCGGTGATGGAAGGTGGCAAGCAGGCGGTCAGCCACTATCGTGTGCTGGAGCGTTTCCGTTCCCACACCCACGTGCGGGTCAAGCTGGAAACCGGTCGTACCCACCAGATCCGTGTGCACATGGCCCACATCAATTTCCCGTTGGTGGGCGACCCGGCCTATGGCGGTCGTTTCCGCATTCCGCCAGCCGCCAGCCAGACCATGGTCGAATCGCTGAAGAACTTCCCGCGCCAGGCGTTGCACGCGCGTTTCCTGGAGCTCGATCATCCGACGACCGGCAAACGCATGAGCTGGGAATCACCGTTGCCGGATGATTTCGTCTGGCTGCTGACGTTGCTCAAGCAGGACCGCGAGGCGTTCGTCGGATGAGTGCCTGGCTGACGCCCGACTGGCCCGCGCCGGCCCGGGTCAAGGCCTGCGTCACCACCCGCGAGGGCGGCGTCAGCCTGGCGCCGTTCGACAGCCTCAACCTGGGCGACCATGTGGGCGACGACCCCACGGCCGTCGCCGAAAACCGCCGTCGTCTCATCGACCGATTCGTCATCACCCCGGCCTGGCTGCAGCAGGTCCACGGCATTGCCGTGGTCGAGGCTGACCCGACCCGGGTGGCGACCGCCGATGCCAGTTGGACCGCCACGCCGGGTATCGCTTGCACGGCGATGACCGCCGATTGCCTGCCGGTGCTGTTCTGCAACCGTGCCGGCACCCGTGTCGCGGCGGCCCATGCCGGTTGGCGTGGGCTGGCGAACGGTGTGCTGGAAGCCACCCTCGACAGCCTTGCCGTGCCCGCGAATGAAGTCCTGGCCTGGCTCGGCCCGGCCATCGGGCCGCAAGCGTTCGAAGTCGGGCCGGAAGTGCGTGAAGCCTTCATCGCGCAACGGCCTGAAGCGGTAGAAGCCTTTGCCGCGAGCCCCAATGCCGGCAAGTTCCTCGCCGACATCTATCAGTTGGCCCGCTTGCGGCTGGCGGCGCGTGGTGTCACCGCGGTGTACGGCGGTGGCCTCTGCACCGTGAACGACCCACGTTTCTTCTCCTACCGGCGCAACCCGCGCACCGGCCGCTTTGCCTCGCTGATCTGGATCGAACGCTAGACTTCCCTGATCTGCATCAAGGCTGCGCTGCTTGAAACTTCCAGAATCGACCACATCTATAAGGGTATCTGGCAGGTTTCTTCATTCAGGATGTGTTTAGGTCCGGCCTGCTCAAAAGGAAGGTGACCCATGCGTATTGATCGTTTAACCAGCAAATTACAATTGGCCCTGTCCGATGCCCAGTCCCTGGCCGTCGGCCTGGACCATCCCGGTATCGAACCGGCGCATTTGATGCAGGCCATGCTCGAACAGCAGGGCGGCTCCATCAAGCCCCTGTTGATGCAGGTCGGCTTTGACGTCAACAGCCTGCGCAAAGAACTGGCCAAGGAGCTCGACCAGTTACCCAAGATCCAGAATCCGACCGGTGACGTGAACATGTCCCAGGATCTGGCGCGGCTGCTCAACCAGGCCGACCGCCTGGCCCAGCAGAAGGGCGACCAGTTCATTTCCAGCGAATTGGTGCTGCTCGCCGCCATGGACGAGAACAGCAAGCTCGGCAAGCTGCTGCTCGGCCAAGGGGTGAGCAAGAAAGCCTTGGAAAATGCCATCAACAACCTGCGTGGCGGCGAGGCGGTCAACGACGCCAACCACGAGGAGTCGCGCCAGGCGCTGGACAAATACACCGTCGACCTGACCAAGCGCGCCGAGGAAGGCAAGCTCGACCCGGTGATCGGTCGTGACGATGAAATCCGCCGCACGATCCAGGTGCTGCAACGCCGCACCAAGAACAACCCGGTGCTGATCGGTGAGCCAGGCGTGGGTAAAACCGCCATTGCCGAGGGCCTGGCCCAGCGCATCATCAACGGCGAAGTGCCGGACGGCCTCAAGGGCAAGCGCCTGTTGTCCCTGGACATGGGGGCCTTGATCGCCGGTGCCAAGTACCGTGGCGAGTTCGAAGAACGGCTCAAGGCGTTGCTCAATGAACTGTCCAAGCAGGAAGGGCAGATCATCCTGTTCATCGACGAACTGCACACCATGGTCGGTGCGGGCAAGGGCGAGGGTTCGATGGACGCCGGCAACATGCTCAAGCCTGCGTTGGCCCGGGGCGAGTTGCACTGCGTCGGCGCGACCACGCTCAACGAGTACCGCCAATACATAGAGAAGGATGCGGCGCTGGAGCGGCGCTTCCAGAAAGTGCTGGTGGAGGAACCGAGCGAAGAAGACACCATCGCCATCCTGCGCGGCCTTAAAGAACGCTATGAAGTTCACCACAAGGTGGCGATCACCGACGGCGCGATCATCGCTGCGGCCAAGCTCAGCCACCGCTACATCACCGATCGTCAATTGCCGGACAAGGCCATCGACCTGATCGACGAGGCGGCCAGCCGCATCCGTATGGAAATCGACTCCAAGCCCGAAGTGCTGGATCGCCTGGAGCGGCGCCTGATCCAGCTCAAGGTCGAGTCCCAGGCCTTGAAGAAAGAAAGCGACGAAGCGGCGAAGAAACGTCTGGAAAGGTTGCAGGAAGAAATCGTTCGTCACGAACGCGAGTATTCCGACCTCGAGGAGATCTGGAACTCGGAGAAAGCCGAGGTCCAGGGCTCGGCGCAGATCCAGCAAAAGATCGAACAGTCCCGCCAGGAACTGGAAGCGGCTCGCCGCAAAGGCGACCTCAACCGCATGGCCGAGCTGCAGTACGGGGTGATCCCGGACCTGGAGCGCAGCCTGCAGATGGTCGACCAGCACGGCAAGAGCGAAAACCAGTTGCTGCGCAGCAAGGTCACCGAGGAAGAAATCGCCGAAGTGGTGTCCAAGTGGACCGGCATTCCGGTCTCGAAAATGCTCGAGGGCGAGCGCGACAAGCTGCTGAAGATGGAAAGCCTGCTGCACCAGCGCGTGATAGGCCAGGAAGAAGCGGTAGTGGCGGTCTCCAACGCTGTGCGCCGGTCCCGCGCCGGGTTGTCGGACCCTAATCGTCCAAGTGGCTCGTTCATGTTCCTCGGCCCGACCGGCGTTGGTAAAACCGAGCTGTGCAAGGCGCTGGCCGAGTTCCTCTTCGACACCGAAGAGGCCATGGTGCGCATCGACATGTCCGAGTTCATGGAGAAGCATTCCGTGGCACGGCTGATCGGTGCTCCACCGGGTTATGTCGGCTATGAAGAGGGCGGTTACCTGACCGAGGCTGTGCGTCGCAAGCCGTACTCGGTGATCCTGCTCGATGAGGTCGAGAAAGCGCACCCGGATGTGTTCAATATCCTGCTGCAAGTGCTGGAGGATGGTCGCCTGACCGACAGCCACGGACGTACGGTGGACTTCCGCAACACGGTGATCGTGATGACCTCCAACCTGGGTTCGACACAGATCCAGGAGTTGGTGGGCGACCGTGAGGCGCAGCGCGCGGCGGTGATGGACGCGATCTCTACCCACTTCCGCCCGGAATTCATCAACCGGGTCGACGAGGTGGTGATCTTCGAGCCGTTGGCCCGGGATCAGATTGCCGGCATTACCGAGATCCAATTGGGTCGTCTGCGCAGCCGTCTCACCGAGCGCGAGCTCAAGCTTCAATTGAGCGACGAGGCCTTGGACAAGCTGATCGCGGTGGGTTACGACCCGGTCTATGGCGCGCGGCCGCTCAAACGAGCGATCCAGCGCTGGATCGAAAACCCGCTGGCGCAGTTGATTCTGTCCGGTCGCTTCATGCCGGGCGAAACCGTGACCGGTACGGTGGAGAACGACGAAATCGTCTTCAACTGAAGGCTGGCTCTGCCGACGATGGAAATGGCCTTGCCTTGCAAGGCCATTTTTTTCATCAGGCCGTTGAACTCAAAGGAAAAGGCTTGTAAAGTGCGCCCCGCAGTACGTCACCCCAAGGACGACTTCTCACTGGGAAGTAATCCAAAATAAGTTGCAAATCATTGTCTTGAAAGCAATTTAAGGGGTTGACAGAGGTTTTGAAGATTGTAGAATAGCGCGCCTCAGACACACGAACGCAGCGATGCGCAAGGGTAGAAGAGGTTGAAGCTAGCTTCAATGTTGTAGCTTGAAATATCAGTTCCGTGATAGCTCAGTCGGTAGAGCAAATGACTGTTAATCATTGGGTCCCAGGTTCGAGTCCTGGTCACGGAGCCATTTCAATCGGGGTATAGCGCAGTCCGGTAGCGCGCCTGCTTTGGGAGCAGGATGTCAGGAGTTCGAATCCCCTTACCCCGACCATATTGAAAATCCTCGTATCGAAAGATACGGGGATTTTTTTTGCCTGCAATAAAGTGGACTGACTTAAGTCGTCGTACGACCTGCCGATAACCTAGCGACAGGGGCGTGGCCCCACCTCAGGCCAACAATAAAAAAAGGCACCCCTTATGGTTCTTCGTCAGTTGAATATCGCCCCGCGTGCCGCGTTGGGTTTTGCCTTGATTGCCGTGCTGGTGGCGTTGCTCGGGGTATTCGCGCTGGGGCAGATGTCCAGCATCCGTGACAGTGAAGTCGCCGTGGAAACCCAATGGCTGCCCAGCATCCGTGGAGGGGACGAGATTCGCGAGTGGATGCTGCGTATCCGCACGATTTCCCTGCGCATGGCCCTGGACCAGGACCCGAAGAATATCCCGGTGTACCGCGGACAAATGGACACCCGCGACAAAGAACTGGGGGAAAAAATCGCTGCCTATGAAAAACTCGTCGTCACGCCTGAAGGCAAGGCCCTTTACGACCAGTTCAAGCAGACCTTTGCCGCTTACCGCACGGGCATCGCCCAATCCTTCACCCTGGCCGAGCAGGGCCGGCGGGACGAGCTGATCAAGCTGCTGCTGGTGGACATGAAGACCGTGGTGGATGGTTCCGGTAAACAGCTCAATGACTTGGCGGAGTTGTTCTCCAAGCAGGTGTCCATCGAAAGCCAGAAGTCCCAGGAGCACTACGTCAATTCCCGGATGATCGTCAGCCTGTTCGTGGTGCTCGCGGCCCTGGCCACGGTCGTGCTGGCCATGCTGCTCACCCGCAGCATCGTCAAGCCCTTGGGCGAGGCGCTGAATGCCGCTGAGAACGTGGCCCGAGGCGACCTGACCCGACCGATCGAGACCCATGGCAACGACGAAGTGAGCCGTTTGCTCAAGGCGCTGGCGACCATGCAGCAGAACCTGCGGGAAACCCTGCAGGGCATCAGCGGCTCGGCTGCACAGCTGGCCACCGCCGCTGATGAGCTGAACACTGTCACGCTCGACAGCACCCACAGCCTGCAACAACAGAATAACGAAATTGAACAAGCGGCCACCGCGGTCACTGAAATGACCACGGCCGTGGAAGAGGTCGCGCGCAATGCGGTTTCCACCTCCGATGCCACGCGTCAGTCCAGTGAATCGGCGTCCCTGGGGCAGCAGCGGGTCAGCGACACGGTCGATGCCATCGGCGCTCTTGCCAGCGATGTGCAGGTGACGGGTGGGCTGGTGCAATCGTTGGCCAACCAATCGCAGGATATCGGCAAGGTGCTGGATGTGATCCGCGCCATCGCCGAGCAGACCAACCTGCTGGCCCTCAACGCCGCCATTGAAGCGGCCCGGGCGGGTGAGAGCGGGCGTGGGTTTGCGGTGGTGGCGGACGAAGTCCGGGCGCTGGCTTATCGCACGCAGCAATCGACCCAGGAAATCGAGCAAATGGTCCAGGGCATGCGCAGCGGTGCCACCCAGGCACTCGATTCCATGCAGGCCAGTTCGACTCGCGCCGCCAGCACCCTGGCCATGGCGGAGCGGGCAGGGGACGCGCTGCAGACCATCACGGCCTCGGTCAATGAAATCCACGAACGCAACCTGGTCATCGCCAGCGCCGCCGAAGAACAGGCGCAAGTGGCCCGCGAGGTGGATCGCAACCTGGTGAACATTCGTGATTTGTCGGTGCGCTCGGCTTCCGGCGCGGGCCAGACCAGTGCCTCCAGCCATGAGTTGTCGCAACTGGCCAATTCGCTGCGCACGATGGTGCAGCGGTTTCAGGTTTGATTGATGGATCGCTCGGACAGAGATTCTGCCCGAGGTTAAGTATTGATTGCGCCGCCGTCATCGCGAGCAAGCTCGCTCCCACAGGATGACCGCGATCAACTGTGGGAGCGAGCTTGCTCGCGATTGCGGTAGATCATTCAGTGTCAATGTTGTTGATACACCGCAGTCGTCAGCGGTTCATCCTCAGTGCAACTTGAGCCTGGGCTCGGTCCCGCGCCCGATCTTGCTGCCCAGCATCAGCATGGCCGTGCGGAACATCCCGTACAGCGCCATCTGGTGCATGCGGTACAGCGAGACGTAGAACATCCGCGCCAGCCAGCCTTCGAGCATTACGCTGCCGGTCAGGTTGCCCATCAGGTTGCCCACCGCCGAGAACCGCGACAGCGAAATCAGCGAGCCGTAGTCGGTATATTTGTAGTCGGGCAGGGCCTTGCCTTCGATCCGCAGCTTCAGGGATTTGGCCAGCAGCGAGGCCTGCTGGTGCGCGGCCTGGGCGCGGGGCGGAACATTGCGATCGCTGCCGGGTTGCGGGCAGGCGGCGCAATCGCCGAAGGCGAAGATGTTCTCGTCGCGGGTGGTCTGTAGCGTCGGCAGCACGTGCAGCTGGTTGATCCGGTTGGTCTCCAGTCCGTCGATGTCCTTGAGGAAGTCCGGGGCGCGAATCCCGGCGGCCCAGACTTTCAGGCTCGCGTCGATCACTTGGCCGTCCGCGGTAATCAGGCTTTCGGCGGTCACCTGGCTTACGGAAGCATTGGTCATGACGTTGACCCCGAGTTTCTCCAGGGTCTTGTGCACCGGTCCGCCGATACGCTCCGGCAGCGCTGGCAAGACCCGTGGACCGGCCTCGATCAGGGTGATGTGCATGTTCTCCGGTTTGATCCGGTCCAGGCCATAGGCGTGCAGTTCGTGAGCGGCATTATGCAGCTCGGCCGCCAGTTCGACACCGGTCGCACCGGCGCCGACGATGGCGACGCTGATGCGCTCGACAACATCGGTCTGTCCGGCGTGGGCACGCAGATAGTGGTGGAGCAATTGCTGATGGAAGCGCTCGGCCTGCTTGCGCGTGTCGAGGAACAGGCAGTGCTGCGCCGCGCCTTCGGTACCGAAGTCATTGGTGGTGCTGCCGACGGCAATCACCAGGCTGTCGTAACCCAATTCCCGAGCCGGCAACAGCTCGACGCCCGCCTCGTCATAGGTGGCGGCCAGCTGGATTCTCTTGCGCTCCCGGTCCAGGCCGCTCATGCGCCCAAGCTGGAACTCGAAATGGTTCCATTTTGCCTGGGCGACGTAGTTGAGTTCGTCTTCGGAGGAGTTCAGGGAACCGGCAGCCACTTCATGCAGCAGGGGTTTCCAGATGTGGGTCAGGTTCGCGTCGACCAGCATCACGCTGGCCGTGCCACGCTTGCCCAGAGTCTTACCCAGACGGGTAGCCAACTCCAGGCCGCCGGCGCCGCCGCCAACGATGACAATACGATGAGTCATGGGGATATCTCGCAAGGCTAAAGGAATTCGGTGCCGTTACCCGAGCGAGCGCCAGGCGGCTCATAGCGTCAGGTAACTGATCAGTCGGCTCAACAGGCCCAGGCCGATGGTCACGGCCAGTACCACCACCAGGAGCATCCACGGCCGGAAAGGCCGGCGCTCGACTCGGTGCTGGGACAGTTGCAGGTACTCTTCGACATGCTTCTGGTCATCTGGGTTCAGGCGGCTGGTCATAAAGGCCTCGTCAGGTAGACGTTGCGAAAGGTGAAGACGTTACAGCGTCCGGCTAGCCGGCATTGAAAGCTGCGTAGCCGCTCGCCGGCACAGGTTCGACGCTCAGGCTGTCGTCCAGGCGAATGATTCCACTTTTTAACACCCGGGCGGTGATTCCGCCATGGCCGCGTACGGCCTGGAACGTCCCTTCGCCGAGGTTTCGCTCCAATCGGGCACAGGGCTGGCACCAGCCGGTGGTTTCAAAGATGGCTTGGCCGATGCGAAAGCGCCGGCCCTTGAGGCTGAACAGATTGATGCCACTGACCACAATATTGCGTCGCAGCTCATGTGGCAGCACCGGCCGGTCCTCGGGGCGGCCCATCAGCGAGCCGATCACGGCCAGGTGCTCCCATTGGATCAACGTCACTTGTCGCGCATTGCGTACTCCGGGGCGGGCATGATCGCCGGTCAGTCCGGCTTCCAGGCGGGCTTCCACGGCGTCCAGTTCGATCATCGGCGCGTGACCCTGGGGGCGCACGCCAATCCAGCGTACGCGGCCCTGCTGCGGCACGGCGGCAATCAGTTCCTGCAATGGGCTCACAGGCTGATACCGACGTCGAACACGATGCTGCGCCCCAGGTTGCCTCGCAAAAAGTCTGGCGCGTCGGGATGGGCGAACAGCACCCGGGCAAACGTCGGCCCCACCAGCGACAGCGAGCGCCAGCCCTGGCGCAGGTATTCGGTCGGCGGTGGAAAGTGACTGTTGAGGTCCAGCACTTCGCGCTTGAGGCTGGCGAAGGCGATGATGTCCAGGTCGCCCAGGTCCATGCCGCGCTCGGTGTAGTTGTGGGCTTTCTTGCGCAGGGTAGGGGCCAGGCGCATCAGGAATTCATTGGCCGGGATTCGCCGGGGCTTGGCCTCGCGACGTACCAGTTGGCTCAGGGAAAAGGCGCTGCGGCGACGTTGCAATTCATCGCGCCATTCGTCATTGAGGCGGCGGCCCTCGTCGAGCACGAAAAATACCTCGAAATTGGCATCGCGAAACAATACGTCCGGTGGCTCGCCGGCCGGGGCGAATTCGTCGGCGCGATAAGGCACGTTCAGCCCTTGCAACAGACGCTGGCAGACCCAACGCTCACGCTCCCATTTGCGGGCATTGGAGAGAAAGGCGTTGGCTTGCTCGGCCGCGATGGTCAGCAGGCGTAAATAATCGGAATCATCCATGAGCCCAAGCTTAGCGTTCAATTGCGACAAGCTGAAAGCGTTGCGTGGATTAATGGGTGTTATGGGGGAGGTGTAGACTGCTGGCTTGAAGTAACCCTGTTCGAGGCAGGGGCAAGCGAAAGGAGTAGTCCATGATCGGTGCTGAACTGCTATCACCGCAAACCCTGGCGGTCGGTTGGCTGGTTTATGTGCCGGTGCTGGCCTGGGCCGTGGCGCGGGCACCATGGGTCGAGCTGTTCACCGACAGCCGTCGCCAGCATCTGTTGTTCGGCACGGTGCTGGCGTTGTTCATGCTGTGGCTGGTGCGACGGGATTTCGATACGGGGGTCTCGTATCATTTCATCGGCATGACCGCCGTGACGCTGCTGCTGGACTGGCCATTGGCGATTCTGGGTGGCCTGTGCGCGCAGATGGCGCTGGTGCTGCTGGGGCGTCAGGACATGGCGGCGGTCGGGGTCAACGGGGCGCTGCTGATCCTGCTGCCGGTGCTGATCACCGAATGTTGCGCAGTCCTGGTGGAGCGCGCCCAGCCGCGTAACCTGTTTGTGTATATCTTTTGTTCGGGGTTCCTGGCCGCCGCGCTTTCGGCACTTGCCTGCCTGCTGCTGGGGCTCGGTTTGCTCTGGTACGACGGCCTGTTTGCCATGCCTTACTGGCTGGAGGATTTCATCGGCTACCTCTGGTTGATCATTTTCCCAGAGGCCTTCATCAACGGCATGGTGATCAGTGCGTTGGTGGTGTTCAGCCCCGAATGGCTGGAAACCTTCAACCGCACGCGCTACCTGTCGGCACCGTGGAATGACGATGACAAGCCTTGATTCACGTCAAGGCTGACCCACCGCATGCCCTGCATGCTCTGGAAAACTTCCAGGAGTACAACCATGAGTGTTTATGAGTGGGCCAGGCAAGAGATCAGGCGTAGCCACGATGCCGCAATGGAGATCGGTTTCGACCCGGGCTTGAGCCTGCGTGCCTTGCTCAGTGCGATCGTGCAGCAGAGCAAGACAGTGCGCAGCGCTGAAGACCTGGCCGACGAGTTGAGTTTCCTGGCGGAAAACCTCGACGACGAACAGGACTACGGTTTCATGCGGCCTTAATGGCGAATGCTGCACACCCAAGGAAACGATGACTCTGTGGCGAGGGGATAAATCCCCTCGCCACAATGACTCAGACCTTTCCTGAGTGAGCGACACTGCCTTAATGCCGAGACTCGAAATCTTCGCTGAACAGCTCATCCTCGGCGTCGGGGCTGACCGGGATCTTGTGTTCTTCCGACGCCCAGGCGCCGAGGTCGATCAGTTTGCAGCGATCGGAACAGAACGGCCGGAATGTGCTCTGCGGGCTCCATTCCACAGGGGCGCCACAGGTTGGGCAATCAACGGTTGGGGTTTGGCTCATGAGTGGCCTCCACGCAAAGTAAGGTAAAAGTGATGCAGGCGCTCGACCTCGCTGTGCAGCCAGGCGAGGTCGCGATCATTGACCACCACGTCATCGGCATGGCTCAGGCGATCCTGGCGGCTGGACTGGGCCTTGAGGATCGCCTGGACCTGCTGTTCGCTGGTCTGGTCGCGTTGCAACGTACGTTCGATCTGCAGTTGTTCCGGCGCGTCGATCACCAGGATCCGCTGGGTCATGGCGTACTGCCCTGACTCGATCAGCAGCGGCGACACCAGGATCGCGTAGGACGATTGTGCCTGAGCCAGGTGATGGGCGATTTCCTCGGCGATCAGCGGATGCAGCAGCGCTTCGAGCCAGCGGCGTTCATCGGCATGCTCGAAAATCAGCTTGCGCAGCGCCGCCCGGTCCAGGGCACCGTCGGCCTGCAATACGCCAGGGCCGAAGTGCTCGGCGATTTTCGCCAGCGCCGGGCGTCCGGGTTCGACCACCCAGCGTGCCGCATGATCGGCGTCGATGACGTGCACACCCAGATCGATGAAATGCTGGGCCGCCGCGCTCTTGCCGCTGCCGATGCCACCGGTCAGGCCGAGAATCCAGGGTTTTTCCAGAGGGGTATTCATTAGAAACCGACAGAGTGCCAATAGAAGTCGGTTATTTGACCACCCCAGAGCAAGGCAATCCAGCCGGCAATGGCCAGATAAGGTCCGAAGGGGATTTGCGTCGACCGGGGAGCGTCACGCAAGCGCAGCACAATGACCCCGATAACGGCGCCCACCAGCGACGACAACAGCAGCGTCAGCGGCAGCACCTGCCAGCCGCCCCAGGCGCCCAGCATCGCCAGCAGCTTGAAATCCCCGTAGCCCATGCCTTCCTTGCCGGTGATCAGCTTGAACACCCAGAACACCGACCACAGCGTCAGGTAGCCGGCCACCGCGCCCCACATCGCCTGGTCCAGGGAAACGAACAGCCCGAAGCTGTTGACGATCAAGCCCAGCCACAACAACGGCAACACCAGGGTATCGGGCAGCAGTTGATGCTCGGCATCGATCAGGCTCATGGCCAGCAGGCCCCAGGTCAACACCATCACCATCGCGGCGTGCCAGCCAAAGCCGAAATGCCAGGCGACGAACGCCGACAACGCGCCGCAGGCCATTTCGGTCAGGGGGTAACGCTTGCCGATGGGCGCGGCGCAGCTCGAACAGCGGCCACGCAGCATCAGGTAGCTCAACAGCGGAATGTTCTCCCAGGCGCGGATGCGATGGCCGCAGTGCGGGCATTGGGAATGGGGCAGCATGAGGTTGTAGACCGGGCCCGGGGTCTCGGCCGGCAGGCCCAGCAGGTCGTGGGCTTGCAGGCGCCATTCGCGGTTGAGCATCTTCGGCAGGCGCCACACCAGCACATTGAGGAAACTGCCGACGATCAGGCCGAGCAAAGCCGCAACAAGCACGAAAGCCACGGGATACAGCACGAAAAATTCGCTCAGGGGCATGTCAGATCGCAGAGCCGAGTTGAAAGATGGGCAGGTACATGGCAACCACCAGGCCACCCACGACGACCCCCAGGATCACCATGATGAAGGGTTCCATCAGGCTGGTGAGGTTGTCCACCAGATTGTCCACTTCGGCCTCATAAAAACTCGCCACCTTGTCGAGCATGTCGTCCAGCGCGCCGGATTCCTCGCCGATGGCGGTCATCTGGATGGCCAGGTTCGGAAAGATCCCTGACGCGCGCATGGAAAAATTCAACTGCATGCCGGTGGAGACGTCCTGGCGGATGCGCTGCACGGCGCGTTTGAACACCACGTTGCCGGTGGCGCCCGATACCGAGTCGAGGGCTTCGACCAGCGGCACGCCGGCGGCGAATGTCGTCGAGAGCGTGCGGGCGTAGCGGGCCACGGCGGACTTGTACATCAAGGCGCCTATCAGCGGTAGCTTGAGTAGCCATTTATCGCGCCAGTCACGAAAGCGCTCGGAACGCCGGAGCGCGTATTTCACGCCAAAAAACGTCCCCACAAATCCGCCAAGCACCACCCACCACCATTCCTGCAAGAATTCCGACAGGCCGATGACCATCACCGTGAAAGCCGGCAGCTGCGCTCCGAACCCGGAGAAGACCGATTCGAATTGCGGTACCACCTTGACCAGCAGGATGCCGGTGACCACCGCCGCGACGAGTATCACCGCCGTCGGGTAGGTCATGGCTTTCTTGATCTTGGTCTTGAGCGCTTCGCTCTTTTCCTTGTAGGTCGCGACCCGGTCCAGCAGTGTGTCCAGGGCACCGGCCTGTTCACCGGCATCCACCAGGTTGCAGTACAAATCGTCGAAATACTGCGGGCATTTGCGCAGCGAGGCGGCGAAGCTGTTGCCAGCGGCGACTTCCTGCTTCACCTGGTCCACCAGCTTGCGCATGTTGGCGTTGTCGAAGCCTTCGCCGATGATGTCGAACGCCTGCAACAGTGGCACGCCAGCCTTGAGCATCGTTGCCATCTGGCGGGTGAAGAGGGCGATATCCAGCGGCTTGATGCGCTTGCCCTTGCTGAATATCGAGGTGGATTTCTTGCGCACCTTCTCCGGGTTGATGCCTTGTTTGCGCAGTTGTGCTTTGACCAGGGCCGGGCTCTGTCCCGTCAGCTCGCCGGTCATTTTCGCGCCTTTGCGGTCTTTGCCTTCCCACGTATAGACGTCGGTTTTTACTGCCTTGACCGCCATGCTCAATCCTTGGTGACCCGGTTGATTTCCTCGAGGCTGGTGACGCCTTGCATCACTTTGAGCAGCCCCGATGTGCGCAGGTCATTGAAGCCGTCCTTGCGCATTTGCAGATCGATTTCCAGCGAGTTGCCCTCGGCCATGATCAACCGTTGCAGCTCGGGCGTGTTCTTGACCACTTCGTAAACCCCCACGCGCCCTTTGTAACCGTGGTTGCACTGTTGGCAACCGACCGGCTCATAGATCGTGAATGTGCCGATGCGTTCCCGGGGGAAACCTTCCTTGAGCAGGGTTTCCTCGGGAATCTCGATGGCTTTCTTGCAGTGGGGGCAGAGCTTGCGCGCCAATCGCTGGGCGATGATCAGGTGCACGGCGGTGGCGATGTTGAAGCCCGGGATGCCCATGTTCTGCAAGCGGATCAGGGTTTCGGCGGCGCTGTTGGTATGCAGTGTGGAGAGCACCAGGTGCCCGGTCTGGGCGGCCTTGATGGCGATTTCGGCGGTCTCCAGGTCGCGGATCTCGCCGACCATGATCACGTCCGGGTCCTGGCGCAGGAACGAGCGCAGGGCCTGGGCGAAGTCCAACCCCTGGCGCGGGTTCACGTTGACCTGGTTGATGCCTTCCATGTTGATCTCCACCGGGTCTTCGGCGGTGGAAATATTGATGTCCACGGTATTGAGGATATTCAGCCCGGTGTACAGCGACACGGTCTTGCCCGAGCCGGTCGGGCCGGTGACCAGGATCAGCCCTTGCGGTTGCTTGAGGGCGGCCATGTACAGGTCTTTCTGATCCGGCTCGTAGCCCAGGGCATCGATGCCCATCTGCGCGCTGGAGGGGTCGAGGATCCGGATCACCACTTTTTCGCCCCAGAGCGTCGGCAGGGTGTTGACCCGGAAGTCGATGGACTTGGTTTTCGACAGGCGCATTTTCAACCGGCCGTCCTGGGGTTTGCGCCGTTCGGAAATATCGAGACTGGCCATGACCTTCAGGCGGGCGGCGATACGGGTCGCCAGTTGGATCGGCGGCCGGGCCACTTCCCGCAGCATGCCGTCGGTGCGCACCCGCACCCGGTAGATTTTTTCGTAAGGCTCGAAGTGCAGGTCGGAAGAGCCGCCCTTGATCGCGTCCAGCAGCATCTTGTTGACGAAACGCACCACGGGCGCGTCGTCGGTGTCCTGGCCGCCGATGGCGTCCTGCTTGGAATCGTCGATCGATTCGATGTCCAGGCCGTCCAGGTCGACATCGCCCATGCCTTCCAGGCCCGTGCTACTGGACTCGAAAAACTTTTCGATGGCGTCGCTGAGCTTGTCGTCCTCCACCAGGATGGCTTCGGTGGTCAGGCCGGTACTGAATTGAATGTCATTGATGGCCTGGTGATTGGTGGGGTCGGAGATGCCCACGAACAACTTGTTGCCGCGCCGCCACAGCGGCAGGGCGTGATGTTGGCGCACCAGTTTTTCGCTGACCAGGCCCGTGGGCTGGGTTTCCTTGTCCAGGCTGTTCAGGTCCAGCAGGGCGACGCCGAAATGCTCCGAGGCGATCTCCGCGACCTGACGACTCTGGACCAGTTTGTGCTGCACCAGGTAGCTGACCAGCGGGGTGCGACTGCGTTGGGCCTGTTGATATGCCTGTTGCGCACTTTGCTCGGTGAGCAGTTCAGCCAGCACCAATTGCTTGGTCAGACCGCTGAGGGCGATGTCATTCATGGGGATTCCGGCGGCAGACAGTTCATGACTTATAGCCTAGTCAAGCATCGACGCCAAACCAGCGGGGCAGGGTGACAAAAAATGTCAGATAGTGCGGTTGTTGAGGTAGGACGTCGCTGTTGTGCGGGTTCAACCCCTTTATTGATGGTGCTTTAGGGTTGGCATGTGCCCTGCAATGGTTGTTTCAGGTCATGAGATTTCGACTCATGCTATGGAGATGTCTATGAGCAAGCAAAAAGGTTTTACCCTGATCGAGCTGCTGATCGTCGTGGCGATCATCGGCATTCTGGCGACGTTCGCGTTGCCGCAGTACTCCAGGTATCAGGCGCGGGCGAAGGCTACCGCCGGGCTGGGGGAAATCTCGGCGCTGAAGGTCGCGTACGAGGATCAGATGAATCAGGGAGTTACTCCAACGTTGGCCCTCATGAACGCCCCGACCACAACCAGTAACTGCACAATTTCGGTAACAGGTACGGCTGCGGCAGGGGGCACCATCGTTTGTACCCTTCTGAACGCCCCTGCCTCCGTAGCGGGTAAGACGATCACCCTCAGCCGTGATGTCAACGGCGCCTGGACATGCGCATCCAACGCACCCAAGGAATACCTGCCGACCGCTTGCCCTGGCGTTTGATACTTGCGCGGCGAGTAGGGCCGCTCCCTCGCTGTGCAAACCCTTCTTGACTCATCAGCTTAGCGGCAAGGCAGAATCGGCAAGTTGCATGTTGAAAACGGGAGGCTCATGCAATTTGCATGATTGTGAATTTTGCCGCTTCGCTTAACTAATTGATTTATAAGGAATTAGTTGATTTCTAAAAACTGGCACGGCCTTCGCACTACTCCTGATAACCCTGCCGGGATGCACCTCCGGCAGTTTCTGAGAAAAACAGGAGTTACTCGTATGAAGAAGTTCGCTATCACTGCCGCCGCTGCTACCGCACTGACCCTGACCATGGCTAGCGCATTCGCCGAGACCACTCAAGCAACTCAGGCGCCAATGATGCTGGCTGCTGGCGAAGTGACCAAGGCTAAGGAAGAAACTTCCGATACCTGGATCACTACCAAAGTCAAAGCTGACCTGGTCACCGAAAAAGGCATCCCTGGCACTGATATCAAAGTCGAAACCAACAAAGGCGTTGTGTCCCTGTCTTCCACTGTTGCCGTGACCGAGGCTCAGAAAACCACCGCCGTGGCAATCGCCAAGAAAATCAAAGGCGTCAAGGCCGTATCGGCTGACGGCCTGAAAGCCGAGTAAGGCCAAGACTTCTCGCCTGGACTGGGAGAGGGCGCGGCAAGCGGGCTGAGTCATACGCTTGCCGTTGCTTTTGGAGTTCATGCGAAAGGCCACAGGGACGTGGCCATTACAGGCCCCCGGCATTCGTGCCGGGGGCCTGTTCTATTCTGGGGTGGAAAAAATGTGCGGTCCGGCCGGGGATACCGAGTTGCCCTTATCGCGAGCAAGCTCGCTCCCACAGGGATCGAGTTCCTTCAGAAAAAGTGATCAAGCTGTTCCACAGGGACCAAGTTCTTTCAGAAGAAAGTGATCAAGCCTGTTCCACAGGGATCGAGTTCTGCCAGAAGGAATGCGGTCAAATGTGGGAGCGAGCTTGCTCGCGATGGCGGCGGCACATTCACTGCCCCCGCTTGCTGGTGATCTGCACCAGCCGATTCCCCTCGAAACGCAGGTACTGATACATGCCGCTGTTGGGCCCGTAGGTCCATTCCTCCACCGGGTATTCTTCCCGGCGATTGACACTGCGTTTATAGCCCAGGTCATCCCGCGCCACAGGCTGCCCGCACTTTTGCAGCACTTCGCTGGAGCGGTCACCGACGCTGATCAACTGGCTGCCGCACCGCAGCGTATCGGCCGCCGACGCTTGGCCGGCGGCGAGCAATAGACCCAGGCTGAGCCCGTACACACACTTCATGTCATTCAGCATCCAGGTGCAGAGGAGTGATTACGCGGCCGTCGCTTTCGGCCTGGCCGAGGCTGGCGTCGATGAAATACACGCGGTCGTCGGCCAATTGGCCTTTGTCCACCAGGAAGTCCTTGATGCTGCTGGCCCGCTCCTGTCCCAGTTGACGCAATAGCACGTCGCTGCCGCTCCAGAACTTGATCACGCTTTCGCGCAGTTTCTCGATGCGCGCCTTTTTATCCAGTTGCGCCCATTCGGCAGGCGGCTGAGTCTTGAGGCGCGTGCGGTAGATGCCTTCGAGCAGGGGGGGCTTTTCATCCTCGGGCACCTGTATCAGCGAGGCCTGGGCCGGTACTTTGTCGCCCCGACGTTGCAGCATCTTGTAGTAGTTGTACTGGTATTCGCGTTCCAGACGCTGGGCGGCGAGCAATGGACCGTCGCTGCTTTCGGCGGCGGTGCCTTCGATCTCCAGGCGCAGCTCCGGTCGTTTGCCCAGGGCTTCGGACAGTTTGAGCAGCACGCTTTCGTTATCCTTGCTCAGGTCGCTGGAACCCGGCGCAAATGCCACGCTGCCCAAGTCTTCCGAACCGCCCCCGGCCACCAGCCCGCCGATGAGCTTGAAGGGTGCCTGGGCCGCGCGGACCACCAGGTTGCGCAGGGTCTGCCAGACAATCGGCATGACACTGAACTGTGGATCGTTGAGGTTGCCGCTGACCGGCAGTTCGATGGAAATCTTGCCCTCGGAGTCCTTGAGCAAGGCGATGGCCAGCTTCAACGGCAGGCTCACGGCGTCCGGGCTGTCGACTTTTTCCCCCAACTGCAGTTGTTCGACCACCACCTTGTTCTCCGCCTGGAGCTGGCCCTTGGTGATTCGGTAATGCAGGTCGAGATTGAGCCGGCCCTTGCGGATGCGATAGCCGGCGAACTTGCCGGAATAGGGCGTCAGGGTCGTCAGCTCGACCCGTTTGAAACTGGTGGCGATGTCGAGGCTGGCCATCGGATCGAAGGGGTTTACCGCCCCCTTGATGGTGACCGGCGCGTAACGGTCGACCTTGCCCTTGACGTCCACGCTGGCCGGTTGGGCCTGGCGGCTGTCGATGGTGCCGATCTGGCCATTGAGTTGCTGGATGGCCGTGGCGAAATTGGGCGTCAGGCTGAAGTCGGCGAAGTTGGCCGAACCGTCGTTGATGGCGATGCCGCCGATGTGGATGCCCAGCGGTTTTTCCTGGGACTTCGGTTTTGGCGCGGTGCTCTTCGCGCCGCTGTCGGCCGGTTGCGGGATCAGCAGGTCATCGACATTGGTGGTGCGGTCGTCGTTGATCATGAAGCGCGCGTAAGGCTGGAACAGGTTGACCTTGTCGATGGACAGGCTGTCACCGTGCTGATAATCGAGGCCTTCGACCACCAGACGCTGCCACTTGAGGAAGTCGCGGGTCTTGAGGGTGTCGAGGGTGTGCAACTGCTCGACCTGGGCGCGGCCGGTGACGGCGAATGCCAGCGGCTCGGTGCTCTTGAGGTCGACCGCCAGGTCACTGCCGAGCATCCCGGAGCGCAGTTCCAGGCGAATGAACGGGTTGATGTAGGACTGGGCGACGCGCAGGTCGATGTCCTGGGTCTTGACCTTGAGCCTGGCGCTGATCGGGTTCAGGTTGACCTCGCCATCGGCCAGGATCTTGCCCTGTTTGCCCAGCCCGGTATCCAGCTTGAGGGTAAAGGGCGAGCCGTTGAGGGTGTCGTAGTTCTGCAGGTCGAGGTTCAGCGGGCCGACCTCCAGGGCCACGGCGGGCTGCGCCTGGCGGTCGGCCAAGTGCACCTGGTAGTCGCGCAGTTGCACGTCCTTGAGCAGCACTTGCCACGGTTTGCTGGGCGGTGCCGGTTCAGGTTTTGGCGAGTCGGCCGCCGCCGGAGCGGATGCCGGTTCTGCCTTGACTTGCGGTTTTGCGGGCTGGCTGGCGAAGAGCTTCTGCCAGTCCAGTTGCCCGTCCGCCTCGCGAGCGGCCCAGGTTTCCAGCTTCTGGCTGCGGATCTTGCCGACCACCACTTGCTGCTTGGCCAGGTCCACCGTGGTTTCGCTCACGTCCAGGCGTTCGAGTTTCACCAGTGGGCGGCCATCGGGGGCCTTGATCGCCAAGGGCGCGACGCTGACCGCGACGTTGTTGAGCAGCAGTTCGGTGCCCTTGGCCAGGTTGAGCTTGTAGTCGGTGCTCAGGTTCAGGACACCGTTTTCCAGCACCAGCGGTACGGCGTCGCGCACATAGGGCCACCAGGCTTTCATCTGGCCGCCAGTGACTTTGAGTGTGCCTTGGGAGGCAATCGGTGTGAGGCTGAAATTACCGGTCCAGTCGATCTGTCCGCCTTCGGGGCCGGCGGCCACCAGGGTCATGTCGGCATTGTCGTCGGGCAGGGTGCTGAGATTCTTCAGCTCGAAATCGAGGGTGTCGTAGAGAAACTCGATGGGCTCACTGGGCCGCAAGTCCTGGAAATGCACGTAGCCGCCGGCCAACTTGATTCGATCGACCCGCAGGGGAAACGGCTTGGCCTCGGGATCGGCGGGCGTCGGTTCGCTGGCCGGCAGCTTGAACAGGCCCAGCAGGTTCAACTGACCGTCCTTGGCGAACACGACTTCGGTCTTGGGCTTGTCCATCTCGATGTCGATCAGGTGCAGAGCGCCGGACCACAAGCTGTCGAGTTGCAAATTGGCGTACAGCCGTTCGAAGCCGACCTGTTCCTTGCCTGGCTCGCCGATATTCAGGCCCCAGAGGGTGACTTCAAGGCTGAAGGGATTGAGTTCCACACGCTGGATCTGCGCCGGCACTGTCGCATGGGCGGCCAGTTGCTGGTTGGCGATACGCAAGGCGATGCCTGGCAAAATCAGAAAACCCAACAGACTGTAGAGGGCCAGTGCGGTCAACAGGGCGCCGAAAGCGCGAATCAATCCTTTGGGCATGTGCGGCTTCATCTAGTGTGAATTCGGAGTGCCTTGGAGTATGGCATGCGTTTACGGTTCCGAAGCCACTGTGATTTATGAGAATTGTCTGGTTTTCTCGGTGAAAATTCCGACGCGGGCCTAGAACTGGAGGATCAACGTCTTGAGCGGTGGCTGCCGGTCCAGGGAAGGGAAATCGCTGCCGGGCGTCAGCACGCTCCACTCGCGCACCGGGCGACCGGCTTTTTCCGCACAGCGCAGTACCTGTTCGCGCCAGTCGTCCATGGACACTTTTGCCAGGTTGTTGCAGCAGATCAGCACGCCATTGTCGGCGGTGGTGAGCAATGCCGGCTTCAGCAGGCTTTGGTAGTCGCGCAACAGGTCGACGGTGCCGAATGCACTTTTGGCCCAGGCCGGTGGATCGAGCAGCACCAGGTCGTACTGGCGTTGTTCCAGGCGCACGTAGCTCGGCAGTTTTTGCCCGCGACGCTGGCTGATGGGCAGGCCCGCCAGTTGGCGAATCGCCGGGAAGTAATCCGACTGCACGAACGCCATCGGTGGCAAATCGGGGTTGAGCAGGCCGTTTTCGCGACCCACCGCCAGGTTGCCTTCGGCGAAGTCCAGGTTGCACACCTCCCGCGCGCCACCGGCCGCTGCGCTCAGGCCGACGCCGCAGGTGTAGGCGAACAGGTTCAACACGCTTTTGCCGCGGCTGTGTGCCTTGACCCAGCCCCGGGCGTTGCGCAGGTCGAGAAACAGCAGTGGATCCTGCCCGGCATGGCGGCCACGAACGCGATAATTCAAGCCCCATTCATGCCCGACCAGGTCTTGCAGGGCGGCTTCGTCTGCCTGATAGACCGTGTCCTGGCGGTCGACGCGCGAATTGCCCCGGGCGCGGTCGTTGTAGACCAGCAGGGTTTCCAGGCCCAGTCGTTCGTTGACGAGGCCGTGCAGTTGCAGCAGGTCGTCCCGTTCCAGCGACTGATGGAAGCTCTGCACCAGCAGTTGCGGGCCGTAGCGGTCGACGGTCAGGCCGGGTGCGCCTTCCTGGCTGCCGTGGAACAGGCGATAGCAGTCGGTGCCTTGCGCGTGCAGTTGGCCGAGCAGCTCCTGACGCTGGTCGAGGGCGGCGCGCAGCGCCTGATTCAAGGAAGACATGCCGGGCGCGCCTTAGAGAAATGAGGCGCGGGAGTTTAGCAGTTATGGCTGGCGTGGTCCCTGTGAGAGCGAGCAAGCTCGCTCCCACTGGAAACATCAGCGGTTCAGGCGCTTGTCGATCAGCCCCTCCACCACGCTCGGATCGGCCAGGGTCGAGGTGTCGCCGAGGCTGTCGAGTTCGTTGCAGGCGATCTTGCGCAGGATGCGTCGCATGATCTTGCCCGAACGGGTCTTGGGCAGCGCGGGTGCCCACTGGATCAGTTCCGGCTTGGCGAAGCTGCCGATTTCCTTGCTGACGTGGGCCAGCAATTCCTTCTTCAGCTCGTCATTGGCCTCCACACCGTTCATCGGCGTGACGAAGGCATAGATGCCCTGGCCCTTGAGGTCGTGGGGATAGCCGACGACGGCCGCTTCGGCGATGCTGTCGTGCAGCACCAGGGCGCTTTCCACCTCGGCGGTGCCAATGCGATGCCCGGAGACGTTGATCACGTCGTCGATGCGCCCGGTGATCCAGTAATCGCCGTCTTCGTCGCGGCGCGCCCCATCGCCGGTGAAGTAATAGCCGGGGTAGGGCTTGAAGTACGTGTCCACCATGCGCTGGTGGTCGCCATAGACACTGCGAATCTGCCCAGGCCAACTGGATTTGATCGCCAGTACTCCGCTGCAGGCGCCGCTGATTTCCTTGCCCACCTCATCCAGCAAGACCGGTTGCACACCGAACATCGGCCGGGTGGCGCAGCCCGGTTTGAGCCGTGGGGCACTGACCAACGGGCTGAGCATGATGCCGCCGGTTTCGGTCTGCCACCAGGTATCGACAATCGGGCAGCGCTGTTCGCCTACCGTGTTGAAATACCATTCCCACGCCTCCGGGTTGATCGGCTCACCGACGCTGCCGAGCAATCGCAGGCTTTTGCGGGACGTTTCCTGCAACGGCCCGGCCCCTTCGCGCATCAACGCGCGCAGGGCGGTCGGTGCGGTGTAGAAGATATTGACCCGATGCTTGTCGATGACCTGCCAGAAGCGCGAACTGCTGGGGTGGCTCGGCACGCCCTCGAAGATCAGCGTGGTGGCGCCGTTGGCCAGCGGGCCGTAGACGATGTAGCTATGGCCGGTGACCCAACCGACGTCGGCGGTGCACCAGAACACTTCGTTGTCGCGGTAGTCCAGCACGTACTTGAACGTCATCGCCGCTTGCAGCAGGTAACCGCCCGTGGTGTGCAGCACGCCCTTGGGTTTGCCTGTACTGCCGGAGGTGTAGAGGATGAACAGCGGGTCTTCGGCGTCCATCGGTTCGGGTGGACAGTCGTCGCTCATGTCGTGCATGGCCTGGTGATACCAGAGGTCGCGACCTTCGACCCAGCCCACCTCGCCCTGGGTGCGCTCGACCACCAGTACGGTGCTGACGTTCGGGCAGCTTTCCAGGGCCTTGTCGACGTTGCGCTTGAGCGGTATGAAGCGCCCGCCACGCACGCCTTCGTCAGCCGTGATCACCGTGCGGCAATCGGCATCGAGAATCCGGTCGCGCAGGGAGTCCGGCGAGAAGCCGCCGAACACCACCGAATGCACCGCGCCGATGCGGGTGCAGGCGAGCATGGCGTAGGCGGCCTCGGGAATCATCGGCATGTAGATGCAGACCCGATCGCCTTTCTTCACGCCGCGGCTTTTCAGCACGTTGGCCAGGCGGCACACATGGTTGTGCAGTTTCTTGTAGGTGATTTGCGCCGATTCGGCGGGGTTGTCGCCTTCCCAGATGATCGCGATCTGGTCGCCACGGGTGTCCAGGTGACGGTCGATGCAATTGGCGCTGACGTTCAGCTTGCCGCCGGCGAACCAGGTCGCGTCGCCGTTCTTGAGGTCATAGCGCTGGACGGTTTGCCAAGGCGTCATCCAGTCGAGAAAGCGTGTGGCCTGCTCGGCCCAGAAAGCACTGGGGTGTTCGATGGATTCTTTGTAGAGCCGCTTGTACTCGTCCTGACTCAGTTGCGCAGCCCGGCGGACGGCATCGGCTTGGGGGTACTGGCTGATATCGAACATGACGGTTCCTTATTCTTGTTTTGCGACAAGTCATAAAGATGCGCCGAGTAGCGGGAGGGTTCAAGTCATGCACAAACAACTGTGGGAGCGAGCTTGCTCGCGATGGCGGTGTGTCAGTCAACATGAGTGTCAACTGATCCACCGCTATCGCGAGCAAGCTCGCTCCCACAAAGGTCAGTACCTGGAGTGCGACCTACGATCAGCCGCGGTGACGCCCGCGGAAGTAGTTGATCAAGCCCTGGGTCGAGGCATCTTCGGCCGGGTTTTCTTCGCTGCCCACCAAGCGGTTGTAGACGCCCTTGCCCAGTTCCTTGCCCAACTCCACGCCCCATTGGTCGAAGGCGTTGATGCCCCAGACCACGCTCTGCACGAACACTTTGTGTTCATACAACGCTACCAGTGCGCCGAGGCGCCGTGGGCTGATGCGTTCGACCACGAGGGTGTTGCTCGGACGGTTGCCCGGAATCACCTTGTGGGACGCCAATTTCTGCACCTCTTCTTCGCTGGCGCCCTTGTCCCGCAGCTCGGCTTCGGCCTCGGCGCGGGTCTTGCCCAGCATCAGCGCCTGGCTCTGGGACAGGCAGTTGGCGTACAGCCACTGGTGATGGTCGGAAACCGGGTTGAAGCTGACGATCGGCACGATGAAGTCGGCCGGGATCAACTGGGTGCCCTGGTGCAGCAACTGGTGGTAGGCGTGCTGACCGTTGCAGCCGACGCCGCCCCAGATCACCGGGCCCGTGTCGGTCGACACCGGGGTACCGTCCTGGCGCACGCTCTTGCCGTTGGATTCCATGTCCAATTGCTGCAAATGCTTGGTGATGTTACGCAGGTAGTGGTCGTACGGCAGGATCGCATGGCTCTGCGCACCCCAGAAATTGCCGTACCACACCCCCAGCAGCGCCAGCAGCACCGGCATGTTCTGCTCGAACGGGGCGCTCTGGAAATGCTGGTCCATGGAATAGGCGCCGGAGAGCAATTCCTTGAAGTTCGACATGCCGATGGCCAGGGCGATCGGCAGGCCGATGGCCGACCACAGCGAGTAACGCCCGCCGACCCAGTCCCACATCGGGAAGATGTTCTCTTCACGGATGCCGAAGGCCACGGCGGCGGCGTTGTTGCTCGACACGGCGATGAAGTGGCGATACAGCTCCGCCTCGGAACCACCCTGGGCCAGGTACCAGGCGCGGGCGGCCTGGGCATTCTTCAGGGTTTCGAGGGTGTTGAAGGATTTCGACGAGACGATGAACAGCGTGGTCTCGGCGCGCAGCTTCATGGTCAGTTCATGGAACTCGCTGCCGTCGATGTTCGCCAGGTAGTGGCAGCGAACGCCTTTTTGCGCGTAGGACAACAGCGCTTCGGACACCAGTTCCGGGCCGAGGAAAGAACCACCGATGCCGATGTTCACCACGTCGGTGATGGGCTTTTCGGTGTAGCCGCGCCACAGGCCGTCGTGAATGCGGCCGACCAGGTCAGTGATCTGGTTCAACACCTTGTGCACGTCCGGCATCACGTTGACGCCGTTGACCAGCAACTTGTCGCCCACGGGCCGACGCAGGGCGGTGTGCAGGGCCGGGCGGTTTTCCGAGGCGTTGACGATTTCGCCCTCGAACAGCGACTTGATCGCGCCCTTGAGGTCGACTTCGTTGGCCAGACCCACCAGCAGATCGCGGGTCTGGGTGTTGATCAGGTTTTTCGAGTAGTCGAGAAACAGGCCGCAGCTCGACAGGGTGAATTGAGTGAAACGCTGCGGATCGGCATTGAACGCTTCGCGCATGCTGAAATCCTGCATGGCTTTGCGGTGGTCATTCAGCGCTTGCCAGGCTGGCAGAGCGGTCACGTCATGAGGGGTTCGGTAATACGCCATCGCTGCGGGTTTCCTTTTTACTTGAACGACCTTTTGTACACTAAAAATTCCGGCGCGGCTCGAGGTGGGCATCCGGACACTGCATCGACATGATCGCCAGACGCAGGGCGACTACAGTAAACCTCGCGTTGCAATCTGTCTTGACTTTGTCTGACCGGTACCCGGTACTTTTTTATACAACGGGGGCGGGAACGGTCCGACAGACGGAACGCAGATGACTCACTGTGGGAGCGAGCTTGCTCGCGATGGCGTCAGGTCAGCCGATATCGATGTCGACTGATGCATCGCTATCGCGAGCAAGCTCGCTCCCACAGGGTTTTTGTGATGTTTCAGGCGGGGGTGTCGAGGTCCAGGTGCAGGTTGTCGATCAGGCGCGTGGTGCCGAGGAAGGCGGCCACCAGAATCACCAGGTCGCGGTCCTCGCTCAACGCCGGGCGCAAGGTCTTGGCGTGACGGATTTCCAGGTAATCGGGACGCAGGCCGGCAGCTTCCAGTTGCTTGAGCTGTTCGCCGATCAACGTCGGGAAATCCCGCCGGCCCTGCTTGATTGCCTCGGCGATCTGGCTCAGGACGCGATAGACCACGGGCGCGACGGCACGTTGATCCGGGCTGAGAAAGCCATTGCGTGACGACAGCGCCAAGCCATCCTCGGCACGCACGGTCGGCTCGCCGATGATCTGGATCGGCATGTTCAAGTCATGAACCAAGGCGCGGATCACCGCCAGTTGCTGGAAGTCTTTCTGGCCAAACACCGCGATGTCAGGCTGGACCATGTTGAACAGCTTGCTGACCACCGTCGCCACGCCCTCGAAATGCCCTGGACGACTGGCGCCGCACAAGCCTTCGGACAATTGCGGGACGCTGACCCGGGTCTGTCCGGCCATGCCGTCGGGGTACATTTCTTCGACGCTGGGGGCGAACAGCAGATGGCAGCCGGCCTGGAGCAGTTTTTCCTGGTCGGCCGCCAGGGTGCGGGGGTATTTGTCCAGGTCTTCGCCAGCGCCGAATTGCAGTGGATTGACGAAAATGCTCGCCACCACGAAGTCGGCCCGTTGTGCGGCCTTGGTGACCAGCGCCACATGGCCGCTGTGCAGGTTGCCCATGGTCGGCACGAAGGCGATGCGTTTGCCTTCGCCGCGGGCACGGGCCACGGCGGCGCGCAGTTCGCGTACGGTTTTGACGGTGTTCATGCGGAAAATCCGTGTTCGGCGCCCGGGAACGTCGCGGCCTTGACTTCAGTGACGTAGGTACTCAAGGCGCCCTGGATGGAGGCTTGCCCGGCCATGAAGTTCTTCACGAACTTGGGCACGCGACCGGTGATCGACAGCCCGAGCATGTCGTGCAGCACCAGCACCTGGCCATCGGTGGCGTTGCCGGCGCCGATCCCGATCACCGGGATCTTCACCGCCTGGGTGATTTCTTCAGCCAGCTCGCTGGGTACGCATTCGAGCAGCAGCATCGCCGCGCCCGCCTGCTCCAGCGCAATCGCATCGGCGCGCATCTGCCGCGCCTGGTTCTCATTGCGGCCCTGGACCTTGTAGCCGCCGAGGATATTCACCGCTTGGGGGGTCAGGCCCAGGTGCGCGCACACCGGAATGCCCCGCTCGGCCAGCAGCCGAATCGAATCGGCCAGCCACAACGCGCCTTCTACCTTGATCATGTGGGCACCGGCCTGCATCAGCATGGCGCTGTTGGTCATGGTTTGTTCGAGGGTGGCGTAGGCCATGAACGGCAGGTCGGCGAGGATCAGCGCATCGGTGTTACCGCGCTTGACGGCGGCCACATGGTAGGCCATCTCGGCGGTGGTCACCGGCAGCGTGCTGTCGTGACCTTGCAGCACCATGCCGAGGGAATCGCCCACCAGCAGCACTTCGACACCGGCCTCGTTGCAGGCATGGGCGAAGGTTGCGTCATAGCAGGTCAGCATGGCGATTTTTTCACCTTTTTGCTTGAGACCTTGCAGCGTGGTCAGGGTAATAGCTGGCATGAAAAAGTCCTCATTAGGCGCTCGTGAATGACTGCGAGTAACGCGCATGATTCGTTATCTATACAGGCGCACCTTCTATGCGTGGTGCTTGTAAGGCCTGGATTGCGCCCTTTAGTGCCGCGTTGGCGGCAGCGGGACGCCTATAGTCGTGAGGAGCAATCGGGAAGTCAATTGGATGTGTTACCGCCGGGTGTTACCGAGGTGACTGATGCGTTTCAGCTTGGGGGGCGCCCCGGATGTGACTGTCCGGTACCGGAGCCTGTGGGAGCGAGCTTGCTCGCGATGGCGGTGTGTCAGTCACCCTGGATGCTGGATGTGCCGACGCTATCGCGAGCAAGCTCGCTCCCACAGGGGATGTCTTCGTCAGTGGGCGGGCAGGCGTTCCAAACCGACGAATGGGCACGCGGCAAGCAGGTCCTTGAGCAAGCGTCCATCGGCCAGGCGCAGGTCGGCGGGGGCCAGTTCGGCCAGTGGGTACAGGACGAAGGCCCGGGCTTGCATATGGTAGTGAGGGACCTTGAGGCGGGGCTCGTCGATCAGGCGATCGCCGAACAGCAGGATGTCCAGGTCCAGGGTGCGCGGCCCCCAGCGTTCGAGGCGTTCGCGACCTTGTCCGGTTTCGATGGCTTGCAGCGCATCGAGCAGGTCCAGCGGTGCCAGGTGGCTGTCCAGCGCCGCCACCGCATTGGTGTAGCGCGGCTGGCCGGGAAGCAGGGAGTCGCTTTGATAAAACGCCGAGACTCCCGCCAGTTGGGTATCGGGCAATTGCGCCAGCGCCTGGACGGCACTGCGCAGTTGTTCGGCGGGTTCGGCCAGGTTGCTGCCCATGCCGATGTAGATGCGCTCCATCGATTACTCGCCCGATGCGCTCGGTACACCGGCACGCTTGCGTTTGGCACCGCTGCTGCGGCGACGCTTGCGCGGGCCGCTGGCGCCGTCATCCTTGCCGCTGAGCTCACGAATCATATCGCGGCGCTCGCTGTCGTTGGCGTCCTGGTAATCGGTCCACCATTCGCCCAGGCCATCGGTCTGCTCGCCCGCGCTTTCGCGCAGCAGGAGGAAGTCGTAGCCGGCGCGGAAACGCGGATTTTCCAGCAGCAGGTCGGCACGTTTGCCGCTGCGCCGTGGCAGGCGCTCCTGCATGTCCCAGATCTCGCGGATCGGCATCGTGAAGCGTTTTGGAATGGCGATGCGCTGGCACTGTTCGGCGATCAGCTCGTGGGCGGCTTCCTGCATCGCCGGGATCGGCGGCATGCCACGGTCTTGCAGGCGCAGCACCCGGGCCGGCAGGGCAGGCCAGAGCAAGGCGGCGAACAGGAACGCCGGCGTCACCGGTTTGTTCTGCTTGATACGCAGGTCGGTGTTGATCAGTGCTTCGCTGATCAAGGTGTGGGTGTAGGTCGGGTTGTGCTCCAGGGCCTCGGCGCTGGCGGGGAACAGCGGATCGAACAGTTGCAGGTCCACCAGCATCTCGAAGGTGTCTGCCGCGTTGCCTGACAGGAACAGCTTGAGCACTTCCTCGAACAGGCGCGCCGAGGGGATTTCCCGCAGCATGGGCGCCAGTTCGCGAATCGGCATGGCGCTGTGCTTTTCGATGCCGAAATCCAGCTTGGCGGCGAAACGCACGGCTCGCAGCATCCGCACCGGGTCTTCCTGGTAGCGCTGCTTAGGATCGCCGATCAGGCGGATCAGACGATTGCGAATGTCGTGTACGCCGTTGGCGTAATCGAGGATGCGTTCGCTGACCGGATCGTAATACAGGGCATTGATGGTGAAGTCGCGGCGTTGCGCGTCTTCTTCCAACGTGCCGTAGACGTTATCGCGCAGGATGCGTCCGCTCTCGTTGCGGGAAGACTGGTTGCTGTCTTCCTCTTCATCGTTTTGCGGATGATTGGCGCGGAAGGTCGCCACTTCGATGATCTCGCGGCCGAAGTGGATATGAACCAGCTTGAAGCGCCGGCCAATGATCCGCGCATTGCGAAACTCTGCCCGTATCTGTTCCGGCGTGGCGCTGGTGGCGACGTCGAAATCCTTGGGGGTGATGTTGAGCAGCATGTCGCGCACGCAGCCACCAACCAGGTAAGCCTGGTAGCCGGCGTTCTGCAAACGTTCGACGATGTTCACCGCATAACGGCTGAACTGGGCCTTTTGCAGCGAATGCTGGCCGCTGTTGAGCACTTCAGGCGTGCTGCGAATGTGTTGCGTACGACGCAAGGGAGAACGGAATGACTGGAACAGCTTCTTCAGCATGGGATGCACTGTTTGAAGGAATATTCGGCCAAAAACGAAGAATGACCGCATGATGGGCGGGGATTCTAGCATTTAGTCGAGGGATGGTGTAGGACGCAGGCGTTTGAGCTGCAAGCTTCAGGCGACAGGCTTGTAGGCTGCGGGGGAGGCGGAACGACAGAAACCACAAGGGGAGCCGGAGCTCCCCCAGAATTAGTTGCGTGCTCTGTTTTTATTATTGGTTTCGGGCTTCTTGTTTTTGTTGAGTGCCCGCGCCACGAGGTTTTCCCTTCGTGACCCTCCCAATCGGGAGCCAAGAGCAAACGGATTGCTTTGGTCGCTGTGTTGCAGTGATCAATCGATCCAACCAGTTCAGGCACCTGTCTTGAGACAGTTTTTATTGTTCTCGGCCTGGTTGTGGGGCAAGCCCCAAATACAACGCCTCTCCAAAAGAATCAGTTAGCTGCGCCTCTCGCCGTCTTGTTTTTATTGTGCGTGAGTCGATTCGTCTTGTTTTTATTGTCTTTTGCATTGCTTGTTATTGTTCTTGTACCAAAGGTATAGCAGGGTGCGTGCCAACTTTTGCGAAACCCAGAGAAACCGGGGGTTCTATGGGTGTGGCCATTTTTCCGAGGCGAAAAAAAGCCGGGGTTTCGTTACCGTAAACCCCGGCTTCTGTTACGTGAAAAAGACTGGGGTAACAGTTTTTTCACATTCCCTGTGGGAGCGGAGCTTGCTCGCGATGGGGGATATCAGCTTGCCTATAGCGCGACTGACACACCGCTATCGCGAGCAAGCTCGCTCCCACACAGTCAGCTTTCGCTGGTCGCCCCGGTCTTGCGCCGTGGGATGCCCAGGCGCTGGCGCCGTTCCCACAGGCACTTGCGGCTGACGCCCAGCTTGCGTGCCAGCTCGGTCTCGGTCATGTGGTCCTGGTGTTCGAGGACGAAATGCTGGAAGTAATCCTCCAGGGACAGGTCTTCGGTGGGTTCGTGGCTGGTGTTGTTGGCAGCGCCGCCTTGTTGTGGGGCCAGGCCAATGAATTCTTCGTCGTCCAGGTCGCTCAGTTCGATGTCGATACCCAGCAGGTCGGCGGAGATTTCCGGGCTCTCGCACAGGATTACCGCCCGCTCGACCGCGTTTTCCAGCTCCCGAACGTTACCCGGCCAGGCGTAATGACGAATGGCCTGTTCGGCGTCCGGGGCGAACTTGAGATCGGTGCGGTTGACCCGCGCGCTCTGGCGGGCCAGAAACGCCTGGGCGATTTCATTGACGTCCGCGCCACGCTCGCGCAGGGCAGGGAGCTTCAAGGCGATCACGTGCAAGCGGTAATACAAGTCCTCGCGAAACTGGCCGATTTTCGCCAGGCTCTTGAGATCACGGTGGGTGGCCGCGATCAGGCGGACATCGACCTTCTGCGACTGCACCGAGCCGACCCGGCGGATTTCCCCCTCCTGGAGCACCCGCAGCAACCGCGCCTGGGCCTCCAGTGGCAGCTCGCCGATTTCATCGAGGAACAACGTGCCGCCGTCTGCCGCTTCCACCAGCCCGGCACGCCCGGCACTGGCGCCAGTGAACGCCCCTTTCTCGTGACCGAACAGTTCGGACTCGATCAGGCTCTCCGGAATGGCCGCGCAGTTCACCGAGATCATCGGTGCCTTGGCTCGGCGCGACAGGTTGTGCAGGGCACGGGCCACCAGCTCCTTGCCGGTGCCGGACTCGCCCTGGACCAGGACATTGGAGTCGGTCGGCGCGACTTTGCGGATCTTGCTGTACAGGTCCTGCATGGGCGGGCAGGAACCGATGATGCCGATCTCGCCATTACTGTTGCTGGCCCCGACTTTCACCGAGGCGGTGGTCTTGCCGACGGGTTCCGCCGGGTTGCTGGTCGCCGCCTGTCGGTCACGCAGGATGCGGGCCACGGCCTGGAGCATTTCGTCGTGGTCGAACGGTTTGGCGATGTAGTCCACCGCGCCCATTTTCATGGAGTCGACCGCCGAGCGCAGGCTGGCATAGCTGGTCATGATCAGCACCGGCGTGCCCTGGCCGAGCTTGATCAGCTCGGTACCCGGGGCGCCAGGCAGGCGCAGGTCGCTGACAATCAGGTCAAACGTGGGAATGCTGAAACGCTCTTGTGCTTCCTGCACTGAACCGGCTTCGCTGACCTGGTACTGGTTGCGTTCCAGCAGGCGGCGCAAGGCGGAGCGGATAATTGTTTCGTCTTCGACGATCAAAATGTGCGGCATTGATTCGATTCTCTCGACGGTCTCAGTTCACAGCGGACGTCGCTTCGACATGACGCGGCAAGGTCACCCGGATACGGGTGCCGCGCTGGCTCTGAACATCGGCCGGGCTGTCGATGGTGATTTGTCCATAATGCTCTTCAACGATGGAATAGACCAGTGCGAGGCCCAGACCGGTGCCTTCGCCAGGATCCTTGGTGGTGAAGAAGGGTTCGAACAATCGGTCCATGATGTTCTGTGGGATACCGCTGCCTTCGTCTTCGACGATCAGGTCGACCGTGTGTTCGAACGCTTCGCTCTTGACCCGCACCGCGCTGCCGGCCGGTGAGGCGTCCCGCGCGTTGGAGAGCAGGTTGATCAACACCTGGGCGAGCCGCTGGGGGTCGCCATCGACCCAATGATCCGGGTCGCACAGGTTGAAGAATTGCACCTCGAAATTGCGCCGGTTGAGGGCCAGCAGACCAATGGCGTCCTGGGCCACTTCGGCCAGGCAGACGGGCTCGTCATTGTGCTGGTGACCGCCGGCATGGGCGAAGCTCATCAGCGACTGGACGATGCGCGACACGCGCTTGGTCTGTTCGAGGATCTGGCCGCTGATTTCCGTCAGCTCGCCGTCGTCCTCGCGCTCTTCGCGCAGGTTCTGCGCCAGGCAGGCGATGCCGGTGATCGGGTTGCCGATTTCGTGGGCCACCCCGGCGGCCAGCCGGCCAATGCTTGCCAGGCGTTCGGAGTGGACCAACTTGTCTTCGAGCATCTGGGTGTCGGTCAGGTCTTCCACCAGCAGCACCAGGCCGCTGTTGCCCGGTGCCAACGGCTCGTCGATCGCCGCCTTGTGCAGGTTCAGCCAGCGGGTCTGGCCGTCGAGGGCCAGGTGCTGTTTGTGCAGGTGCTCGTCAGGCAGGTCGATGAAGCCTTGCAGCAAGCCTTTCCATGGCTCGCCCAGGGTGCTCAGGCGTGAACCGACCACGCGCTGGGCGGCGATCCCGGTCAGTTCTTCCATGGCCTTGTTCCACATCAGGATTTCCTGGTCCTTGGCCAGGGAACACACGCCCATCGGCAGTTCCTGCAGGGTCTGGCGGTGGTAACGGCGCAAGGCGTCCAGTTCGGCGGCCAGGCCGGTGAGGCGCGAATGGTAATCCTCGAGGCGGCTTTCGATGAAGTGGATGTCTTCGGTGACATAGTTCTCGCCACCGGCCTTGTAGGGCAGGAACGTCTCGACCATGTCCTGGGCCACGCTGGGGCCCATCAGGCCGGACAGGTTGGCCTCGATCCGGTCCCGCAGGCGACGCAAGGCATACGGGCGGCGTTCATCGAAGGGCAGGTAAAGGTCGCGCAGGGCCTGTTCGACTTCCTTTTGCGCGGCTTTGGCACCCAGGGGCTTGGCCAGTTGCGTGGCGAACTCCTGGGGCGAGGCGGCGTGCAGCTCGCGGCGCTGCGGACGACGAACATTGTCGACCGCACAGGCTTCGGCGGCGCTGGCCTCTTCGCTGCTGGCGTTGGTGAACAGCGAGATCAGGGTGAACATCAGCACGTTCGCTGCCAGGGAAGCGATGGCCGCCATATGCCAACTGGTGTCGTCGAGCACGTAGATCATGTTCAGCAGTGGAATATAGAAACCCTGCAAGTTGCCCATCAGCGGCAGCAGCATCGCCACCAGCCACACCAGGATCCCCGCCAGCAGGCCGGCGATGAAGCCGCGGCGGTTGGCGGTCGGCCAATACAGCACCGACAGCACGCCGGGCAGGAACTGCAAGGTGGCGACGAAGGCGACGATGCCCAGGTTGGCCAGGTCCTGCCCGTCGCCCAGCATCAGGTAGAAACCGTAGCCGGCCATGATGATCGCGACGATCAGCGCCCGTCGGGTCCATTTCAGCCAGCGGTAGATGTTGCCTTCGGCCGGTGGCTGGTAGAGCGGCAGCACCAGGTGGTTGAGGGCCATCCCCGACAAGGCCAGCGTGGTGACGATAATCAGGCCGCTGGCCGCCGACAGGCCGCCGACGTAAGCCAGCAAGGCCAGGGCCTTGCTGTTGGCGGCGATGCCGATGCCCAGGGTGAAATATTCCGGGTTGGTGCTGGCGCCCAGCTTCAGGCCGGCCCAGAGGATCAACGGCACCGCCAGGCTCATCAGCAGCAGGAACAGCGGCAGGCCCCAACTGGCGCTCACCAGCGAGCGCGGGTTGAGGTTTTCGGTAAAGGTCATGTGGTACATGTGCGGCATCACGATGGCCGAGGCGAAGAACACCAGCAACAGCGTGCGCCACGGACCTTCCTGCAAGGGCGTGTGCAAGGCGGCGAGGGCGGTCTGGTTCTGCAGCAGCCACACTTCCAGCTGTTGCGGGCCGTCGAACACGCCGTACAGGGCATAGAGACCGACGCCGCCGATGGCAATCAACTTGATCACCGACTCGAAAGCGATCGCGAACACCAGGCCTTCGTGTTTCTCCCGCGTGGCGATGTGCCGGGAACCGAAGAAAATCGTGAACAGGATGATCAGCACGCAGAAACTCAACGCCACCCGGTGCTGCACCGGCTCGCGCGTCAGGATGCTGATGGAATCGGCCACGGCCTGTATTTGCAGGGCCAGCAACGGTAACACCCCGACCAGCATGAAGATCGTGGTCAGGGCGCCGGCCCAGGTGCTGCGAAAGCGAAAGGCGAACAGGTCGGCCAGGGAGGACAGTTGGTAGGTGCGGGTGATTTTCAGGATCGGGTAGAGCAATACCGGCGCCAGCAGGAACGCGCCCGATACGCCGAGGTAACTGGAGAGGAAACCATAGCCGTACTGATAGGCCAGCCCGACCGTGCCATAGAACGCCCACGCGCTGGCATAGACACCCAGCGACAGGGTGTAGGTCAGCGGGTGGCGGATGATCGCCCGGGGAATCATGCCCCGTTCGCTGATCCAGGCCACGCCGAACAGCACCGCCAGGTAGGCGGCGCTGATCAGGATCATCTGGGTCAGGCTAAAGCTCATCGGCATCTTTTTGGCTCTGCAGGATGAAGGTCACGACAATCAGGATCAGCCAGAGCAGATACGGCCGATACCAGGCACCCGTGGCATCGATCCACCAATCCATGATGGCCGGGGAGAACAAGTAAATCCCCACTACCAGGAGCAGGACCAAGCGATAGATATACATCCCGGCCTCTCTAATTTATGCGCGTGCCCGAAAACGTGCGGCGATGGTAACGGATGGGCGCCAAGCTGCAAGGGCCGTCAACGTATTTGCGCTTCGGGCAGGCTCAGTGTGCGCGGGATCTTGCCCGCGTCCCAGTGGCGAATGCCCCAGGCCAGCAGTTCCCGTGGGTTGGCGTCGTCCAGTTCGGGCCCCGGTTGCTGGCCCAGCGCGCGCAACGCCCGTAGCAGCAGCGGCGTGGCCTGGTCGGCCGCCAGTGGCGGTGAACGGTAGGATTTGCCGAGCTTGTGCCCGTCGGGCTGGGTGATCAACGGCACGTGCAGGTAACGCGGTTGTGGCAACCCGAGCAGTTCTTGCAGGTAGAGCTGGCGCGGCGTGGAGTCCAGCAGGTCGGCGCCGCGCACGATATCGGTCACCCCTTGCCAGGCGTCGTCCAGGACCACGGCCAATTGATAGGCATAGAGTCCGTCGCGGCGGCGGATCACGAAATCACCGACTTCACGGCCCAGGTGCTGGCGGAATTCGCCCTGGACCCGGTCGGTGAAGTGGTACTCGAGCTCGGGGACGCGCAGGCGGATGGCGGCGTCCTCGGTGCCGTGCCCGGCATTGCGGCACAGGCCCGGATAAATGCCCCGGTACGCCTCCAGTTGCTTGCGCGAACAGGTGCAGGCATAGGCCAGGCCCTGGCTGAACAGCCGGTTGATGACTGGGTCGTAGGCGTCATGGCGCTCGCTCTGGCGAACCATTTCGCCGTCCCATTCAAACCCGTAGCTTTCCAGCGCCTTGAGAATCGCCGCTTGCGCGCCCGGTTCTTCCCGGGGCGGGTCGAGGTCTTCCATGCGCAGCAACCAGCGGCCGTCCACGGCCCGGGCATCCAGGTACGATGCCAGTGCGGCGACCAGCGAACCGAAATGCAGGTGGCCGCTGGGGGTGGGGGCGAAGCGTCCGATGTAGGCAGTCATAGGGCGAATGTTACTGGGTCCGGGCGGTGGGCGTGCAATCTCGACAACAAAGCATATCCCCTTGTGGGAGCGAGCTTGCTCGCGATAGCGGCCTGTCAGCCACATCACTGTTGGCTGACCCACTGCTATCGCGAGCGAGCTCGCTCCCACAGGGGGGGCACCAAAACGTGGGGGTAAATATCGGAAACAAAAAACGGAGCGTATGAACGCTCCGTTTCGATAACAGCTCCGGCGATTACTTGCCGACCTGTTTTTC
This sequence comes from Pseudomonas sp. NFACC14, assembly GCF_900106885.1. Classification (NCBI taxonomy): domain Bacteria; kingdom Pseudomonadati; phylum Pseudomonadota; class Gammaproteobacteria; order Pseudomonadales; family Pseudomonadaceae; genus Pseudomonas; species Pseudomonas sp. NFACC14. The sequence goes on from NZ_FNOA01000022.1 coordinate 84,988, forward strand.
CTTGATTTCCGCCAGGGTCTTGCAGTCGATGCACAGGTCGGCGGTCGGTCGGGCTTCCAGGCGACGAATGCCGATCTCGATGCCGCAGGACTCGCACCAACCGTACTCTTCGTCTTCGATCAGTTGCAGGGTCTTGTCGATTTTCTTGATGAGCTTGCGCTCACGGTCACGGGCGCGCAGTTCGAGGCTGAACTCTTCTTCCTGACTGGCACGGTCGGCCGGGTCGGGGAAGTTGGCCGCTTCGTCTTTCATGTGATCCACGGTGCGGTCGACTTCCTGCATCAAGTCCTGTTTCCACTTGTTCAGGATCTTGGTGAAGTGCGCGCGCATGGGGGCGCCCATATACTCTTCGCCAGCTTGCGGGACGTAAGGCTCAAACCCGCTGAGCGACTGATTTTGATTTTGCTTTGCTTGGGTGGGCATGAATGGACCGCCTCTACTCTTGTAATCCACTACGCAGGATTGCTCCATCACCGACACCTGCCGGCCCTGCGGCTGCAAGCGGGCGAACTTACCAGATCAAATCGGGCCGCGCTACTCCCGGTTGTCGAGCCTGCGGCGGCCGGGGCCTGTAAAACGTGGCCGGGTTCGCTTCGGTGGGGATCTAAACCTGCTCAATGCTTGATTCTAGTCAAGCCTGGGCCAATCGCGGGAGTCATTTCCTGCAATTCGAGGGCTCAGACCGCTTTGGCCTCGCGCGTGTTCCCGCAGTTGTTCCCGAGTTGGGTAGAATCGGTTCTTTTTCCCCTGAAGGAAGGCCAATGGCTCAGCCCTACAGTGCGCGCAGCCGCGCCATCGAACCTTTCCATGTGATGGCGCTGTTGGCTCGCGCCAACGAACTGCAAGCCGCCGGGCATGACGTTATCCACCTGGAGATCGGCGAGCCGGACTTTACCACCGCCGAACCGATCATCCAGGCCGGCCAGGCCGCGCTGGCGGCGGGCAAGACCCGTTACACCGCGGCCCGTGGCATTCCCGAGCTGCGCGAAGCCATCTCCGGTTTCTATGGTCAGCGCTACGGGGTGGACATCGATCCTCGACGGATCATGATCACGCCGGGCGGCTCCGGCGCGTTGCTGCTGACCAGCGCCTTGCTGGTGGACCCGGGCAAGCATTGGCTGTTGGCCGACCCCGGCTATCCGTGCAACCGTCATTTCCTGCGCCTGGTGGAAGGCGCGGCGCAATTGGTGCCCGTGGGGCCGGACGTGCGCTATCAATTGACGCCGGACCTGGTGGACCGTCATTGGGACCAGGACAGCGTCGGTGCGTTGGTGGCCTCGCCAGCCAACCCGACCGGGACGATTCTCACCCGGGACGAGTTGGCAGGGTTGTCCAAGGCCATCAAGGGCCACAACGGCCATCTGGTGGTGGACGAGATCTATCACGGCCTGACCTATGGCACCGACGCCGCCAGTGTGCTGGAAGTCGACGACGACGCCTTTGTCCTTAATAGTTTTTCCAAGTACTTCGGCATGACCGGCTGGCGGCTGGGCTGGTTGGTGGCCCCTTCGGCGGCCATCGGCGAGCTGGAAAAACTTGCGCAGAACCTCTACATCAGTGCGCCGAGCATGGCCCAGTATGCCGCCCTGGCCTGTTTCGAGCCCGCCACCATCGAAATCTTCGAGCTGCGGCGGGCCGAGTTCGCGCTGCGCCGCGACTTTCTGCTACCGGCCTTGCGGGAATTGGGCTTCGGTATCGCGGTGGAGCCCCAAGGGGCGTTTTACCTCTATGCCGATATCAGCACCTTCGGCGGCGATGCCTTTGCGTTCTGCCAGCATTTCCTGGAAACCGAACACGTGGCCTTCACCCCGGGTCTGGATTTCGGCCGTCACCAGGCCAGCCACCATGTGCGGTTCGCCTACACACAGAGCTTGCCGCGGCTACAGGAAGCGGTGGCGCGAATCGAACGTGGACTGCGGAGCTGGCAAGGCTGATGCGTTTCTCCCCTGCGTTGGAAGAAGGTCGTCTGATTCGACGTTACAAGCGTTTTCTCGCTGATATCGAGACCGTTCACGGCGAACTCCTCACTATTCACTGCCCCAACACCGGCTCGATGCTCAACTGCATGGCTGAAGGCGCGCGCGTCTGGTTCAGTCGCTCCAGCGACCCCAAGCGCAAGTTGCCCGGAACCTGGGAAATCGGCGAAACCCCTCAAGGGCGGCTGGCCTGCATCAATACCGCACGCGCCAACGCCTTGGTCGAAGAAGCCTTGCGCGCCGGAGTCATCAGTGAACTGAACGGGTTCACCGGGCTCAAGCGTGAAGTGGCTTATGGCATGGAGAACAGCCGCATCGATTTTCGCCTGGACTACGCTCAAGGCTCGGCCTGGGTCGAAGTCAAAAGTGTCACGTTGGGTTTCGATGGCACCCAAGTGGCGGCGTTTCCCGATGCGGTCACGCTGCGCGGAGCCAAGCACCTGAGGGAGCTGGCCTGCCTGGCCCGGGAAGGTGTGCGAGCGGTGCAGCTGTATTGCGTGAACCTGAGCGGCATCGAGGCCGTGCGCCCGGCACACGAGATCGACCCGGTATACACCGCAGCCCTGCATGATGCGGTGGCGGCGGGGGTGGAAGTGTTGGCCTACGGAGTTACGCTGACGCCCGAGCAGATGTGGGTGGACCGTGCGTTGCCAGTGTTGCTCACGACGCTAGAGTTCGACCCAGATGCCTTGCTCGTCCTCCCGGCTGTCTAGCGCGGCCAGGAACTGGCCGGCGCAGGGGCCGGCCACGCATTCACCGCTCTCGATCAGGAACAGCGCGCCGTGAGTGGCGCACTGGATCAGGCTGGCGCTGGGGTCGAGGAACTGGTCGGGTTGCCACTCCAGTGGCACGCCCCGGTGCGGGCAGCGGTTGAGATAGGCATACACCTGGCCGGCGCGTCGCACGGCCAGCACCTTGCGCCCATTGAGGTCGAAACCGCGACTGCCGTTTTCGGGCAGTTCGGCGGCGGTACAAAGAAACTTCATGTGTGTCTCTATATATCTGTCGGAGTGAGCCTCTGTGGGAGCGAGCTTGCTCGCGATAGCGGTCGATCAGCCAACATTAAGGTGACTGGTACACCGCTATCGCGAGCAAGCTCGCTCCCACAGGTTTGGTGTGGCAAAAGATCCACCCTTGACGCTCAAATGAAAACAATTATCAAATGGCGCTTCCTTCGCAGGTGGTCGAGGATACTTGGCCCGGCCCGGTCCTGCGAAAAACTTCTTTGAGGAAGCTGCCCGATGCGTCTGAACATCCGCGTTGTTGCGCTCTGTGTCGCACTGTTGGTCAACCAGGGGGCCAGCGCGGCTGAATCGCCGCAGCGTTGGGTCAGCGCCGGCGGCGCCTTGTCGGAGTGGGTCAGCGCGTTGGGGGGCGAGTCGAAACTGGTGGGCGTGGACACCACCAGCCAGCATCCTGAATCCTTGCGGGCCCTGCCCAGCATTGGCTATCAGCGACAACTGTCCGCAGAGGGCGTATTGAGCCTGCGTCCGCAGATCCTGGTGGGCACCGAGGAAATGGGGCCGCCACCTGTGCTGGCGCAAATCCGCGGCGCTGGCGTAAAGGTCGAATTGTTCTCGACCACGCCAGACCTGCCGACCCTGCAGGGCAACTTGCAGCACCTGGGGCAATTGCTGGGGGCGCAGGCCGAGGCGACACGGTTGTTCGACCGTTATCAGGAACAGCTCGCCCAGCAGCAGGCCCGGGTGACCGAGGCCCAGCGCAAGCAAAAGGCTCCCGGCGTATTGCTATTGGTAGGCAGTTCCGGTGGCAAGCCACTGGTCGCTGGCAAGGGCACGGCTGCCGATTGGCTGTTACAGCAGGCCGGCGGTCACAACCTGGCGACCCACAGCGGCTATAAATCCTTTTCAGTGGAAACCCTGGCCAGCCTGAATCCTGAAGTGCTGGTCTTCGCCGACCGAGCCTTGAGTGGTGAAGAAGCCCGTGCGGCGCTGTTCAGGGAAAATCCGATTCTTTCCTCGACCCGAGCCGCCAGGGACGGGCGCGTCATGGAGCTCGACCCGACGCTGCTGGTGGGCGGATTGGGCCCGCGGCTGCCGCAGAGTCTGGTGAAACTGACGGCAGGCTTTTATCCGGCTGAGCCGGCCGCGGCGCCATGACTTCGTCGGTCAAGCCTCGCACCTTGTTTATTGGCCTGGGCCTGCTGTGTTTGCTGACGACCTGGCTGTCCCTGGCCCTGGGGCCGGTGAGCCTGCCGCTGCTGGACACCTTGCGCGCCGCTTTGCGGCTGTTGGGCCTGCCGGTCGCCGCCGATGGCCTGGAACAGGCCGAACTGATCCTCGGCCAGATCCGTTTGCCACGCACTCTGCTGGGCTTGGCGGTGGGCGGGGTGTTGGCGTTGTCCGGTGTGGCGATGCAGGGGCTGTTCCGTAACCCGCTGGCAGACCCGGGGTTGGTGGGCGTGTCCAGCGGTGCGGCGTTGGGCGCAGCCGTCGCCATTGTCGGTGGCTCGGCGCTGGGTGGATTGCCCGAAGCCTTCGGCCCTTACGTGTTGTCGTTGTGTGCGTTCCTTGGCGGGCTCGGCGTTACGGCGCTGGTCTATCGCCTCGGCCGCCGCAATGGCCAGACCCATGTCGCGACCATGCTCCTGGCCGGCATCGCCCTGACCGCGCTGTCCGGTTCCGCCGTCGGCCTGTTCACCTACCTGGCGGACGACGCGACCCTGCGCACCCTGACGTTCTGGAACCTGGGCAGTCTCAACGGCGCCAGTTACGCGAGGTTGTGGCCGCTGTTGCTGGTCAGCGCCGGCGTGGCGCTCTGGCTGCCACGCCGAGCCCGGGAACTCAATGCGCTGTTGCTGGGCGAGTCCGAGGCAGCCCATTTGGGCGTCAACGTCGAAGCCCTCAAGCGTGAGCTGGTATTTTGTACGGCCCTGGGGGTTGGCGCGGCGGTGGCGGCGGCGGGCATGATCGGTTTCGTCGGGCTGGTGGTGCCGCATCTGGTGCGCCTGGTGGCCGGCCCCGACCACCGTGTGTTGCTGCCCGCTTCAGTGCTGGCGGGGGCAAGCCTGCTGTTGCTCGCTGACTTGGTGGCACGCTTGGCGCTGGCCCCCGCGGAATTGCCGATCGGCATCGTCACGGCCTTCATCGGTGCGCCGTTCTTCCTCTATCTATTGGTACGAGGGCGCGGCTGATGTTGCGAGCACAAAACCTGCACATTCAACGTGGCCGCAAAACCGTGCTGGCGGACATCGATCTGCTGCTCAACCCCGGCGAGGTGCTCGGTGTGCTCGGGCCCAACGGTGCGGGCAAAAGTACCTTGCTGGCGGGCCTGTGTGGCCAATTGCGACCGAGCCAGGGGCAGGTCTGGCTCGAAGACCGTCCACTGGCCCAATGGCAGGGGGCCGAGCGCGCCCGTCGCCTGGCGGTCTTGCCGCAGTCCTCGACCCTGGATTTTGCCTTTCGCGTCGAGGAAGTCGTCGGCATGGGGCGCCTGCCGCATCAGAGTGGTCGGCTGCGCGACGAGCAAATCGTCGCCGCTGCGCTGCAAGCGGCAGACGCCGCGCATCTGCACGGTCGCAGTTACCTGGCGTTGTCCGGTGGCGAACGCCAGCGGGTGCATCTGGCACGGGTGTTGGCGCAGTTGTGGCCGGGTAAAGCGGGGCAGACCCTGTTGCTGGACGAGCCGACCTCGATGCTCGATCCGCTGCATCAGCACACCATCCTCCAGGCGGTACGTGAATTCGCCGGTCGCGGCGCCGCTGTGCTGGTTATCCTGCATGACCTGAACCTGGCGGCGCGCTACTGTGATCGCCTGTTGCTGCTCGCGTCCGGTCGACCGGTGGCCCTGGACACGCCCCGGCACGTGCTGCGTCCGGAACCGCTCAAGGCGGTGTTTGGCCTGGATGTGCTGGTGCAAGACCATCCGGAGCGCGGGCATCCATTGATCATCGCCCGTTGAGGGCGCCCTGGAGGATACGGACGTGCGCCTGCTCCTGATTCTGGCATTGAGTGTATTGACGGCGTGCCAGAGCATCGCCCCGCCCCCGCTCGGCGGACGGATTCGTGATTTGCACAACGGCCAGGCCGTGACGCCACAGGCACTGGTCGAACGCCTGGCAAAGGCGCCTCGGGTGGTGGTAGGGGAGCGGCACGACAATCCTGACCACCAGGCGCTGCAGCTATGGCTGCTCCAGGCCTTGGCCGGACAGCGGGCCCAGGGCAGCCTGTTGCTGGAAATGCTCACCCCCTCCCAACAGCCACGCGTTGATTCGGTCCGCCAACTGCCCGCCTTGCCCAAGGACCTGCCCGACGCGCTGGCCTGGTCCCCCGGCTGGGATTGGAGCCTGTACGGACCCATCGTCGAGTTTGCCCTGGCGCAACGCTATCCATTGCTGGCCGCCAATCTGGACCCCGCCGAGATCCAGCGTTTCTACCGACAAACGCCCAGCTTGATGGGCGCGCGCGCCAATGCCGCCACGGTGAAAGACGCGTTGTTGGGGCAGATCCGTGAATCCCACTGTGGTTTGCTGCCAGAGTCGCAAATGCCACCGATGCTGGCCGTGCAGCAACAGCGTGACCGGCGCATGGCCGAACGCCTGCTGCAAGCGCCGACACCGGCATTGTTGTTCGCGGGCGCCTGGCATGGGCGAAAAGATGTCGGCGCGCCGCTGCACGCGTTGGACCTTGGTGCCAGCGAGGCACCGATCGTCCTGATGTTGGCCGAGGAGGGCAGTGACGTGACGTCGGCCATGGCGGACTACGTGTGGTACACCCAGGCCATGCCGCCCCAGGATTATTGTGCGCAGATGCGTGAACACATCGGTAAGTGATATCGCAGGCAAAAAAAGACCCGGCAAGAGCCGGGTCAAATAACCGTGATTAGCCTGATGAGGAGATATCTGAGAGTCCGAACCAAGGGCTGTTCAAATATCGGCCAGTCTCGCGACTGGATGTGGTAATCATAGCGATTCTCATTACCATGTCAAACATTGTTTTTGCGATTCGTCGAAATAACCTCGCGGCCAGGGTTCGCACTGGAAACGAAAGGGGCATCAGGCTTTGTGACGCGTCGAAATGGCGTCCAGCTGTTTATTCAGGGCTTCCTTGCGTTCAGCGGGGATGTCGTTCCAATGCACATCCATCAACGCACCCTCGATGGCGTACAGCAACACCTTGGACGCCCGGAAGCCGCGCGTGCGCACCGCGCGATAGGCGTCCACCGCCCCAAGCCGGCGTAGATCGGAAGCGCTGTGGATACCCACGGCGTGCAGCCACTGGGCCGACGTCTTGCCCAGATTCTTCAGGTGTTGCAGTTCATCATTCATCGAGCCTCCTTGCGACGGCCGACTGGTGCGGTGGGCAAGCTTCTGAGCAGTGTAGCGGTCAGTAGGAAAAGCGTGATTCTTTGGTGGGATTCGATGCAAAAGCTTCTAATGCATTACGCACGATGAGGAGGGAAAAGACTGCATTCTCCAGCGCAAGCGGGGGCGCTGGAGGTCTGTTCGGTCGTGGCGGGTCCGCGCGTCGGCCGGCCCGGTTCAGGCACCGTCAGCGGGTGCGGTAGCGCAGCCGGGTGCCGAAGTTCATCGACATCAGGATTTCATCCGCAGACAGTTCGGGCGGAAAGTAGGCGCCGGATATCTGCGCATGGGCCAGGCTCGCGCCTTCCAACGACGACTTGCGAAAATCGATGCCGCGCAAATCGGCGGAGCGGAAGTAGGCGTCGCTGAAGTCAACGTCGTCCGCGTTCAGTTCCCGCAGGTCAAGGCCTCGAAAATCGCCGCCGCGCATGTCGACCGGACCTTGTGGGCGTTCGCTGTTGAACCCGGCGATATCATCTTTGCGCAGCAAGGCATAAAGCGGGGTACCGAGAAGTTTGGGAAGGCTCATTTCATATCACCTGATGGTTTTATGACGCCAGTATAGTGCCACTATTTGACAGCCGTGAAGCCGGACATCGCTTCACGGCCGAAATAATGATCTACAGGCCTGGCAGGCGCTGGCGGATCTGCGCGACCACGACGTCGAGCGTACCGCTTTCGTTGGTTTGGACCCGTTTGCTGCAGAGAATTTCCGCCGGGGTCAGGGCTTCACGGCTGGACTGTTGTGCGGCGATGACTGCCAGGTTCGCATCGGAGGGGTCTTGTTGGTCGGCCTGGCGCTGTGCCAGCCGGCTTTCGATGACCGCTTGCGGCGCGTCGCAGTCGAGGATCAGGAACGGAGCGCCCGTGGCCTCGGCGACTTTTGCCGCGGCGTCGCGCTGATCGTGTTTGAGGTAGGTGGCGTCGATCACTACTGGGAATCCGGCGCGCAGGATCGCCGCGGCGACTTCATGCAGGCGGGCGTAGGTGGCGCTGCTGGCGTCGTTGCTATAGATGCCGGCTTGTGGATCGTTGGGAACCTGTTGCTGGCCGAACAGGCGTTTGCGCTCCACGTCCGAGCGCAGGCGAATGGCGCCCAGTGCCTCTACCAGGCGCATCGCGACATGGCTTTTGCCAACGGCCGAAACACCGTGGGTGATGGCCAGGAAAGGCGATGGAATGGTGCTGTAGCTTTCGGCCAGGTTGGCGTAGTTGCGGTATTGGCGCAGGGTGGTGGCGCGCTGCACCGGATCGGCTTCGGCCGGCATGCTGAACAGCGCGACTTTTGCCCGGACGAGGGCGCGGTAGGCTTTATAGAAGTTCAGCAGTTCCAGGCCCTGGTAGTCGCCGGTCAGTTCCAGGTACTGGCTGACGAAACGCCGCGCCAGGGACTTGAGACCACGGTCCTCCAGGTCCATCGCCAGGAAGCCGGTGTCGGCGTAGACGTCGGTGAAACGGAACGGTTCGTTGAACTCAATGCAGTCGAAAATCACCACCTTGCCGTCGATCACAGTGGCGTTGCCCAGGTGGATATCGCCGTGGCATTCGCGGATGAAGCCTTCGGCCTTGCGCTGGGTGAGCAGCGGCTTGAGGCGTTCGAAACTGCTTTCGGCCCAGGCTTGCAACGCTTCGAGTTGCAGCAGGTCGGCCTTGTCGTTGAGGAACGGGCGGATCTGTTCGAAGTTCTGCAGCACCGGCGCCATCACGCTTTGCGGGGTACCGGCGGCGTTTTCGGCGGGCACCTCGGGCGTGGAGAGGTGGAACTGGGCGATCTGGGCGGCCATTTCGTCGATGTGCGCGGTGGTCAGTTCGCCGTTGGCTTGCAACGTGCTGAGCAATTGGCTTTGCGGGAACTGACGCATCTTCAGGGCGTATTCGATGGCCGGACCGTCGCCACCCAGTTGTGGTGCTTCGACGCTACCGGTAATCGGCAGGACGTCCAGGTACAGGTCTTGGGTCAGGCGCTGGTTCAGGCGTAACTCTTCGCCGCAGAAATGCTGGCGCGCCTCGAGGCTGGTGAAGTCGAGGAAACCGAAGTTGACCGGTTTTTTGAATTTGTAGGCGTATGGCCCGGTGAGCAATACCCAGGAAATGTGGGTTTCGATGACCTGGAACGCTTCGACGGGATGCGGGTAGAGGGCCGGGTTTTGCAAGGCGGCGATCAGGGATTGGCTCACGGGCGGTCCTTCAGAGTCTGGGAAAATTCAAGGCCGTCATTATGGCGGCAAGCCGCGCTAACGCAAACCGCGTGGCGGGCTCATGTTGAACCGCGGCAAAGTGCGTATAATCCGCCGCCATGACTCGTACCCGAACCCCCCGAACCCCCAAGAAACCACCCGCCAGCCGCCTGCGGCCCTGGCTGGGCTGGGCCCTTAAACTCAGCCTGGTGGGCCTCGTCGTGCTCGCCGGTTTTGCGGTCTATCTCGATGCCGTGGTCCAGGAGAAATTCTCCGGCAAGCGCTGGACCATCCCGGCCAAGGTCTATGCCCGGCCGTTGGAGCTGTTCGTCGGACAAAAGCTGAGCAAGGACGACTTCCTGACCGAACTCGATGCCTTGGGTTATCGCCGTGAAAGCGTGGCCAATGGCCCGGGTGCGGCCTCGGTCAATGGCAATACCATCGACCTCAACACCCGTGGTTTCCAGTTCTATGAAGGCATGGAACAGGCGCAACCGGTGCGGGTGCGTTTTTCCGGTGACTATGTGGCTGCGCTGACCGGCGCCAACAACGCGAGCCTGTCGGTGGTGCGCCTTGAACCGCTGCTCATTGGCGGCCTGTACCCCAAGAACCTCGAAGACCGGATCCTGATCAAGATCGACCAGGTGCCGCCGTTCCTGCTCGACACGCTGATCGCCGTCGAAGACCGCGACTTCTATCATCACTTCGGCGTCTCGCCCAAGTCGATCGCCCGGGCCATCTGGATCAACACCTCTTCGGGTCATATGCGCCAGGGCGGCAGTACCCTGACCCAACAGCTAGTCAAGAACTTCTACCTGACCAACGAGCGCAGCCTGACCCGCAAGCTCACCGAAGCCATGATGGCGCTGTTGCTGGAGCTGCACTACGACAAACAGGAGATTCTGGAGGCGTACCTCAACGAGGTCTTCGTCGGCCAGGACGGTCAACGGGCGGTGCACGGTTTCGGCCTTGCCAGCCAGTTCTTCTTCAGCCAGCCGCTGTCCGAGCTCAAGCTGCATCAGGTGGCGTTGCTGGTGGGCATGGTCAAGGGGCCGTCTTCCTACAACCCGCGTCGTAATCCGGAACGTGCCCTCGAGCGGCGCAACCTGGTGCTCGACCTGCTGCAACAACAAGGTGTGGCGACGGCCGAGCAAGTCGAAGCCGCGAAAAAGATGCCGTTGGGCGTGACCAAGCGTGGCAGCCTGGCGGACAGTTCGTTCCCCGGCTTCATGGACCTGGTCAAGCGTCAGCTACGGGAAGACTACCGCGACGAAGACTTGACCGAAGAAGGCTTGCGCATCTTCACCAGTTTCGACCCGATCCTGCAGATGAAGGCCGAAGCCTCGGTCGAGGACACCTTCAAACGGCTGGGCGGACGCAAGGGTGCCGACGAAGTCGAAGCGGCCATGGTGGTGACCAACCCGGAAACCGGCGAAGTCCAAGCCATGATCGGCAGCCGCCAGGCCAGTTTCGCCGGCTTCAACCGGGCCCTGGATGCGGTGCGTCCGATTGGTTCGCTGATCAAGCCGGCGGTGTACCTCACCGCCTTGGAGAAACCGAGCCAGTACACGCTGACCAGTTGGCTGTCGGACGAGGCGTTCTCGGTCAAGGGCGCGGATGGCCAGGTCTGGAAACCGCAGAACTATGATCGTCGTTCCCACGGCACGGTGTTCCTCTATCAGGGGTTGGCGCATTCCTACAACCTGTCGACGGCTCGCCTCGGGCTGGAAGTCGGCGTGCCGAACGTACTCAAGACCCTCGCGCGCCTGGGCGTAAGCCGCGAACTGCCGGCTTTCCCGTCGATGTTGCTGGGGGCGGGCGGGCTGACGCCGATAGAAGTGGCGGCGATGTACCAGACGCTGGCCAACGGCGGTTTCAATACGCCGATGCGCGGGATCCGCAGCGTGCTGACCGCCGATGGCGAGCCGCTCAAGCGTTATCCGTTCCAGATCCAGCAGCGCTTCGATCCGGCCTCCATTTATCTGATCCAGAGCGCGATGCAGCGGGTCATGCGTGAAGGCACCGGCAGTTCGGTTTATAACGTGTTGCCCCGGACCCTGACCCTGGCGGGCAAGACCGGGACCAGTAACGACTCGCGCGACAGTTGGTTCGCCGGTTTCAGCCAGGACTTGTTGGCGGTGGTCTGGCTCGGACGCGATGACAACGGCAAGACCCCGTTCACCGGCGCCACTGGCGCGTTGCAGGTCTGGACCAGTTTCATGCGCAAGGCCGACCCGTTGCCGCTGGACATGCCGCAACCGGACAACATCGTCCAGGCCTGGGTCGATTCGCGTACTGGCCAAGGCTCCGACGCCAATTGCCCGGGCGCCGTACAGATGCCGTATATTCGCGGCAGCGAACCGCCACCCGGTGCAGCCTGTGGCGGCACGAATCCCGCCGAATCGGTGATGGATTGGGTCAAGGACTGGATGAATTAAGCAAAGAGGGTTTCAAGTGAACAAGTGGTTGATTCCAGCGGTAACGGCCGTGGCTTTGCTCAGTGGTTGCTCTACCGTACAGCGCGGTTCGATTCCGGTCGTCGACTCCGGCACGGCTGTGTCCAACAGCGAGCGGGTCTCGGCCAACGGCGGTTTCCGTCAAACGACGGTGAAGCGGCCTGTGCAAGGCCAGGTCCAGGCCATCCCGCAGGGTGACACCGGTGTCGTCGTGATGGTGCCCGGCGGTGGTGCGACAACCTCGGTGCCGATCAGCAGCACGCCGATCACGCCGGGCCCGATCACGCCAGGGCCTATCGAAACTTCGCCGATCGATCAGGGCAGCTACAGCATGCCTTCGACGCCGAGCAGCGTCCCGTCGGCAAGTTCCGGTGGTTTGTCCGCCGATGAACAACTGGACGGCCCGGTGCTGGCCCTGCTGACCACGGCGCAACAGCAACAGGCCGGCGGTGACCTCAACGGTGCGTCCTCCAGCCTGGAGCGCGCCCAGCGTGTAGCGCCGCGTGAACCCCAGGTGCTCTATCGCCTGGCCCAGGTGCGCATGGCCCAGGGCGATGCGCCGCAAGCCGAACAACTGGCCCGCCGTGGCCTGACATTCTCCAGTGGTCGCCCGGCGCTTCAGGCCAGCCTGTGGGAATTGATCGCCCAGGCCCGTGAGAAACAAGGCGATTCCGCTGGCGCGGCGCTGGCCCGTCAAAAGGCCAAGGTTTCGCTCTGATGGATAGGCGTTTTCCCCAAATCGCCGATCAGTTGCTGCTGATCGAGCGGGAGCTGCGGGTCCAGGGTTGGTGGAGCGAGGTATCGCCTTCGGCCGAGGCGCTGGCCAGTGTGGAGCCGTTCGCGGTCGACACACTGGATTTCGAGCAGTGGCTGCAATGGATTTTCCTGCCCAGGATGAAAGCCATCCTGGAAAACGATCTGCCGCTGCCCAACGCCTCGGGCATCCTGGCCATGGCCGAGATGGTCTATGCCCAGCGTCCCGGGCAGGGCGTGGCGTTGCAGCGGCTGTTGGCGCAATTCGATCAGATGATCAGCAACGTCGGCTGACCGACGTCACTGACAGTGCTCATCGATCTGCTTGCGGGTTTCCTCGATGCGCTGGCGCCGCTCTTCGTCATTGAGGCGGCGCATTTCCCCTTCCACGTCTTCACGTACCCGCGGGTTGTTCTGCAGCTGCGCCAGGTTGGTCCTGGCCTGCTCGCAAAACGCCTTGAGCTGGGCTTCCTGCTCGGCAATCTGTTTCTTGACCTCTTTATCGATCGCCTTCTGGTCGCCAATGACGCCGCCGGAAGGCGGCGCGGGCGGTTTGGCGACGGATGGTGAGGACTTGATCACGGTCGTGGCCTCGGCGTCCTGGGGCGGCTGGGATCCGAAGTGGGTGACACCTTGGGCATCCACCCATTTGTAGACCTGGGCGGCCATGCACATCGGGCTCAGGCCAACCAGCAGGCTGGCCGTCAAGAAGATCATTCGCATGCTGTTTCCTTGTCTTGGGTTGCGCAATTGAAGCTAACACAGTTGCCGTTTAAGGGTTTTTTCTTGCGTTCTCATGCGCTTACTTCGAATAAAGCACATAGACGACTTGACTTGAAGGAGGCGAAACAGAAGAATCCAAAGTCCGCTGTAGAGGGACTGCCAGAAGCAGACCCACTCGGCAGATCATGAGGCGCACATCCGCGCCGACCTGTTACACCCGCAACGCGTTACCTCGCGCTGGGTGGGAAAGGCCCGCAACACTTGGGACGATCCCAATACTTGCTCAGTCAGTGCTGACGTAGTCGGCGACCACCGTCGCTCATGCTCTGCCGAGAAGTAAACCTATTAAGACCCGTCCCCTTTTTGTGGGTCGGTATTCTGGCGTTTTAGAGGTGAACAACGTGGAGCTTTTATCTGGCGGTGAGATGCTCGTCCGCTTTTTGCGTGACGAAGGCGTCAAATATATCTACGGGTACCCCGGTGGTGCTCTTCTTCATGTCTACGATGCCCTGTTCAAAGAACCGGAAGTGACCCACATCCTGGTTCGTCACGAGCAGGCGGCCACCCATATGGCTGATGGTTATGCCCGTGCTACCGGCAAGGCCGGCGTGGTCCTGGTGACGTCCGGTCCTGGCGCCACGAACGCCATCACCGGTATCGCCACCGCGTACATGGACTCCATCCCGATGGTGATCATCTCCGGCCAGGTGCCCAGCACCATGGTGGGTACCGATGCGTTCCAGGAAACCGACATGATCGGTATCTCCCGGCCGATCGTGAAGCACAGCTTCATGATCAAGCACGCGTCGGAAATCCCGGAAGTCATGAAGAAGGCTTTCTACCTGGCTGAATCCGGTCGTCCGGGCCCGGTCGTGGTCGATGTCCCGAAAGACATGACCAACCCGGCCGAGAAGTTCGAATACATCTTCCCGAAAAAAGCCAAGCTGCGTTCCTACAGTCCGGCGGTCCGTGGTCACTCCGGGCAGATCCGCAAGGCAGCCGAAATGCTGCTGGCGGCCAAGCGGCCTGTGCTGTACTCCGGTGGTGGCGTGATCCTCGGCGGTGGCTCCGCGCCGCTGACCGAACTGGCCAAAATGCTCAACCTGCCGGTCACCAATACGCTGATGGGCCTGGGCGCCTTCCCAGGCACCGACCGTCAGTTCATCGGCATGCTCGGCATGCACGGCAGCTACACCGCCAACCTGGCGATGCACCACGCCGATGTGATCCTGGCGGTCGGCGCGCGTTTCGACGACCGTGTGATCAACGGCCCGGCGAAGTTCTGCCCGAACGCCAAGATCATCCATATCGACATCGACCCGGCGTCCATCTCCAAGACTATCAAGGCAGACGTGCCGATTGTTGGTCCTGTCGAGAGCGTGCTGACCGAAATGGTCGCCATCCTCAAGGAAATCGGCGAGGTTCCGAACAAGGAGTCCGTGGCTAGCTGGTGGAAGCAGGTCGATGAATGGCGCGGCGATCGCGGCTTGTTCCCTTATGACAAGGGCGACGGCAGTGTGATCAAGCCGCAGACCGTGATCGAAACCCTGTGCGAAGTGACCAAGGGCGATGCCTTTGTGACCTCCGACGTGGGTCAGCACCAGATGTTCGCGGCGCAGTACTACAAGTTCGACAAACCCAACCGCTGGATCAACTCCGGTGGCCTGGGCACCATGGGCTTCGGTTTCCCGGCGGCCATGGGTATCAAGTTGAGCTTCCCGGATGCCGACGTCGCCTGCGTCACCGGCGAGGGCAGCATCCAGATGAACATCCAGGAACTGTCCACCTGCCTGCAATACGGTTTGCCGGTGAAGATCGTGATCCTGAACAACGGTGTGTTGGGAATGGTTCGCCAGTGGCAGGACATGAGCTACGGCAGCCGTCACTCGCACTCCTACATGGAATCGCTGCCTGATTTCGTCAAGCTGGCGGAGGCCTACGGTCACGTTGGCGTGCGCATCACCGAATCGAAGGATTTGAAGTCGAAGATGGAGGAAGCGTTCGCCATGAAGGATCGCCTGGTGGTGATCGATATTGCGGTCGACACCAGCGAGCACGTCTACCCGATGCAGATCAAAGACGGCTCCATGCGCGATATGTGGCTGAGCAAGACGGAGCGTACCTAATCATGCGACACATTATTTCCTTGCTTCTGGAAAACGAACCGGGTGCGCTGTCTCGTGTTGTAGGCCTGTTCTCGCAGCGCAACTACAACATTGAAAGCCTGACCGTGGCGCCAACCGAAGACCCGACCCTGTCGCGTCTGACGCTGACCACCGTGGGGCACGATGAAATCATCGAGCAGATCACCAAGAACCTGAACAAGCTGATCGAGGTGGTCAAGCTGGTGGACCTGTCGGAAAGCGCTCACATCGAGCGCGAACTGATGCTGGTCAAGGTCAAGGCCACCGGCGCCCAGCGCGCCGAGATCAAGCGTACTACCGATATTTATCGTGGGCAGATCGTCGATGTCAGCGCCAGCGTCTATACCGTTCAGTTGACCGGTACCAGCGACAAGCTCGACAGCTTCATTCAATCGATCGGCACTGCCTCGATTCTGGAAACCGTACGCAGTGGCGTCACCGGGATTGCCCGTGGCGACAAAGTACTGAGCATCTAACCAAATTAGCGAATGGCCTGAACGGCCGGATATAGGGGAAATTCATGAAAGTTTTCTACGATAAAGACTGCGACCTGTCGATCATCCAGGGCAAGAAAGTCGCCATCATCGGCTACGGTTCCCAAGGTCACGCCCAGGCGTGCAACCTGAAGGATTCCGGCGTTGACGTGACTGTCGGCCTGCGTAAAGGCTCGGCCACCGTCGCCAAGGCCGAGGCCCATGGCCTGAAAGTGGCTGACGTGGCTTCCGCCGTTGCCGCTGCCGACCTGGTCATGATCCTGACTCCGGACGAGTTCCAGGGCGCCCTGTATCGCGATGAAATCGAACCGAACATCAAGAAAGGCGCGACCCTGGCCTTCTCCCACGGTTTCTCGATCCATTACAACCAGGTCGTGCCGCGTGCCGACCTCGATGTGATCATGATCGCGCCGAAGGCCCCGGGCCACACCGTGCGTTCGGAGTTCGTGAAAGGCGGCGGTATCCCTGACCTGATCGCGATCTACCAGGACGCTTCGGGCAACGCCAAGAACGTGGCCCTGTCCTACGCTGCCGGTGTGGGTGGCGGTCGTACCGGCATCATCGAAACCACCTTCAAGGACGAGACCGAAACCGACCTGTTCGGCGAGCAAGCCGTTCTGTGTGGCGGTACCGTCGAACTGGTCAAGGCCGGTTTCGAAACCCTGGTCGAAGCGGGCTACGCGCCAGAAATGGCTTACTTCGAGTGCCTGCACGAACTGAAGCTGATCGTTGACCTCATGTACGAAGGCGGTATCGCCAACATGAACTACTCGATCTCCAACAACGCCGAGTACGGCGAGTACGTGACCGGTCCGGAAGTGATCAACGCCGAATCCCGCCAGGCCATGCGCAACGCCCTGAAACGTATCCAGGACGGCGAATACGCCAAGATGTTCATCAGCGAAGGCGCCACCGGCTATCCTTCGATGACCGCCAAGCGTCGTAACAACGCTGCGCACGGCATCGAAATCATCGGTGAGCAACTGCGTTCGATGATGCCATGGATCAGCGCCAACAAGATCGTCGACAAAGCCAAGAACTAAGTCGCGAACTTGAGTCGAAAAACGCGGCCTTGGCCGCGTTTTTTCGTTTGGGCGATGGGTTCTGGTATAAAGCTGCATCGTTTGCGGCCGAACCGTCGTCCCAGACATCTGTCGAATTTTTTCACACCGTTGCAAGGTATTGCCCATGAGCGAACGTCCCGACGAGCCAAACCAGGCTCCTGACGCCGAAAGCCTGTTGCCCATCGATGAGCACGTCGAAGAAGGCCATGACGCTGAAGGCCGTAAGGTCCGGCATCGTGGCATCTATCTGCTGCCGAACCTGTTCACCACCGCGAACCTGTTCGCCGGTTTCTATTCCATCATCAACTCCATGAGTGCCCAGGCTGCCTTGAGCGCCGGTGATAGCGCAGGGGCGAGCCGTTACTTCGCCTTCGCCGCCATTGCCATCTTCGTCGCCATGGTGCTCGATGGCCTGGACGGGCGTGTTGCCCGCATGACCAATACCCAGAGCGCGTTCGGCGCCGAGTACGATTCACTGTCCGACATGGTCGCGTTTGGCGTGGCTCCCGCCTTGCTGGCGTTCGGCTGGGCGCTGGGGGACATGGGCAAGGTCGGCTGGATGGTTGCCTTCATCTATGTGGCGGGTGCGGCGTTGCGCCTGGCTCGTTTCAACACCCAGGTCGGCAAGGCTGACAAACGTTACTTCATCGGCCTGGCCAGTCCGGCCGCGGCGGGTGTGGTGGCCGGTGTGGTCTGGGCATTCAGCGACTACGGCATCCAGGGTTCGAAAATGTCGTTCCTGGTAGCGCTGCTGGTTGCCGCGGCCGGGATGCTGATGGTCAGCAACATCAAGTACAACAGCTTCAAGGAGCTGGATCTGAAGGGCCGTGTGCCATTCGTGGCGATTCTGGCGGTGGTGCTGGTATTCGCGGTGGTGTTCAGTGATCCGCCGCGTATCCTGCTGCTGGTGTTCCTCGCCTATGCCGCTTCCGGCCCGGTGCAATATTTGTTGCGTCTTCGCCGACGCTAAACGTTGTCTTAATGTAATTTCCCCCATACTCCGCAGTCTATTGGTGCATCTGCCCTCCAATACTGCGGAGTTGTCATGCTGATCAAGATCCCCAAGTCGTCCGACTGCCGTGAATCGGACGTCACGCCCGAATCCCTCTATCTATCCCGTCGTCAGATGCTCGGTGCAACCATGGCGGGTCTCGCCGTGAGCAGCTTGCCGCGATGGGCCAGCGCTGCTGAAGCGGCGCGTTATGCCGAGGTCGAGCCGGGCAAGGCGCCGTCCTGGTTCGCCGAGAAATTGCCCTCCGTCCAGTGGGAGGCGGTCACGGTCAAGAACGAGTCCATCACACCGTTCAAGGACGCGACCCATTACAACAACTTCTATGAGTTCGGGACCGACAAAGGGGACCCGGCAGCCAATGCCGGCTCCTTGAAGACCGAACCCTGGAGCGTGGTCGTGGACGGGGAGGTGGGTAAGCCGGGGCGCTATGGGTTGGAAGACTTCATGAAGCCTTATCAACTGGAAGAGCGGATTTATCGACTGCGCTGTGTCGAAGCCTGGTCGATGGTCATTCCGTGGATCGGTTTTCCCATCTCGGCATTGCTCAAGCAGGTCGAGCCGACCTCCAAGGCCAAGTACATCCGCTTCGAAACCTTGCGCGACCCCAAGGTCATGCCGGGGCAGCGTTCCGGTTTCGCCTTGATCGACTGGCCGTATGTGGAAGGCTTGCGATTGGACGAGGCGATGAACCCGCTGGCCATCCTCGCGGTCGGGATGTACGGGCGGGAGTTGCCGAATCAGAACGGCGCGCCACTGCGCTTGGTGGTCCCGTGGAAGTACGGTTTCAAAAGCGTGAAGTCCATCGTGCGCATCAGCCTGGTGAGCGAACAGCCGAAAACCACCTGGCAAAGCATCGCATCTGATGAATACGGCTTTTATGCCAACGTCAATCCAACGGTCGATCACCCTCGCTGGACCCAAGCGCATGAGCGTCGTTTGCCCAGTGGGCTGTTCAGTCCCAATGTGCGCGATACGCTGATGTTCAACGGCTATCAGGATGAAGTCGCTTCTTTATACGCAGGGATGGACCTGAGGAAGGACTACTGATGCGTTTTCCATTCTGGCGAATGAGCGTCTTCATCGCCGCGGCAGTCTGGCCGTTGCTCTGGCTTTACGAAGCCTTGATGAATGCGTTGGGCCCAGACCCGGGCAAAGTGCTGGTGGATCGGCTCGGGTTGGGGACGCTGATTTTGCTGCTGATCACCTTGAGCATGACGCCGTTGCAAAAATTGACGGGGTGGGCGGGGTGGATTGCGGTCAGGCGCCAGTTGGGGTTGTGGTGTTTTGCTTATGTGACGCTGCATTTAAGCGGGTATGCGGCGTTCATACTGGGGTTCGACTGGTCGCAGTTGGGCGTCGAGTTGAGCAAGCGGCCTTACATTATTGTCGGGGCGCTTGGGTTTCTCGGCTTGCTGGTGCTGGCGGTCACATCCAATCGCTACAGCCAGCGCCGACTTGGCGTGCGCTGGAAGAAATTGCATCGCCTGGTGTATCTGATTCTGGGGCTTGGGTTGCTGCATATGCTGTGGATCGTGCGGGCTGATTTGAAGGAGTGGTCGATATACGCCTTTATCGGGGCCGTATTGTTGATGCTCAGAGTCCCGCCGGTTATGCGCCGGATCCCGCGTTTGCTGGGTAGGAAAGTCCCTTCTGCAACAAAAGCGTAATTAAGGGTTGACGGCAGATTCTGGAAGTCTATAATTCGCCCCACTTCCGGCGCAGTCGAAACGGAAAACTCCTTGAAATTCAACGAGTTAAGTAGGTTTCGAAGGTGCGGGGCTTCAGTTCATCGAAGCCCGGAAGGCGCAGATAGAACAGTGTTGTTTGGCTCTATATGCGGTTCGATCCTCTCGGTCGAAAGCGGTGAAAAAGAGGTGTTGACAGCAGCGAGTAACGCTGTAGAATTCGCCTCCCGCTAACGAGAGATCGGAAGCGCAAGTGGTTGAAGTTGTTGATGTTTCGGAAGCGAAACTTTGAAAACTTCTGAAAATAACCGCTTGACAGATACACGGGG
>NZ_FNOA01000009.1:0-233489 GCF_900106885.1 Pseudomonas sp. NFACC14
AGCTTGACCGAGTACAGGCCCAGCACGTCCACGCCGAAACCGACCACGCCCTGGGTGAAGCCGGACTTGGCGTCGAGGATGAAGTTCTGGGTCCATTCCTCGGCCTTGCCCTGGGCGTTGTTCGGGTTGGTGAAGTTGCGGTTGATGTAAGCGTTGCGCAAATTGAGGGTGGCCGTAGCGCCCTCGACGAAACCGCTATTTTGATCGGCTTGAACAACAGCTGACGAACCCGCGCAGAACGCAAGAGTCAGGCTGATGAACGATTGATGTGCAGGCACGCTGCGGACAGTAACCGGGTAGCGCATGATGTTTCCTCACAATGAGTTATTATTGTTTTTGTTGCGATTTTTAGCTCGTGAAAACGCATGCACAGGTAGCCCGAAGAGCTAACTTCCGAGCGACCGAAGGAACTCCTTATCCAGTCCGTTATTGAGCAACTTGATAATTGTTTAATATCGCCTTAAGCAAAACCCGAGCGTGCGCAGACGCGAGCTAAATTCAATGCCTGTATGGGCACGCTCGTGGGGAATTGCGTGAGAACAACAAGTGAAAGTTAAAACGTACTCGAACGCTCGGCGATCAACCCGCACTTCCCGGCGTTTTGCAACGTGTGTATTCCAATTGATAGAGCGTAGTTTCCGGTCCTGTCGATTGCCCCTCCAACAGCCGTTGCAGTTCGGCCACAAAAGACTCGCCGGCGAGGCGAACGTAGTCAGGCGCGCAACCTTCGATCATGACGATCCAGGCCGGTATCTGGGTGCCTTCGGCGCGGGCCTTTTTCTCTGCGGTTTCAACCTTGCTCACGGCCTCATCGGCCACACACAAATGCACGCCCGTAATACCCTGTTTATCCGCCAAGGGAGGCAGCACGCGTTGGCGCAATGAGTCTGACACCGATTTATGCCGCCCTTCGACAACATCGAAACGGACCGTTAACAGATACGCGCCCTGCCCCACACCGCTCGTGTAAGTGACTTCGCAAATAGATCGCGCGACATTGCGATAAGATTTCACCGACTGCTGGGTCCATGCCGTCGGACTGTTGAGGCGCGATAAATAATCCTGCCCGCCCAACACCTGCACAGTGTCAGCCTCATAGAGGTTGAAATAGGTCGGCCCGGCATCCAAGGCGATGTACCGGCGTCCTCGCAAAAAGCCCGGAATTCCAGCCCGCTCAGGCATGTGCTCACGGTTATGCCACTCATAGAACTCGTCCCGCGCTTCGGGCAAAAGATCATGCCAGATCGCGACTACACCTGTTCCTGCAAAGCTCATAGCGTTTTTCCTCTAGCGATAGTCAGTCAACATTGGGATGGCGCCCGGCGACCCATGCAGCCCCCATTTCAGCAACGTAAGGAACCACGGTCTGGAATTGTTCACCCAGCCCTTGGCCACCGACACGCATGGTGTCACCCGCCTTGAGGAATACCGGCGGCTTCTGCCCGAGCCCCACACCTGGTGGCGTACCGGTAATGATGACGTCCCCCGGCATTAGCGGCATGAAGCGACTGAGGTACGCGACAATATGAGCAACGCTGAAGATCATCGTACGGGTATTGCCGGTCTGGAGGCGTTTGCCGTTTACGTCGAGCCAGAGGTCAAGTGCCTGCGGATCGGCAATTTCGTCACGGGTGACCAGCCAAGGTCCCAGAGGCGCGAAAGAAAAGCCGCTTTTTCCCTTGGTCCACTGGCCTTCGTACTCAAGCTGATAAGCCCGCTCGGAAACATCATTGGCCAGGCAATAACCGGCAACGTGATCCAATGCCCGCGCCTCATCGATCTGCCAGGCAGGCGTACCGATGACAATGGCCAATTCGACTTCCCAATCCAGCTTCTGAGCGCCCGTTGGCAGGATGACTGGGTCATTGGGGCCGCTGATGGAGGCGGTGTGTTTGTTGAAGACCACCGGCTGGCTCGGGATTGGTGTATTCGTTTCAGCCGCGTGATCGGAGTAGTTCAGACCGATGCAAATCAGGTTCGGTACGCTGCCTACGCATGGACCAAGGCGTGTGCCTGGCGCCACCACTGGCAGCTTTTCAACGTCGACCGCGCGCAACTTTTCAAGCACTGAGGGGCTCAGGGCCGACGCATCGATGTCATCGACAATGCCCGAGAGGTCTCGAACGATTCCTTGCGAATCCAGGATTCCCGGCTGTTCCTGCCCCGGTAAACCAAAACGAACTAAGCGCATTTGTTACTCCTCCAGCGTTGAGAAATGGACAGACAATGAGCCTGCTTCGCCGAACTGCACATGCAGTGGCTGGTTAACGGGCACATCGAGAACACCTGCATAGGACCCGGTGATAATCACTTGCCCTGCTTGCAGCCCTATCCCTTGTGTAGACAGAAAATTGGCCAGCCAGACGATCGGCGACAACGGATCCCCGTCCGGGTGGCGGCCCTTGATACTGACGAGCTCCGACGTTGCATCGCTCAGGGTGATAGCCAGTTCTGAGGGCATGCTGGCTGGGTTCGACAGCGTGATTGGCGCCCCAAGTACCAGGCCGTGATTGAATAGACCATCCGCGAGCAATTGCTCGAACGGCAGTGTCTGTGGATGGGTATAACGGCAGTCGATCACTTCCAGTGCCAAGCGCACATCGCTGATCGCAGCAGCGATCTGTTCAGCGGTATAAGGCTCGACACGTGCCGGCAAGTCCTGGGCCAGGACGCACGCCAGTTCGGGCTCGATGCGCGCCTTATCGGCATCAGCGGCCAGTCGGTAACGTTCGCCTTCTATAATGCTGTCGCTGTAGATCGGGGCTACGATCCACTTGCCAGCCGGCGGTAACGCACACTTCCAGCCCCCCACGGTTTTTCCAGCCAATGGGCCCACGTGTTGCTGGATGGCAAAACCTTCTGCGAGGCTGCCTGGCAGGTTCGGGCCAGGCAAGGATGTCAGCCGCACCCCCTCCAGCCGTGCACGGACCAGAGCGGCAGCGGCGACTTCCAGCCCTGCCCCCGCCTTGGCCCATGCAGGTGCGAGTTGGCTCATACGCTCTCCGAATGCACGTTATTCTGGCGCGGCCAAACCGTACCCAGTTTGTTGGCGGCCTCTTCCAGCAGGGCATGCAATTCGTCATAACGTTCGGGCTGCATGCGCAACACCGGACCGGCGATACTCATCGTGCCGACCACAGTGCCGGATGGAACCAGCTTGACCGGTACGGCAATCGCCCAGACACCCGCCTCGGCTTCTTCAATGACCAAGCCATACCCGCGCTTTCGGGTCACTGCCAACTCGGCCAACAAGCCTTCGATGCTGTTGATCGCCTTCGGCCCGTGCCCCATTCCCACGTCAGCTTTCCCCAGCCCGCTACGCAACGCATGCTCGATGGCCAGCTCATCGGACATTGTTGCCAGCCAGGCCTTGCCATTGGCGGTTGCATAGAGATTGATCGGTTTATCCATGGCCGGCGAATACATAAGCCCCGGCGCGGCGCCTTGGGCCGAAGACAACCAGGATAAGGTGCCCTCGTTGACCACTGTCAGCCGCACCAACTCATGACATTGAACAGCCACTTGCTCGATGATCGGCTGGACCAATTCAGGCAAGCCAATGCCATGTAAATAACGTTGCCCCAACAGTGCCAGCTTCAGTGTCAAGCGGTACTGCGAGGTGGCTTCATCCTGCTCCGCCCACCCTTGCTCGACCAATTGAGCCAGCACTCGATGGGCAGGCCCCTTCTCCAAGCCCAGCTCGGCTGCGATGTCGGACATCCGCATCCAGCGAGCCTCACGGGCCAGCAGCTCAATCGCCTCCAGGCAACGGTCAACAGCACCTTTAACGACTCTCATATTTTTCTCGACTTATCTTTGACAATGAGGTGGATTCGAGCAACATTGTTCGTACTGGAACCGTGTTCCAATAGTATGCAGGCGTCTCCGGATAAGTCAAACCCGCTTGCACCGGATTGGCCTTATCGAGACAGCGCGGGCCACGCAGCCGGGGCGCTGGGACGTGGGACGCCTGACAGAGATAAAAGCCGAACGCTTCGGCGTCCGGCTCTTTATCCATAGACAAGCGCCTGTGCATGTTCACTCTTTGCGGAAGAACGCCCGATGCCTCTCACCACCCTGCCTTACCTACAGAAGTCCGCGGGCCGCAAGATTGTGCATCATTGCCCGCAAGCCGAAAGTCCAGGGCGCAGCCTCATGGCTGTAGGTGACGGTGTTGCGCAGCGTGCCCAGCAACGGACTCCCGATGCTGACCTCATCACCCTGCTTATGAGTAAAGCCGCTTCCCGGCTCCTCGCGATCCTGGGTAGGCGCAAACAATGTCCCGAGAAAAAGCATGAAGCCATCCGGGTATTGGTGATCCCCGCCGACCGTCTGGGCCACGAGATCCAACGGGTCACGGCTGATCAGGGCCATGGAACTGCTGCCTTCGAGCGTAAAGCCGTCGTTGCCCCGGACTTGCAGATCCACGACGCAGTTGCGCACGTCATCGAGCGTAAACGCTTCATCGAACAGACGAATGAACGGGCCGAGCGCACAGGACGCATTGTTGTCCTTGGCCTTGCTCAACAGCAGTGCGCTGCGGCCTTCGAAATCACGCAAATTGACGTCATTGCCCAAGGTGACGCCATGCACCTGGCCTCGACTGTTCACCGCCAGCACAATTTCCGGTTCCGGATTGTTCCATTCAGACTTGCGGTGAATGCCGATTTCGCTGCCACTGCCCACCGCGGCCAGAACCGGTGCCTTCGTGAAAATCTCCGCATCCGGACCGATACCGACCTCCAGGTATTGCGACCACATGCCCTGCTTGATCAGCACGGCTTTAAGACGCATCGCTTCTGGCGAACCCGGTTTGATTGCCCGCAAGTTATCGCCGATGGCTTCTTGCACCAGGCGGCGGACACTTTCGGCTTTGGCGGCATCGCCTCGGGCCTGCTCCTCGATGACCCGCTCGATCATGCTGGACGCGAACGTCACCCCGGCCGCCTTGATGACTTGCAGATCTGCTGGAGGCAGCAGCGATGCCTTGCCGGGATCGGCATGGCTGCCAGTGTTCCCAAGCAATTGCTCGACGGTCCCGATGTACCTGCCTGGCGCCTGACGAACAACCAACAACGGCGAGGTGTGTTCCAGCAGTTCGCTGATAGTCGAAAAGGTGTCAGAAAGATCGAACACACCTTCATCGCGCAACACCACCGGCGAGGGACCGGCAATCGTTCCCGGGATCCAGGCACGGGCAATCAGCGTTCCGGCCAGGCCATCCACTGGCAGGGTGTTTTCGCGCGTCAGTTTCAAATTCGCCATGGTGCTTCCAGATCAGTTGTTCATCAGAGCCGCAAAACTAATGGACTACCCCCGTAAATCCCAATGAAAGAATCTCACTCATCAATGCTGTTTCGTTATCGACAGACAAGGCCTTAACAGATGGAAAATGACCAAATTACTTTTGCCAGTGTCTCCCGGTGGCTGAAGATCAAACATTTGGTACTGGTCAATAGCTTGGCCAAGACCCGCAACATGCACACAACCGCCGAACACATGAATGTTACGCAGCCAGCCATCAGTAAATTGCTGCGCGATCTGGAAGTTCTCCTGGGTTTTCCGCTGTTTGAGCGTCAAACGCGCAGTCTGGTTCTTACCGAACTAGGGGAGTTCGTAGCCCGTTTTGCGCGTATTACCTTGGAAGACACGGAGTCGTTCGTCGACCAAGTCAACAAACTGCGTAAAGGCGGGCATGGTCATTTAAAAGTCGGCACCATTTTCGCCGCGACATCCGTGGTGCTGCCTGAAGCCATTGCCAGCATAAAACGGGAGCGCCCCCTCCTTTCTATCGAGGTGATCGAACAAACCAGTAACCATCTGCTGGAAATGCTCGAACAAAAGAAACTCGATTTGATCATCGCGCGCTTCACGGATGAGGATTGTCAGCCGTTCGAATTTACG
Source organism: Pseudomonas sp. NFACC14 (assembly GCF_900106885.1). Taxonomy (NCBI): domain Bacteria; kingdom Pseudomonadati; phylum Pseudomonadota; class Gammaproteobacteria; order Pseudomonadales; family Pseudomonadaceae; genus Pseudomonas; species Pseudomonas sp. NFACC14. The sequence continues at coordinate 5,905 of NZ_FNOA01000009.1, forward strand.
TCGCTGGGACCCGAACCCTTTTGTCTTGTCGTGAACAGCACACACCCTCTGTGCCGGCTTGAAGAAGTCCCCACTGAAGCACTCAGTGAATGGCCATGGGTCATGTACCCCTTCAATACGCCGATCCGACAACGCATGGAGCGCGCTTTCAGGACGTTCAAGATCGCCCCGCCGGCCAACACGGTGGAGACCATTTCGATGCAGACCTTCCTGCAGTTGCTTCAGTCCGGGCCAATGCTCGCCATGCTCCCCGAGTCCATGGTCCAGTCACAGCTGCAAAACGGGCAGCTTCAAATCCTCAACACGCCCTTCAAAGTTGAATCCCAGGATTACGGGGTAATCACTCGCAAGGATGAGCCGCTGTCAGAGCCGGCACGGACGTTTATTGCGACCTTGCTGGCGTTCGCCAAACAGCGGCAAACGGCTACAGAGAAGAGGCACCGCAGCCATTTCAGAAAAAGTCGATGAGGCAAAGTTATCGAGCAATCGAAAGCTCTCATTAGGCAGCCATTTCCATGAATCCTATAGTGCCGGCACAAAAGTGCGGCGCTATTAGCGACCGCCCACCCCCCCAGCAGCCCGTGAGGATGCGATGGAACTGATCATGAAAACCGGCGCAGCAGCTGTGCTGCGCTTGAACCCGCTGGACGATGTGCTGATCGCACGCCGACCGCTACTCGCTGGCGAAATCCTTGAACAGGAAGGCGTGACCATCCGGCAAGCGATCGTGCCGGGCCATAAAGTGGCTTCCCGACGTATCGAAGCCGGTCAACCGGTGAGGCGCTATGGACAAATCATTGGTTTTGCTGTTGTCGACATAGAAGCAGGCGAGCATATCCATGTGCACAACCTGGCCATGGGGGAATTCGCTCGAGACTATGCTTTCAGCGTCGATGCGAAGCCCAACGTCACGCCCAGTGAAGCCCCCTCGTTCATGGGTATCGTACGCCCGGACGGACGCGTCGCGACGCGTAACTACATCGGCATTCTTACGTCCGTGAATTGCTCTGCCACAGTCGCCCGGGCCATCGCCGATCATTTTCGTCGGGACATCAATCCCGCTGCGCTGCAAGCGTATCCAAACGTCGACGGTGTCGTGGCGCTGACGCATTCCGCCGGCTGCGCCGTCGACCCTGCGGGCGACGGTTTAAGCATGTTGCGCCGGACATTGGCCGGCTATGCGACCCACGCCAACTTTGCCGCCGTGCTGGTGATCGGGTTGGGCTGCGAGACGAACCAAATCGACTCATTACTCACAACGCAAGGACTCACCCGCAGCAATACCCTGCGCACGTTCAACATCCAGGACAGTGGCGGTACATCCAAGGCCATCGCCCGTGGCATTGACCACGTGAAGCAATTGCTTGGCGAGGCCAACAAAATTCAGCGTGAACCGGTCAGCGCTCGTCATCTGACCGTCGGGCTTCAGTGCGGTGGCTCGGATGGCTACTCCGGCATTACTGCCAACCCGGCGCTGGGCAACGCGGTGGATCGCCTGGTCGCCTGCGGCGGTACCGCGATTCTCTCCGAAACCCCAGAAATATACGGTGCTGAACACTTGCTGACGCGGCGGGCTGTCAGCCGTGAAGTCGGCGAAAAACTCATCGCTCGCATTCATTGGTGGGAACGCTACTGCGAGCGTATGGGAGCCGAGTTGAACAACAACCCTTCTGCCGGCAACAAGGCCGGCGGCTTGACCACCATCCTGGAAAAATCACTGGGCGCGGTGGCAAAGGCAGGTTCGAGCAATCTGATGGACGTCTACGAATATGCCCAGACCGTCACGGCCAACGGGCTGGTTTTCATGGACACCCCTGGCTATGACCCGGTCTCGGCAACCGGTCAGGTCGCCGGTGGCGCGAACCTGATTGCGTTTACCACCGGGCGCGGATCGGCCTATGGCTGTGCCCCTGCCCCGTCAATCAAGCTGGCGACCAATAGCGCCTTATGGGCGCGTCAACGAGAAGACATGGACATCAACTGCGGCGAAATAGCCGAAGACACGTTGACCATCGAGGCGTGCGGCGCAGCGATCTTTGAAACCATGCTGCGCATTGCCTCGGGCGAACGCAGCATGAGCGAACAACACGGATACGGACAAAACGAGTTCGTGCCTTGGCAGATCGGCGCCGTCACCTGATTTTCAATCCTGGGAACGCCTTGCCCTTCTATCACATGCACATTCAACCTGGAGACAACCATGTCCTTCATCACCGGCCAGAATTTTATCGGCGGTCAGCGCAGCGCAGTCGGCACCATCATCGTCAAGAGCATGGATGCCAGCACGGGGGAACCCCTGCCCTATGCGTTCCACCAGGCGACTGCGCAAGAAATCGAAGACGCGGCTCATGCGGCCTACAATGCTTTTTCCAGTTACCGCACCCTGAGCGCGAACAAACGGGCTGAATTTCTCGATGCCATTGCGCAAGAGCTAGAGGCTTTGGACGATGAGTTCATTGCGCTGGTTTGCCGTGAAACAGCACTGCCTGTCGCTCGCATCCAGGGCGAACGCGCACGTACCAGCGGTCAAATGCGCTTGTTTGCAAACGTACTGCGGCGTGGTGACTTCTATGGGGCTCGCATCGACCAGGCGTTACCCCTTCGCAAGCCGTTGCCACGCGTTGACCTGCGCCAGTACCGCACCGCAATCGGTCCGGTCGCTGTGTTTGGGGCAAGCAATTTTCCGTTGGCTTTCTCCACGGCCGGCGGCGATACCGCCTCCGCGCTCGCGGCGGGTTGTCCGGTAGTATTCAAAGCCCACAGCGGCCACATGGCGACTGCTGAACAGGTCGCCAACGCAATTATCCGGGCGGCCGAGCGCAGTGGCATGCCCGCCGGCGTCTTCAACATGATTTATGGCAGTGGCGTAGGCGAAGCCTTGGTAAAACACCCGCTCATCAAGGGCGTGGGTTTTACTGGTTCGCTCAAAGGCGGTCGAGCATTGTGCGATATGGCCGCCGCTCGCCCCGAACCCATTCCAGTCTTCGCCGAGATGTCGAGCATCAACCCGGTCGTGATCCTGCCCGAGGCACTCTCGCGTCGAGCCGACAGTGTCGCTCACGATCTTGCCGCTTCGGTGGTTCAAGGTTGTGGGCAGTTTTGCACCAATCCCGGCCTGGTAGTGGGCATTCGCTCGGATGCGTTCACTGCTTTTCAGGACCGAGTGACAGCGTTGATCAACGACCAGCCGGCACAGACAATGCTCAATGCTGGCACCCTGCGCAGCTACGCGGCTGGCTTGCAGAACCTGCACGCGCATCCCGGCATCGTGCACCTGGCTGGCAGCGACCAGCGGGGACATCAGGCCCAGCCACAGCTGTTCAAGGCCGACGTTGCGTTGCTGCTGAACGGCGACAAGGTTCTTCAAGAAGAAATCTTCGGCCCCACGTCCATCTTCATCGAGGTCGCTGACCAGGTCCAACTCAAAGCGGCAATCAATGCCCTTCACGGGCAATTGACCGCAACCTTGATTGGCGAGCCGGAAGACCTTACGCAATTCGCAGAGCTGGCTGCTTTGTTGGAGATGAAGGTTGGTCGCATCCTCATCAATGGTTACCCAACGGGTGTCGAGGTCTGCGATTCAATGGTGCACGGCGGCCCTTATCCTGCCACCTCCGATAGCCGCGGCACTTCGGTCGGCACCTTGGCCATCGACCGCTTCCTGAGGCCAGTCTGCTTCCAGAACTACCCCGACGCATTACTTCCCGATGCACTCAAGAACGCGAATCCGTTGAACATTTCTAGGCTCGTCGACGGTCGTCTCTCGAGAGATCGCTTGTAGTTCATCCTCCTAACAACCATTCGCTCTATTGCATGAGCGGGCTTCGGCGTGCTCGTTCGGCGTGGCGACGCACCCTGCGGATAACCAGCGCCATGCCTTGATCGGGCAAAGGACTCCCTTGACAAGGCGGCGAAACTGGTAACAGAATTACTGATGGAACGACGTTACAATAACAACAATCGAGAATCCGGAGACATGTCATGAGCCAAAGCATTCAAGGCGATCCACACTCCAAGCGTCAGTCAAAAAAGGCCGCAGCGAGCGGCTGGATAGGCTCGGCGCTGGAGTACTACGACTTTTTTATCTATGCCACTGCGGCAGCGCTACTTTTCCCACAGCTGTTTTTTCCGTCAGACAACCCAACGGTTGGGATTATCATTTCGCTGGCCAGCTTCGGCGTTGGTTATATCGCCCGGCCGCTGGGCGCTGTGGTCTTAGGGCACATGGGCGACCGTCATGGACGCAAGACGGTGCTCGTCTACTGCATGTTCATGATGGGCGCGTCGACGATGTGCATCGGTCTGCTTCCTACCTATGCACAGATTGGTATCTGGGCACCTGCCCTATTGATACTGTTGCGCCTGATTCAAGGTTTTGCGGTCGCGGGTGAAGTGTCTTGTGCAAGTTCCATGACCCTGGAACATGCGCCTGATGGGCGTCGCGGTTACTTCGCAAGTTTTACCCTTCAAGGCGTCCAAGCCGGGCAACTGCTAGCCGCTGCGGTTTTCCTGCCTCTTGCCCAGTTCATGCCAGCCGATCAGTTTGCTTCGTGGGGCTGGCGGATTCCATTCTTGCTCAGTGCAGTGGTGCTCGTCATAGGGTGGATCATCCGCCGCCAGGTCCATGAGGCTCCGGTCTTCACTGAGGCGCAGACACAGACCGAGCCCCGTAAGCTCCCTGTGATCGAAGTGCTCACGCAGAGTTGGGGCGATCTGCTACGCGTCATCTGCATGGCGCTCTCTGCGGTCCTCGCGATCGTCGCCTCTGTATTCGGTGCGACCTATGCAGTGCAACCCGCCTACGGCATTGGATTTCCTTCCGGCTTATTCATGTGGATACCGGTGCTAGGCAATATATGCGCAGTCATACTTATCCCCTTCGTTGGTAAACTCTCCGATAAAATTGGACGCAAGCCTCCGGTGATCGTTGGCGTTCTGTGCGGCGGCATATTGTCATTTGGCTACCTCTACGCAATCAGCATTCACAATATGTGGCTTTCGCTGGTTCTATCGCTGCTGATGTGGGGCGTGGCTTACCAAGGCTTTAATGGTGTGTTCCCGAGTCTGTTCCCGGAACTGTTCCGTACACGGGTACGAGTTACCGGCATGGCCATTGGGCAAAACATAGGCGTGGCCTGCACCGCGTTTCTACCGGCCCTTTTCGTATCCGTTGCGCCTCCCGGTAGCGACAATATCCCTCTGAAAATTGGGGCACTGACTTTTGGCATCTGTGTAATCTCCGCTATCGCCGCTATTACTACCCGGGAAACCTTCCGGATTCGCCTGAAGGACCTCGGTGACCCTGATGCTGTCCCTATGTCAGAGGAGGAATACGAACAGGTGCGGGAAAAATCCGATCCCAAGTTGAACGCCACTGCCTCCAATCAAGCGTTTAAAAAAGCAGCGCCAGTGATGCGCTCCTGACGGCCGCCCCTTCACCACCGCCATGCTGCTCGGTTTTTGCACTGCGCTTCGAGCAGCACGGCAGTGAATACGCGCGCCCTGTCAGGGGTGGATTTCGATATCTGCATACCGGCAACTGGCGTGCAATAGCCAACGACAAGTAGGTTGACATGCATCCACGCATCACAGGCACTACGCGTATATATGGATTGATAGGCGATCCACTCAAGAGCGCCAAGTCTCCAATGCTGTTGAACAAGCTGTTCGCCGAAGCCCAGGCTGACGCCGTCTGCATTCCATTGGAGATAGGTACGGGGGACCTGGCTGAGTTTGTCAAAGGCGTGCGAGCCGTGCGCAACCTCGCTGGACTTCTGGTCACCATGCCGCACAAGCAGAGCATGCTGGACATCGTGGATGAGCTCCACCCTACTGCGCGCCAGATCGGCGCAATCAACGTCGTTCGTTGTGACAATGACGGGCGCTGGGTGGGCGCCGTATTCGACGGACTGGGCTGCGTAGCTGGCATGCAGCGCCACGGAGTTTCCCTGGTGGGGAAATCTGTTCTGCTTATAGGAGCTGGCGGCTCGGGACGGGCAATCGCGTTCGCCGTTGCCGCTGCTGGCGCACGATCATTGGTCATTTCAGACCTGGATCCGCACCGCGCCTCGGACCTTGTACACCGAGTTGCCAAAGAGGGTCCGTGTGCTGTGTATACAGGCCCAGCTGACCCAGCAGGTCATGACATCGTGATCAATGCTACCCCACTCGGCATGAACCCTGATGATCCAATGCCTATAGACGCAACGCGGCTGGACCCAGCGACGGTGGTGGTCGATATCATCACAAGGTCCGAGCCGACAGCCTTGCTGCTTGAGGCGCAATCGCGCGGCTGCCAAACCCTCGATGGCCAGCCTATGCACGTAGGTCAAGCCCTGCTGGCATTGAGTTTTCTAGGTTTCGAAGATATCGAGCGTCGCTACACGGCCGAATTATAAAGGGCCCGTACAAACGCCCTATTACCCTGCGCCACCTCTTCATAACCCCCCCCCCGAACCGAAACGGTTAACGATGTGCACTGCCCCGGCATGTGCACATCTTCGTGCGCATGTTGAAATTGCTCCTCAGCTCGGACACCACACGCCGATTTTCAGCAAAACGAAACTAACTTCCGTTCATAATAATGTCGTGCTAGCCTACGGTGGAGCCTCGGAAACGTGGCTTGCGCGCTATTATGTTCGGGCTTGATCCGCACCCGAGGGCACTGACAAGTTCGTCAAACATGACTTGTTTATAAGGAATGAATGTTTGAAAGTCGTTCTTCTGGAAGTAAGCCACTGGCACACTCCGCTCTACCTTGATGCTCTTGAGCGCCTGCCTGATGTGACCGTCACGGCGGTATCCGACGCCACCGGGTCCCGTGGTCCTGCCCTCGCCCAGCGCTTCGGAGCGCGACGCTACGATCATTGGCAAACCCTGCTCGATAACGAAGAGGCTGATTTCGCCTTCGCTTTTGGTCCGCATGACGAGTTGTATGCCATGGGCAAGGCATTGGTCGAGCGCAACATTCCGTTCGCGATGGAAAAGCCCTGCGGGCTTACCCAGGATGAAGTACTGGACCTGCACCAACGCGCCGAAACCGCCGGCGTGTTCGCGGCGGTGCCGTTGGTCTGGAGGCACAGTGAATTACTGAACCGCGTCAAGCATGCGGCATTGCAGAGTGGTGCCAAATGGAGAAGCCAGTCGTTTCGATTCAACGCCGGCCCGCCCGGACGCTACTTGACGAACAGTTGCGCCTGGATGCTTGACCCGAAACGCTCGGGCGGCGGATGCACGATCAACCTTGCTCCTCATTTCGTCGATCTGGCGCAGCAAATGTCTGGAGAGCGCATATGCAGCGTGTCCGCTGTCATGCATCGCGACCCGCAACTGGCAGCCGTAGAGATCGCTTCAATGATGACCCTGGTGACCGAGAGCGGCTGCATCTGCACCATCGAAACTGGCTACAATTACCCGGCTAACACGCCCGAGCAACGGGAGTACTCGTTTTCATTGTCAACCGATCAGTTCTACGTGCGTTCGACCCCGGACGGCTTGCGGCTGATCGACGCGGCTGGAGAGGCAAGTGACCTGGCCTTGAGCCTGAACTCTGACGTGTATTACGACAACTTCGTAACCGATGTCCTCACCCCAGGCCGTGAGACAGCGTATACCGGTGCCGGGCTTGCAACCATGCATCACGTCATGGGCATCATCGAAGCGGCCTATGAGTCAGACCGCCTCGGCGGCATTCCCATCACACTCCAGTACCCCTGACACGACGTTGGCTGGCCATTGCTGGCAAAAAGAGGAATTAAAAATTGTCACACATTGGCCGCTACTTCAACACCTTGGAACTGCTGCTGTCGCACCCCGACGGTCTCGCCCTGTCTGAAATCGGCGAGCGAACCCAAGTTGCCATGGCCACGGCCCACCGCATATTGAGCGCGCTACGAGAAAGAGGCTACGTTTACCAGGACGAACAGGATCATTACCGCCTGACGCTGAAAATCCCCAGCATGGGCGTGAACTTCATCTCTGAAACGGGCTTCGCCAGGATCATGCAACCCTTGCTCAACGAACTGGCCAGCGAAACCGGCGAGCACGTCCGGTTGGCGGCAGTTGCAGAAGATCACCTGAGCTGGGTGCTGCAAGCCACGCAAAACACCAGGGGGCTTCAGTACCGCCGAGCCCTGGATGAGAAAATCATTCCCCACACAACCGCGGCGGGCAAAGTCTGGCTTTCCACTATGCGCGATGAGCGCGCCATGCGAATTCTCGCCGCCTGGGACATCGAAAACAGCCGAGACTACGCGGGGCCCAATGCGCGCGTTTCGATTCGCGACATCTTTGATGACATCGCTCAGATTCGCAAAGACGGACACGCGGTGGTTCGAGAAGAAGGTGAAGTGGGTGTGTGTGTCGTGGCGGTCGCTGTATTCGATACTTCGCGGCCAGACAACTCCGGCCCGGTGGCCACCCTGAGCGTCGCCGGTCCCATCGCACGCATGCGGGAGGAAACCCTGAGCGCTCATATCGAGCACTTGAAGCGCTCGGCAATCAGGGTAGGCGAATGCTGGTCGCTCTGGTCTTCGGTCAGTGGCGAGGATTCGCTACCACTGCGGTAGTACCACGCACACCGTCGCGATCATGACTGGCTCCAGCACGCCGAAGCCCGCGCGCGCCCCCATGATCGCGCACATGGATTGCTGATGAAAACGCTGTCACCTGGGCCCGTTGCGGGCCTCAAGGCGACTTGAACTACCCGGTCGCAGACGATAACGACAAGCGACCGGTGGACGATTACGGAATTTTCCAGCCCTTGGCACGCAGATCCTGCACACCCTTGTTCAGCTCATACAAAGCATTTTCTTCACGGATGATTTCCAGTACGCAGTTTTCAATGCCGCAGGTCGCGTGAACGGCCTCGCCCAACCCGATAAAGTCCACTACACCGGTGCCGACTGGATCATGCCCCCACACGTCCGTACCCGTATCGGACACATGCACAAAGTCGATGCTGGCGTGATAGGCCAGCAGACTCGCCACCGGATCTTCACCGATGTAAGCGGCATTGGCGATGTCGTAGACGACCCGGACCACATCGTCGTTGAGGGTGCCTACAACCTTTGCCAGTTCCGGCATGGTGGGGGTAAAGCAATACGGGGTGTTTTCCAGCAGTAAGCGCACGCCGGCCTGTTTCGCCAGCGGAATCAGGGCTGCCAGGCTTTCGTACATCCACTCATAGGTCTTCTCGAGCGGCGGGGAAATCATTGGGCGCCTGGTGCCGGGGGATATCACCACCTCCTGGGTATCCCAAGCGGCAGCCAAGTCAATGACCGACTTGATGTGCTCGATGCTCTTCTGACGCATATTCGCGGCGGGACTGGCCAGATTGAGGTCATAGCCACCAGCGTTGAGGGACCTGATCTTCGCACCGTATCCATGAAGACGCGCCCTTGCGGCGGAACGGTCTGCGGTCGAGAGCTCTACTGGCCAGCAATGTGGCGAGCTGACGGGCACCTCGAACACGCGATGCCCGTGCTCGGCCAACTGCGCAATCGCATCAATTGCCGTGGATGACCACAGATAGGAAAACGTGCTGATGATCATATCGAAACATCCTTTCAGTTGAGTATTCGCTGGAGTGAAGCGGGCCATTCGTATTATGGATTTTGTACCTGACCACTATCGCTAGCTGGAAAACGCGACGATGGATGAATCTGGATAGCGACAGCCACTTAGCGGCAAGGGTATTTGACTGCGAAAAAACGATATCGGAATCAAATTCCATTGTCAATTTGATTGCAAAGCGAAATCTATTTTCGTACTTTACAAGCCTCTTTTACCTCAATGTCTAACTATAAGAAGGAGTGCCCGATGAGAGCTTTGGTCAGTGGCGGTAGTAGCGGTATCGGTGCGTCTGCATGCCTGAGGATCGCGGAAGCGGCCCTCGCCCGAGGCTCGCAGCCGAAAATTGCGGTATGCGGGCACACACCCACTGCCGCTCAGGAAGAAGTCGTTCGATCCATCGAGGCCATGGGCGGCATCGCCATCGCATTGTTAGGGGATCTCGCCGACCCTGAGGTCCCAAGCCAACTTGTGGCAGCAGCAGTGGCGGAGTTCGGCGGGCTCGACGCGTTGGTTGCGAATGCCGGCATTGCCAGCCCTGGCGCAATCTGTGATTTGTCCATTGCGGACTGGGACGACATGTTTTCCGTCAATCTTCGCGGCGCATGGCTGCTTGCCAAAGCCAGCTACCCGCATTTGCGCGAGAGCCGAGGCTCGGCGTGCTTTACCTCGTCGATGTCTGGCCAGATTCCGCATGCCGGCTCAGGCGCGTACAGCCCCACCAAGGCAGCCTTGACAATGCTGGCCCAGACACTCGCGCTGGAGTGGGCTCCTGACGGGATCCGTGTCAACGTAGTGTCCCCTGGAATGACCCATACGCCGATGTCGGAAAAAATGTATGCCGACCCCCAGATAAAGAAAGCACGGGAAGCAATCATTCCGCTGGCCAGGATCGGTGAGCCCATGGATATCGCGAACGTGATCGAATTTCTCATCAGCCCCTTATCGGCATATATCACGGGACAGGATATATGTGTGGATGGTGGCTTCTCCAAATCGATACTGAGCCATATCCCAGGGCGTCCGAGCTCAAAATCATAAGCACAATTGCTTTGGAGTGAGTTCAGCACCCAGGTCGGTTGGTGTGTCAACCAAACGACGCGAGTTGAGTGCAAGCGAGGCCGTACGGGCTTAAGTGTTACGTACGGCTTCGACCAACAGAACCGCTCTGGTTGTTCAGGGTTGAGATAAATCCTACCGCATAAGCGAGATAAATCCGGTCTATTCCGGGATAGGCTGGCACAAATTGGGACAGCCTATGCAATACCGTTGCAACCAGTGCAACAAAAAACGCCCCGCTCAGTCATCGACTGGCGGGGCAAACATATCGGCCTGGCGACGCGCTATCTCGTCCTTTCGAACCGCCTTAACGATCTTATAGATCCACTGAAGCGATACCCCCCACTTGCGTGCCAGGTCGCTTTGATTGGTGCCGTTGAATTCCTCGTAGATCTGCCGATCCCGCCGGCTCAGCTTGCCCGCCAGCCCCATTGGGAAATAGACGTTCTGCCCACCCCAATGCGCCGCCATGCGATCGGTGACCTCCTTGGCCACATGGCGGGCAGCCTCATCATCCATCGAAACCAACTCACGTAGCGCGCCCGCAACGTGTTCAGTCAGATCAACCAGCAGTTCCGGCCCCTTGCTTCGGAAGTCATTCATACAGCCTTCACCGCAGCATCAAGGGCCAGGCTCATTGATCCTGCTCCTTCACTGGCGTAAACCAAGCCACATCAACACCTCGAACGGTCACGGTGTTACAGGTCAATGGCCCCGCAGGCGAATAGCGAATCCCTCGCAGTTGAGAACCAAAGCGGCACATAAACCGCTCAAGGCTGCTCAGTTCAATAAAAATCTTATTGTCCAAAAGCACCAGAAGCATGATCGAAACCCCAGCATCACGAATGTCACGCGTTAACTCATTGAACGCGGATAACTGCGCCGGAAACGCCTCAGTCAAAATGCTCAACGGTTGAACCGGTGCCGCTATCGCTGCCAAATTCAGAGAATCCATCTCAAACCCCCTTAACGACATCGGCAGTCACCTTCGGCACACCCAGTTGAACAGCTAGATTCATCGCCGCAACCATCAGATTGCCAATCGCCAACGGATAAAGCAGAGAAACGGTCCCATCCCGCCCACCATGGCGAGTCGGCTGAGACAGCCGTGCCGCAATCGCCTCAATGGCACCCTGATCGATGACGTCCCCAAGCACCTTGCCCACTCGATCAAATCGAAACGTCAAAAACTCCTCCAGACGCGAATGCTCAACCGGCGTCAACGTGACCCGTTCACAACGCTGCACCACCTCACGCACATCCGCGTTACGCTCACTCAACTTCACCCCCAGCTCTGGCTGACCAATCATGATCACGCTCACCAACTTAGTGAACCCGACCTCCAACTCCAAAATGCGCTTAAGGTGTTTCAGCGTCGGCACCGGCAAACTGTGCGCTTCCTCAATCACCAGACAATGGCGATACCCTGCTGCATGCGACTCCTTCAACGCTTTATGCAACTGAGCGAAGCGCGCCTCGGGACTGCTCTTGGGCTTAGATAAGGGCGCGACAGCCGCCATCATCGACTCGGCAATGTGGGTGCTCTTCAGCGACTTGCCCCTAACATCGTTATCCTCGGACGCCAACACATACGGCTCAATGACCATCACCGGATCATTGTTCTCGGCAATGCGGTTCACTAGGTCTCGGCGGAGCGTACTTTTGCCGGCCCCCGATTCCCCCTCAACCGCCAGAAACCCACCATGCCGCGCCGTTTGATACATCGCCTCGCGCACATAACGAATATCCGGGCTCACCCACATATCCTGAGCACACTGCAGCTCATCAAACGGATCTCGAAACAGGCCAAACGCCTTACGAGTAGCTAGCTGTAGCGTTTGTTTAGGCAGTAACATCAATTCGTCCTCCCCGGACGGCTCTTTCACAAGGGCCGGACCTGCCGTGTTGGCGCACGGCGGGTCCACTTCATCAAAAGCATTAGCAATAGCGGCGTCATTGGCACCGGACTCCGTCAAGAATCCCCGAATGCGCCCCCGCAAAACCTCACCATCCAGACTGCGCGGCCAAAGGCCGTGGTTCAGCAACTGCGCAACCGTGGCGCTACTCAAACTCAGCGACTGAGCCAACGCCGCCTGAGGTCGCCCCATCTCCTGCAAAATCCTTTTCAGCTTCAACATCACTCACCTCCAACGGTGTGGCGCATGACTTCAACAGGCCGTTTCAACTCAGCCTCAACCGCCTCAATCTGCTCTTGAGGAACACCTTCTGGAAAACGCCTCAGCAACCACCCAAACGTCTCAGCCGACCAAAGATTGCCCAACCGAGGACGCAGAAGTTTCGCCGCCTCAACATGACTCAGCGGGGCAATCTCAACAGAGGGAACATTGACGTTCAGACTCGTACCGCGCCGTGGCAGATAAGCCGGCAGCACCGTGTCATTCACATGTTTATGCGGATCAATCAGCCCACCAAACGGCACGGCCTTCGTCTTACGCACGGCCTGTGTATCGGCCTGATTACTCGTGCCGGTCGCAATTTGCTCCAACACCTTGCGCGACACCTGAGCCGGCGTTTCGGCATGACGCTTGTACGCTTCGCCGATAGTCGCCGCGGTCTCGCTAAAACCAAACGCATTCACCCCAATGCGCTCAATCACGTGATACCGCTCACGCCCGTCATCGCCCACCAGTACCGCAATTGCCGAGTCCTTATCCCGCCAACAATTGCGAGTGATCAGCAGCTGTTCGCCCACCATCACCCCCGGCACCGAACTCACATCAAACTGCGAGCCCCGGAACGAAACCCGCAGCAAATTGCTCACCTTGCGGTTTTCCGGCGTGCTCACCGCCAACTCACGACACACCTCAACGCTGGGCGCCAGCCGCAACTGCTCCTGCGTAATCAACTGCCATACGCCATACCGAGTGCGCCGCGTGCGGGTATGAATCGACGTCGCATTGAAGTACCGCATCCACTGGCCGGCCCAGGTATTGATCTGCTCCAGACTGCTGGCGGCCTGAAACTTCAAAGCACTTTCAAACTCACGCTCAACAATGTTGTGTGCCTGTTCAACCTGACCCTTGGCCCGCGCATTACCGACCCGATTGATAACCAAATCGATCGACAACACACGGCAAAGATTGCGAAAAATACCACTGGTCATCGCCGCCCCTGGGTCCGTCATCAACACCCAGGGCACCCCATGAAATGGGTCTGAATCACTGCGTTTCTGCATTGCGTTAATCAGCACCGCGCACAGGTTCTCCGCTGATTCCGCCCCCAGCACATACTCGACATACAGCGTGCCGCTCGTATGGTCCGTGATCACATACCGCCACAGTCGCTGGCGTTCGATCTTCTTCAGATTCGCGGGCTTACCGTCATAGAACTCGGCCTTACTCATCACCCGAGCGCCGTCATCGGCCAGATAAAACTGCGTCGAGATCGAAGCATCAATCTGCCAAACATGATTGGGATGCTGACTCGCCAACGACACCGCCGGAGCGTCCTGCAGCAACTGCTCGGGATGCAACTTGTAAGCGCGCAACGCCCGGCTAATCGCACTGCGACTCAACGGTCGAAACTCCCCCGTGTCCTCGTCCACCCGGCCAGCCATCACCAAGTTATTGCTGCGCAAGCGCTCAACGGCCCGCACAATCGTCGACAATTGCTTATTGTTCGCCCGGATGGACTCCAACAACACCGCCGAAATCAACCGCGCTTCCTCAAGCGGCAACGCACTGCAACCCGCATCGCTGCGCCGCTTTCGCGGCTTCGCCAAACGCACCGCCTTCAACTGGCGTTGCAGAGTAGAAATCGAAACCCCCAACGCTAGCGCCCCAGCTTCGTAAATAGCCGTACGCTCACCATGCACAGCCGCATCAGCGCGCTGTGCGACCTGCATCAACTGCTCAATGTGTACCGGATTCATCAATCAGGCCTCCGCAGGCGTCATCCAGGCCACGCCATCCGCCTGATCTGGCAAATTGAACTCACTGCGAACCGACCCCAGCGTGATCTCCAATTGCCGAATCAAACCGGCTTTAAAAACACGGTGATCCTCACCACCGACAGCCAACGCCTCCAGCTTCGCAAACCCCTCGCGCAATGGCCCCAACACACTCGCCTCTGCCTCATAAGCGATCGCCGCCACTTCCCCGCGCAAAGCCTTCGCCACCTCATCCGCAGGCATCGCCTGGATTCGCTTACGGGACACCTCCAACTCCCGCCGAGCCTTATCCAGCTCGCCGGTCTTCTTCGCCATCACCTCGCTCTGCGCGGTGTAATCGGCCTTCATCTCATCAAGGCGCCGGCCTAACAGATCCTTCTCCTGGGTGTGCTTGGCAATCATCTCCTCAGCAAGATCAACAAACGCCTCCTTGTCCCCGGCTTTCGCCACTTCAATCAGCGCCGCCTGCTGGTCCTGCGGCAAACGGCGATACTGGCGCAACTCGCGATACCCGATCCCCATACGCGACATCGAATCCAGCGCCTCCTCACCGAAGGCTCGCAGGTTCGCGATATCCCGATCCACCTGATCAACCGAACGCCCCAGCAGCCCGCAAAACTCCTCCCACGTACCGCTCAACACCTGCGCACCGTGCGGACTTTTGCGCCCGGCCAGCCCTCGATACAGCTTCTTCTCCTTCACAAATGCCAACTTCGAAGTCCGCACCGTGCGGGAAAACGCCTCAAACACGCCGGCCATTTGTGCCTGCCCCAGCAACTGATTCACCGTGTCACACTCTTCACTGTGCGAGGCGTGAAGCGCAGCCATCGCGTTCTGATCAGCGGTCAACATCACCCCATCCAAAACAGGCAGCGCCAGCGCCTCCACGGGTATGCTCTTGCTCCGTGCCATACAACCTCCTTAAACGATCGACCCAGCGGCAATACGCTGATTGATTTCCTGCATACGCTCCGTCAAACGGGCCATGTGCTCGGCATGCGCCTGTGCGATCTGCAACACACCCACCGAGTGAGCAAAGCGGCCGTTATCCAGCTTCACCGCCAGACCCTCCTCAATCAGTGTCTGCATGGCCCGCGTGATATTGCAGGGACTGTCCTGCGTCAGCTGCGCCAACTCCGTATTACTCAAACCCGTCACCGTGTGCCCCTTCAACGCCTTCAGCGCACGCAACACGCGTGCAGCAGCCGACACCGAACGATTCATAACCTCGCCTCCGGCTCAGACATTTCAGGTAAATTGACACCCTCAATACCGGTGGCATTGAGTGGCAATGGGTTCAGGCAAAAAGTGGAAACAACGAAAAAGGTGTGAATTGGTGGGTTTTTTGTAGGAAAACTCTTTTTTTGCCCTGCGCACCCACACGACGTAGGTTTTAAAACGGTAGATTCCGAATAGCCGATATGATTTTTCATCACGAGCCTCACGCCACAAAACGGTTGAGCTCAAGGGCTGTCGCCGGATCAGTACAAATTTCTCCGGCTTTAAGACCCAGTTTGATCGCGATCTCGTGGGCCTGACCCCTTACACATTTCTTGCGTCCACCCAACACCTCAAACACCAGGTTGGGTGAAAAACGATTGGCGATTGCCCATTGGGTAATCGAAACACCTTTGGCCTTGAGCTCCGCTCGGGCCTGATCTGCTGTACGTAGCGCCATGGGTTCACTCCGGGGGCTGCGGGCACCGCTGGGGTGCCGATTAAGTTGCCGTTCGTGGTAGGACGGTGTGAATTTATGATGGAACCAATCGGTTCCTTTTCAAAGGCTTTATGGCAACCGAATGGTTTCTTTTTGTGAGCGGCTGCGCGCAGAGCGGACACGACTTGGCCTCAACCAGACCGACTTCGCGGCACTGGCCGGCGTGACAAAAAAAACGCAAATGCTCTACGAAGCAGGCGAACGTGTGCCCGACGCTAACTACCTGGCCGCCATTGCCGAAGCCGGTGCCGACCTGAGCTTCATCGTCACCGGGCAAAAAAACACCGCCACGCCGTCCGCTGCCGCATGGGCGTCCATCGACAGCGAAAAGCTCGGCCGAATCATCGAAATGCTAGAAGCAGCCGCCAAACAAGCCGGCCGGCGCTGGCCCGCAAAGAAATTGGCCGAAGTGGCCGCAGAGGTCTACAACGCGCTGGGTGACGATCAAGGATTTGATCAACCACGCGTTGAGCGAATATTGAAGTTGGTAGTAAATCGCTAAATAGCAAAGGAATTCTATGCGAAGAGACGACGAGGCCCTGGTAAGCAATCTGTCAGCCAGGCTATCTGAGGAAATCGAAAATCTCCCCAGGGACGGAAAAAATCGCGAACTCACCATCAAGATCAAGGGCAACCGGGGGCATATCAACCTCGGTCATCAAACCTTTGACATAAAGACCGCCAAAGCGCCCCCGCCAGAAGGCGGTGATCGTGCTCGGGAATGCCCGCAATGCCGCCACTGCACATGGCGCTACACACAGTTGTGCATGCACTGTCATTACAACCTGCACCGTCACGACGAAGTCGCTGAGCAGGAAAAAGATTGGGCGCACAAAAAGCGACACAATATCCAAGTGTTGAAAGCAGGTGTCTGCTGCGTCGGCATTACCGGTCTCAGCTTTTTTGTCATGGACTATCCGCTTGAAACGCTAAAACCGTTGGCCTTAGGCCTGACAGGTGCTCTGGGATTCTTTGCACTCACAACCATGAGGTCACACAGATAAAGCACTGGCAGATAACCGCCAGCATTAAACGGTCAGGGACGACCAAAGACACTTTAAAAGGAGGTTTCAATGACCGAGAGAAAACACAGCACCCCTTGGAAGGATCGGCCAGCCGCCGAGAAAATCACACTGATAATCGGCTGGTGTGTTATCGCAAGTCTCATGATGTACGGGTTCCTGCCGAACAAACCCGAACCGAGCGCCCCCTCACCAGGCGCCGCATCTGAAGCGCAACCGTCCACAGCGCGGTATAACGGCCCCAGTGCACAGGCACTGAGCAGTGCAACCCAACACCTGTTGCAACTGGACAGCGCGATGGCCGAAGGTATGCAAATACTCAAGGCCGGCCAGCGCCATGAGTTGAACGCTCACAGCCAACGATTCAAATCACTGCTGGAAGGTAGCTACGCGCAATTCGGTCGCTCCGTGTTCCAACCGCTGGGCAAGTGCACCTCGGCGGCAATCTTTGCCAACAGCTGGTGGCAGGCCCACGTGACGGCCATTCGCCAAGGAGGTACTGAGCCGATACCCGGCTCGATCCAAAGCCACATGGATGAGTACATACTCAACCGAGCTGACTGCCTGCAAAGCGCGAATCCCTCGGTCGAAACAGCAGCGCCTACCATCGACAAAACACGGCGGATTGACCAGCGTACTTAACAGCCATGACCGGCTGAGAGCAACGCGTCGAGTGACGACAACATAAATCGACCAAAACTGGCCGCTGATAGGTGAGCAAAATTGGCAGATCCAGACAGGCGCCCTGTACTGAGATTACTGCATGGATAGAGCGGGCGATTGTCAGGTGGCATCCGCTAAGTAGTAGAGGATGTACCCGGAATACACTAGAGAACCGGCGGCCACTTCTGCCTTGAAGCACTCTTTGATTGCATCCTCATCAACAAAACCGTAATCCGACAGCCTGTCGCTGGCAAAACTAGCAAGTCGCCATGCGTCGAAGCCGCTGATCTCACCATGAGCCCCAAAGTCAAAGTCTACTGTACCCGTGGGGAGGCTAACCGCGCAGCCATAGCCGTGCTTGAAGTAACGAACTCCGCCTTCAAGTTCTCCGCGCTGAGGAATGTCAGTTCCCACCCAATCCCTATTGGTCAGAGGCCGTGGGATACCGGACCGCTGCATCATGTCCACAGCGGCGCCGACGCTTGCTTGGTAGTCGCGGATTAAAATGGCGAGTTGGTTATTCATACAGTCTCACGTTGTAGATAGCGGCGCTGAGTTGAGAGGCCGCAGAGAGTAGCATTCGAAGCAATTGATGGGCCGCTATTGGCCGACCCACGCCTGCGTCCAACCCAAGAACGAAAAACTCTCAATTTGTAAGGGCTCGCATTATTTCGCAAACCACCGGCCTTGTGTATTTCTCACTGGGGTCAGTCTCAGGCGGGTCGCTACTACGGCTCCACTCACCTTGATCGAACGCTTGGTAAAGTGAGAAAGCAGGTTGAGGCATTTCGCTGGTCATACCCACTTCAACCACGGCATTTACGATCCCGTTCATGACGTCGTCGCAAAAATCATAGATCAAAGATCCCTGTAGATAACCTTCCGCAACCGCAATGGACAGCTCGTTCAGCACATCTTGCGGTGTAACATCAAATTTCTCACAAGTGGCGGCAAGATCACTCAGGGTTAAACCCTCTGCGCCAGCTTTAATCGAAAGCTTCTCGAGCTCATTCTTCGGTAACACCCTGATCATGAGCTTCTTCCGGTTAGGTACGAAGGTACGCTTGCATCACTCATAAGCTTTCTATCCGACAGAGTGGCCGCACAGCCGCCACATGTTCAATGCCATGCTGCATTACGGCTTCATTGACGGTCAACTTCAAATCCAGGCAATGACCGCTTCGGGTTAGCAGCCGTATTCCTTGCACCAGCCCAACGGGCTGAGTACGCTCTGAACGCACTTATAGCCACGGGAGGTGCATATGGAAAGCTCTGCAGCATTGGAAATCGAGAAAGCTGCTTACGATGAGTTTCTGATCCAATGGAATCAAGACGCCTTCCAACAACAGAGGCTTGGTCAAGCTTTCTACAATTTTTTCAACCTTCATAAGCTCGCGGATCAGACATTGCTGACTGGCCTCTATGAGGCTGACGGTCAAAAAGCTACGGCCCTGATCTCCCGGATTTTCAGTATCACGTAGTAGCCGACTACCGACCAAGAACAGCCGATAGGATTGGACTGCACCGAAGTCCTGTTAAGGATGATTAACATGCTGGTTAAATGCCAAAGATGCGACCAAGGATACATACGAGCAATGCATGTCCGCTCTACAAAAATCTCACTTTGGGTGTGCGAAGAATGTGAAGCCACGTGGAAGAGTCAGGCTGAAGTAAATGTCAGCAAGTTTGAAGACTACGGAACGTTGATGGTCGGTATTGGACGCAGTCCTTTATGGTCAGAGCTGGAACCACAGTGAAGAGCACGTCATAGGGGGCCTTTTATCCAAGGTCTATTCCAGCTTGTCGAAGCATCGCGAAACCCGCCCAGCATGGCGAGGATCGAGATCCCGCATCGAAACAAAAACTCGAGCAGTACACGCGTTTACCAAAGCCAGGGCGCAGAAAAAAGGAGACCGAAATATGAAAGCCCCGAGAATGACTACTGCGCACGGCTCACACAGGGCTCAAAAGCTAGTGGAGCTTGGCTGGACTGTTAAACATGAATTCAAGGCTGACAACGAAACATACGAGTGGTACTTGGAATGGGAACACGTTGAAGACCCTCCGTTGCTTTCCTCACAAGATAATTGTGATGAGCCCAGCCACAAACGCCTCTGTGACTGATTCAATATGGCAGATTTAACGTTGTAGATAGAAGCATGATGGATGCTTTTTACACAGTCTCGACCCAAAGCGGACAGTGTCCGAAAGCACGATAGCCAAGGGTGGGGTGGGAATATCACTGACAGATTGTGAGGCGCAGGTGTATACATGTGGAGTAACGACAGCTCTTGGTTCGCTTGGGATTTGAATGGACGATCTTTCCGATATTGAATGTGTAAACCTCACGGTGACCAAGCGAGAGCTTAGGTATGTGGGCCAGCTCTCGCGCTGCACATTCCGTCCGAATCACTCCCTACATATTGTGATCCCCCCTCACGTAGGTCTCCATTGCATGCATTTGATCTGCAAAGTTGAAGAAATCTTTGAAATAAATGGTGTCGGTTGCGTAATTTCCCCCGGCATCCCGCATGACTTTCCGCACCCGGTACGTTCGAGCGCAGCGCTCGTTATTGAAACGCCAGCGGGGGGCAGAATCGAAACTACCTTACAGAATCTGATGTGTATTCGCGGAGGCAGGCAACGCCTACACGATCCGTTCACCCTAGCGAGTAACATTCAGAAAGCAGATATACCGCTGGGTAGCCTCGTTTTTCTCCTTCGTGGCGCTGGAACCTGACAGCGCTCTTTAGGCGTAAGCCATTCCCACTGGCCGACCTCCGCCGAATGCGGTTCCAACACTACACAAATCATCGACAGCAGCCCGGGCGTCCGCATTGCCCGGCTCCCCCTCTCCCTAAACCCGATTAAAAGCCCCTCCAGCCCACGCCACCCACCATAGCGGCCTGAGCACATCCAGCGCCCCAACCCAAGGGGCGCCACGACAGGAGGCGACCCCATGCGACCCGAACACCCCCGCGGCATCCGCAACTACAACCCCGGCAACATCCGCCACGCCCATGGCGTCCGCTGGCAAGGCATGTCCACCGACCAGACCGACAACCAATACGTCCAATACATCAACCCACGCTGGGGCATCCGCGCCATCGCCCGTGTCCTCATCACCTACCAAGACAAACGCCGCGCCGCCGACGGCAGCCCCATCGACACCGTGCGCGAAATCATCGAGCGCTGGGCGCCGCCCTCAGAAAACAACACCGATGCCTACATCATCAGCGTCGCGCGCGCCCTGGGCCTCGACCCCGATGCGGCCAGCGTCGACGTCTACGACTTCGACATCATGCGCGCCCTGGTCACCGTCATCATCCGCCACGAAAACGGTCCAGGTCCCTTGCCAGGCGGCCGCTGGTACGGCGACACCATCATTGCCGATGGCCTATCACTGGCCGGCATCGAGCGCGGCATTGTCCACGGCCAATTCAAAGGGGCGCCCGCATGAGGCTCATCAGCGATTGGCGCCACGGCTACAAGCTCTACAGCCTCCAGATCGGTTTGGTCATCGTCCTGGCAGGGTTCGCCCAACTGGAACTATTGCCCCTCTGGCAGCCACAGCTACCCCCCAAGGCCTACGCCACCCTCAACAGCGCACTGGCCATCCTCCTGTTCGTCGCACGCCTGATCAAACAAGGGCCAGACCGACCACCACAGCACTAAGCCTGCGGAGCGCTGAATGAACCTCAATGAACTCAACTTCGGCTTCCAGACCGTGCAATGGCTGGTCCTCACCATACTGGCCCTCTACACCTGGATCACCAACCGCCACACCGCCAGCGCTCGAGAACTGCTTGAACTGCGCACCCGCATCGTCGCCCTCGAGGAACACGTCCGGCACCTGCCAGACCCATCAGCGGTCACCGACCTGTTGGGCGACATGAAAGCCATCCGCGCCGAACTCACCGGCGTCAAAGACGCCCTCAGCCCCTTGGCCCGGTCCCTCGACCGCATCAACGACTACCTGCTGCGAGAAAAAACATGACCCCCTATGCCGATTACCTGCGTCACGACATGCGCCTGGTCATCTTGCGACTGCTGGTTGAAATGCCCGGCTACCGCGCCAACAGCTCCGTCCTCAACACCGCCCTCGACAACTTCGGCCACACCGCCAGCCGCGACCAGGTCAAAACCGAGCTGCAATGGCTCGCCGAACAGGCCGCCGTCACCCTGGCCGACATCGGCCCGGTGCTGGTCGCCACCCTCACCGAACGCGGCCAAGACATCGCCGCCGGTCGCGCCCGCGTGCCCGGCATCAAACGCCCGGGGGCCTGACCATGGCCGGCAAATCCTCCATCAATCGCCTGCCACCGCGGGTCAAGGCCTACATTCAAAAGCTTCTGCGTGAAGATTGCTTAACCCTCGACGACATGCTCGCCGACATCCAAAAGCGCTTCCCCGACGAAAAAGCCCCCAGCCGCAGCGCCCTGGGTCGCTTCAAGCTGGGCTTCGACGAGCTCATCGACAAAGCCCGTCAGCAACGCGAAATGGCCGAAGCCTTCGTCGGCGCCTTCGGTGAAGACGCTACCGACAAAACCGGCGCCTTACTCGTCGAAGCCATCTCAACCCTGACCTACCAGGCCGCCATGGGCGCCCACGAAAAAGACGACGTCACCGTCGCTGAAGTCTCCGCGCTGGCCCGCGCCGCCAAAGCCACCATGGAAGCCCGTACCCTCAGCGTCAAAGAACGCCAGGCCATCGAAAAAGCCACCCGTGAACGCCTGCTGCAAGAGCAAGCCGCCGAACTCGACAACGCCGTCAAAGCCCAAGGCATGACCGAAGACCAGGCCCAGTTCTGGCGGCAGAAATTCCTCGGCGTCAAACCATGAAAGCCGCCGCCAGCACACTGCGCGTCATCGAATGGGACGAACTGCCGCCCAGCGTCCGCCAGATCCCCGAGGGCTACGACCCGCTGGGCGAAGGCATCCTAATGGCCCACCAATCGCAATGGCTGGCCATCGACGCCCACATCAAACTCTGTGAAAAAGGCCGCCGTACCGGCATCACCTTCGCCGAAGCACTGGACTCAGTCATCACCGCCGCCTCACAAAAAATCGCTGGCGGCATGGACTGTTTCTACATCGGCGACACCAAGGAAAAGGGCCTGGAATTCATCGGCTACTGCGCCAAATTCAGCCGCGTCATCGCCGAAGCCCAAGCGTCGGGCGTCAGCCAAATCGAAGAATTCCTCTTCCAGGACCAAGACGACGCCGGCAACACCCGCCACATCAACGCCTACCGCATCCGCTACGCCTCGGGCTTCAAAATCGTCGCGCTCTCCAGCAACCCGGCGGGCGTGCGCGGCCTACAAGGCAAAGTCATCATCGATGAAGCTGCGTTTCACCGCGACGTCGCGGCCGTGCTCGACGCCGCCACAGCGCTGCTGATCTGGGGCGGTCGCATCGTCATCATCAGCACCCACAACGGCAAAGCCAACGCTTTCAACCAAATGGTCGGCGACATCCGCGACCAGCGCTACGGCAGCAGCGCCCAAGTCTTCCGCGCCACCTTCGACGACGCCGTCGCCAATGGCCTGTTTGAACGGGTGTGCTTCATGGCCGGCAAGGTCGCCACGGCTGACGAAAAAGAAGCCTGGTACAAACAAATCCGCAACGCCTACGGCCCGCGCAAAGCGCAAATGCGCGAAGAACTCGACGCCATCCCACGCGACGGCAACGGCGTTTGCATCCCTGGCGTCTGGATTGAAGACGCCATGCGCCCCGGTCGTACCGTTCTGCGCCTGGCCCTGGACGATGATTTCACCCAACAGCCGGTCTACCGGCGCGAGGCCTACGTCAACGACTGGATCGAGCGCTACCTGTCGCGATTGCTACAGCCGCTCGCCCCCGAGCAACGCCACTTCCTCGGCATGGACTACGCCCGGCACCGTGACTTCTCCATCATCTGCCCGATGTCCGTTGACCAAGCACGGCATCGCGACGTGCCGTTCGTGGTCGAGATGCACAAAGTGCCCACCCGGCAACAGCAGCAGATCCTGTTCTACATCCTGCGCAGACTACCGCGTTTCGTCGGCGCGGCCCTGGACGCCACCGGCAGCGGCGAAACACTCGCTGAAGACACCGCCGACGCGTTCGGCCACAACCGCATCCAACAAGTGAAAATCACCCGGACCTGGTACGGCGCGTGGATGCCCAAATTCGTGCAACTGTTCGAAGACGCGACAATCACGCTGCCCAAAGACGACTCGCTGCACCAAGACATCCGCGCCATCGAAACCGTCGACGGCATCCCCATGATCGTCAAAGCCCGCAAACAAGACCTCAAAGACCCCGACCTCTACCGCCACGGCGACTTCGCCGGTGCCGGTGCGCTCGCCAACTTCGCCACGCTGGAAGTCGCCAGCGGCCCGGTCACCGTCAAATCACGCCGCCCACGCCAAGGCCAACACCTCACCCAGGGGTACGCATGAACAACACAGGCCTATGGGTCAGCCCCACTGAATTCGTCCACTTTGCCGAGCCCCAACGCAGCCGCTCCCTCAACCGCCACATCGCCACCCGAGGCCGCGCCCAGGCCAGCGACTTCGGCAGCCATTTACCTAACCCAGACCCGATTCTCAAAGCCCAAGGCAAAGACATGGCGGTGTACCGCAACCTGCGCAGCTCAGCCCTCGTCGGCGGCAACATCCGCCGCCGCAAAGCCGCCGTGCTGTCGCTGGAGCGAGGCCTGCAACGTGAAGACACCGCCAACAAAGTGGAACGCTTCATCACCGACTGGCTCACCGACCTCGACCTGGACCGCATCATCCGCGAACTGCTCGACGCACCGTTATTCGGCTACCAACCCATCGAACTCCTCTGGCGCCCCGTGGGCAGGCATTGGGTGCCACAAGACCTGCTCGGCAAACCGGCGGAATGGTTCTTCTACGACAAAAACAACGCGCTGCACTTTCGCGCCAAAGACGCCGGCCCAGACGGCGAGCCCTGCGACCCGCAACGCTTTGTCGTCGCCCGGCAAGACGCCACCTACGCCAACCCCTACGGTTTCCCGGACCTGAGCATGTGCTTCTGGCCGGCCACCTTCATGAAAGGCGGGCTCAAGTTCTGGGTACAGTTCACCGAAAAGTACGGCAGCCCCTGGGTCATCGGCCAACACCCACGCGGCGCCACCGACGGCGAAACAGAACTGCTGCTCGACAGCCTCGAAGCCATGGTCCAAGACGCCGTCGCCGCCATCCCCGACGACGCCAGCGTGCAAATCATCGAAGCGGCCGGCAAAGCCGGCAGCGCCGACGTCTACCGCCAACTGCTCGAATACTGCCGCAGCGAAATCAACGTCGCCATGCTCGGGCAAAACCAGACCACCGAAAAAGACACCAACCACGCCAGCGCCACCGCCGGCGCCGAAGTCACCCAAGACATCCGCGACGGCGACGCCGCCATCGTCGCCAGCGCACTCAACGCCTGCATCCGCCACGTTGTTGACCTCAACTTCGGCCCCGACGTCGCCGCGCCGCGCTATGCCCTGTGGCAACAAGAAGAAATCGACAAGTCCCTGGCCCAGCGCGACAAGGCCCTGACCGAGTCCGGCGTAAGGTTCACCAACGCCTATTGGCAGCGCACCTACAACCTGCAGGACGGTGACCTACAACAAGCACCGACCCGGGGCGACAAACCGTCATTCGCCGAAACCACACAACACCCGGCGCCGGACCAAGCCGCCCTCGACCAAGCCATCAATAGCCTGCCGGCCGAGCCCTTAAACCAACTGACTGAAAACCTCGCCAACCTGATGTTCATGGCCGACACCTGGGGCCGCCTAAGCACCACCGCCGACCGGGAAGACTGACATGGCCAGCCCCGTAAAGCAGCTCAACCCCGCGGACCTCAAGGTCATCTTCGGCCTCGAGCCCGCCAACGCTATCGCCTACCTAAAGGCCAAGGGCTACGCCATCACCTGGCATTGGCAAGACATCCTCGACCAGGCCCACGACCACGCGTTCACCGTCGCCAAAGCCATGCGCCTGGACCTACTCAGCGACATTCGCGCCGCCCTGGAAACCGCCCTCCAACAGGGCCAAACCCTTCAGCAATTCACCGCCAACCTGAAACCAGTCCTACAAGCCCAAGGCTGGTGGGGTCAGCAAGTCATCGTCGACAGCCAAGGCAGCGCCGAAACCGTCCAG
Organism: Pseudomonas sp. NFACC14; assembly: GCF_900106885.1. Lineage (NCBI taxonomy): Bacteria > Pseudomonadati > Pseudomonadota > Gammaproteobacteria > Pseudomonadales > Pseudomonadaceae > Pseudomonas > Pseudomonas sp. NFACC14. The sequence goes on from NZ_FNOA01000009.1 coordinate 32,004, forward strand.
CTCGGTAGCCCACGTCGCCTAAAAACCATCTACCAAACCAACCTGCAAAGCGCCTACATGGCCGGCCGCAAAACCGCCATGGAACAGACCACCGAGACCCACCCGTACTGGATGTACATCGCCGTCCTCGACGGTAAAACCCGCAGCAGCCACCGAGCCATGCACGGCCAAGTCTTCCGCCACGACGACCCCATCTGGTCAACCATCTTCCCGCCCAACGGCTTTAACTGCCGCTGCCGCGTCGTCGCCCTCAGCGAAGCTGCCGTCAAACGCCGCGGGCTCATCGTCATCTCCAGCCATGGGAGAACCTTCACCGAAACCGTCGAGAGTGGCACCGATAAACGCACCGGAGAAACCAGAACCGCTACCATCACCGGCATCCGCCTCACCAACGCCCAAGGCCACACCATCACATTCCGCACCGACCCAGGCTTCAATCACGCCCCCGGCACTAGCTGAATTAACACACGTCTCCGTGGCGAGGGAGCTTGCTCCCGCTGGGCTGCACAGCAGCCCCAAACCCAGCCCCACCAATACTTCCTGACCCACCGCAAACCAAAATGGAAGGCATCCTATGTTCATCATCGAACTAGACCACCAATACCTGCAGCAAACCCTAAGCAAAGTGGAACACTCCATCGGAGACCTCACACCACTCATGCACAGCCTGGCCGCCGAACTCGCCAGCCAAACCGAAGAAAACTTCGAACAGGAAGGCCGTCCCCAGTGGCCTGAGCTTTCTGATACCACCACCGAACGACGAGCTCACAACGGCCACTGGCCTGGCAAGATGCTGCAAGTCAGCGCCGCCGGCCTGGCCGCGTCAATCACTACCCAGGTCACCGATAGCTCGGCGCTGGTGGGTAGCAATAAACCTTATGCGGCGATGATGCAGTTCGGTGGTGACCAGGCAGATTTCCCGCAGCTGTGGGGTGATATCCCGGGCCGGCCGTACTTACCCATGGATACTGAAGGTCACCTGCAGCCTGAAGCTAAAAGGGCCATTCTCGACTTAGCTTTGGTACATCTGGAGGAAGCAGCACGTTCCTAGGAGGTGTCCGTCCATTGCACGTCTGACAGCGGCAAAAAAGGATTTATTGCCGTTGCGCTTCGTTCTTTCTCGACTAGTATCAAAATGACACTGCGCCTCCAGATTAAGGAAAATCGATGAAAATGGTTATCGGGCTTATCGGGCTTAGCTGCATTCTGAGCGGTTGCGCAGGTGGTACAGCTGGCCAGACGACGAAGATCATAGTGAACCCTTCTCCGATTTGGCCTTGGGATCAAAAGAGCGATGGAGTCCCTCTCAGCGATTGTCGCAAGACGAGTTGTAGCGACAACGATATGTTCTCGGCGATGCTCGCGACAGGCACATACTGCAGACAGGTCAGCAATTATTACGAGAGCGGCGGTAACATCAACTCGAATACTCGGTTAGGCGTCAAGGTTCTCGGTGTCTTGGCGGGGAGTGTCTTCGGTATCACTGCAGGTGGATCTGCCGCAAAGGCTTGGTCGGGCTTGTCGGGAGCAACCAATGGCATTCAAGCTGATTTAAGTGACAATGTATCTGCCCGCTCAAATCGAGCACGTATCGTTAGTAAAATTCTCGCGGATTACAACGTTGAGATAAAGACACTCCTCGGCGACAAAGAGCCCACGCTGCAAGTGCGACGGCTGATCGTATGGGCGTCTATGAATACGTCGAATCGTTGCGCAACTGAAGCAGAGATAGAGCCTGAGAATGCGGCTAAAAAAGTAGAGGCGCAGGTCGCTGAAATCAAGAAAACGATTCAGGACAGCAAAGACTCTCAGCAACAGCAACAGCAACAGCAACAGCAATAGTCAAAACTCTTCAAGCTCAGAACAAGGCCACAGATAATGCTGGTAGAAAAATGTGTACAGCTAAAACTGAACAGCTACTGACGATAAGTGAACGTAGCTGACGACTGCCTAGTACACATACCCGTAAGTCACCGAAAATCTCAGGGACCAGCAACCAAAGGCAACCAGTTCTAACACCCCTCTAATATTTCATCAAGAGACTCAGCGAATATTTTGTGAACATCTTGTGCAGAGAGCCAGTGTGAATTGGTGCCAATTTCAGATTGATAGTCTTTAGTGCGCTCTGCATTTTTATTTGTAATAAAATAATCAAATGAGCAGCGCGCGACCTCTACTGCAAGATCCGAGTACTTCGCGACGTCCAACTCACAACTTGAACCTATTAAATATTGACTGGGCGACAAAGGTAGAATTACCGCTATTAGCTCGTCGGATTTATCCAAAAAAGGCTTGAACTTTCTATCGCCCGCAACATGAAATAGTATGATGGAGTCTCCGAGCGGCAGATCGTCTGTAGAATAGCTCTGAACGGTATATTTTAAATTTGAGTATCTGCTTGCTTTTTTGGGGGGTGAAATGGACTCATTGAGTGTTTTGATATGGGCATTTTTGATAGCCTTGGCAATCAAAGCAGGCATAGCATCTCGTCGCTCATATATTGTATTTGATACTCCGCGAGCGATGCTAGCCTTAAGCTCCCTAAACCCTGCTGGGTTTGACTCCGTGATTTGTTTGAAAAGCTTTTTCGATATTCCAGCCTCAAGTAGTGCTCTCTGAAATACAGGCGAGTTTGGAGATATAATTTTTCCTAGGAAGTCCTGCAAGGAATTTAAGTTTGAAAATGTCTCAAGCAACGTATCTATTAACTCTGAAATCAATATATTAGCATTGGATCGAAAGTGCTGACTTCGAATTTCAAAGTGAGCTAACATTGCGGAAATCTTTGCTGTATCCTCTTCGCATATTGAGCTCGCGCGAAGCCGGTCAACCAGTGGCGAAAAGTTACCTTCCTCCTCTTTGGATATTTTGTCATCTAACTCAGCTTCCGACGAAGTCGAGTAAAACAAAGTCTCGACTCCAACGTTTTTTATGTTTGGTTGAAATGTTTTTGCGTTTTTGGAGAAAACCCAGCAATAAACATCTGTGTTAGTGGTTCGACTGGAAAAACTTTTCTGTAAGAATTTAGGAATGAAATGGTGCCGAAAGCCTGACATTCTTCCTTCTCCTTTGAGAGAGTATAGCCTAACGTGCGATTGATTTTTTTGTTTGCGGTAGACGGAGATAAATTATTAAGGGAAGGCATTCGATTTAACGACAGTTGATAACAGTACAAATCAATTAGATCATTATGACCAGAGTACATAATTTTTATAAAAACGGTCGCGCGTGAAGAGTGCTCCCGCCAGAACAAGCCGTTCGTGAAGAGCCGGCCTCCATGCGATTGCGATATACGAGTAAGTATCGGAACCATGTCATCAGCACGCCTATGGTAGCTGAGAGTTTATGAAACGAGACCAATTTTTAGGAAAAGCTTGCAAAGGCTCGTTGGGAGAACAGCGCCTCCATCGAAACCACCATTATTCTTGCCCAAGCCTGCATTTACGAATGCGAGCAAAAGAGACTCATCCATTTTCGCCGCTTCTGCAATCGTCACCTTCGCAAACTGCCCGATTTTTTCTATATCAAAGGAAGGAACTCGTTCAAGTGCAAACAAGATGCGGCGAAGTTCTTCGAAGGATATTTCTTCTTTAGCGTAAGCAGCAAAGCACTTCGCGGCCAACTCAGGTTTTCTCTCACTCTCCATTCGGTCCAAAATTTCAATTACAGAAGCGCCCGCTCTTCCAGAAAACTTATCATTCTCATTCAGCTTCTCTACCATCGCTACCCGCTCTTCTTTTGAAATATCGGAGAGCTGACTGAGAAAACGAAGAAGCTTGGCGGCGAGTAACTGATCTCTTACGGAGTTTTTTGCACCAATTATATTGATTATGGTGTTAACAATCGGAATATCTTTGAGAGCACCAGATTCAAGCAAAGCGTCTACGCCAACCTCCAAAAAATCCTTCCCTACGCTCATTATCGAATCGGATTGAAGAGCTTTGACCACGGCTGAGCCGCGTTGGGTATCATTTTTATTCATCCTTACCTCGATTCGTTAGCCGTCACCATGGCGTGTTCGGAGCTTTGCGGGCTTCTCTTAACATCATAGTCTATGCTGCAACCTTCGGTTAGCCTCCAAACTCTACGTTCGACACCGACGTCGAGACCACATGCCAAATATTGCGTGCGATTTCCAAGACGGTTATCATGCACGTGCAGCTAGCCCCATGCCCCTTGGTAGAGTAATAGCGTATCGGACTACCTCGTAACCGATTTTTCGCTCAAGTCTCACTCGGTCATGGTAGGCGGCTGCTCTAATTAGATATTAGATATACCTCGCCTTAACTCATAAACAGAATAAAACCAGATCTTTTGTCTTTCAGGATTCAGGTTGCCAGGCATTAGTAACCGACTGCGTTTCAGTATCACTTGAATTATACTCTCATGGCGATAAGGAAATGACACACTTACTCTGATACCTAAGTAATCGGTCAATTCGGTATTCCCATCTGAAAACTTTCTCTCTTTGGCTCTTCCAAGCTGATATATTTTTTTTGACTCCATTATTGCTTTCTTGGCAGCACCAAGAAGTAACCATGATTGAATAATTCGTTCGGAATGGCGGCCTCGACGAGTTATATGCTTCCATCCGACCCTATTCACTAAAATCTCACCAAGAACTTGATTTGTTCTTTCATGAAGATTAGAACGCCAACTCTTATAATACTCCCAAGCATCGTCTCTCAATGACTCGTTGCGACCCAATGTTGGAATAAATACTTCGCTGCGGGATATACTTAACTTTTCCAGCTCGCGGTCTATATGACTCGTCCCGCACAACCGCCTGAAATCTCCCTTCGTATGGTGAGCGAATTTCTGAGTTTTTGGTATTAGGAGCATCCCTTCGTTTGTGGGTGAATAGGTTGCTGCATCACGTAGGTCGGCCCACCAAGCCGGTGGACTCTCCTTAGAAATTGTATCGTCGACAAAAACTACTACGCTTGGCCCTGGCAACCTTGCCCATCTACTTTTATGCTTACTAATATATTCCTTACCTAACTGAACTCCAATATGGTTGGGATACTGGACTTGATCCTTGCGATAGCCATTCCCCCCACATTTAACTTGAACGAAAACCAATCCACCACTATCCGTAGGACGTTTTTCACCGCGTCTCATAATGATCACACCATCAACAGCATCATCATTTTGCGAGGCGTATTCTTGCCAACCACACGCCCAAAGGCCCTCTACAATAGTGGAAACCTTATTGATTCCTATTCGCTCTTTTACCCGATTATCCCCCATACGCCTCCATCAGCTAAAAATATCAAGACATACACGTTAATAATTGGCTTTAGCAGTCCCGCAATAGATATTAGGATGACCTGCTAGCCACTTCCTTTATTTTTTCACGAAAGACCAGGTTGAGAGCTAGCATCAACCTCCAATAGATGACAACCTCAAATTAAAGTTTCAATATCGAAAAGAATACAGGTTCCGCATACCGCAGATAATGTTACGTTGGTCACATGACCTAAAGCATTGCGAAGCTGAATAGTTCTCCCCACTTCAATGCCGACCGGCTGCGAAGCTCCATTATCGATCAATACATCCTTTGAACTGTAAATATACATTTTATTCTTGTCTATTATGAAATCTATTCCATGCCCAATATTTGGTATTGAAAACCAACCTGTATTAGCAAGACAAGAGCAAAAATTATCTGCTCGTTCGAGTGTGATTTCGGTAATATCACCAATCACGGTTGACGTGTTGCTTTTATACTCAGCGTGCGCGGCAAAAACCATATATGGATTAGCCGGGCCGTGACTCGGCGACACAACTCCACGATCATTGGTGGTTTCAAACTGATGCAAACCGTCAGACCTTATGATTGCGACAGCTGCGTCCTGAATTGGGTTACCGTGCTGATCTAGAACCTTGATGCGTTTTTTAAAGGAGCTGTGATCGATTAATTGCTCGCTCGGTCCAAAAGCTATCGCGAGGGCACTATTGACCCATACAGACATTTGACTCCTCATAAACTCAAGGAGCATAGCCACTTTAGGCTCCTCTGCGCTAGATCCATCGATAAAGTCGATCTCTTTCCCCCAAATTCTTAGCCTACTGAAATATGAAGGCCCACGTGTGAAAGACACTGTCGCATTGATTTTTATAATTGATCCTGAAACATTTGAGGATAAAGAAACGGAAAAGCTCGGAGAGGTCTCGTCGGGGGTAGCAATCGATGCTGTTGCCTTCGCCTCAGGATCATATGATACGCTTACATTTTTGAACTTGAGTAGCTTTAGCGAAGCCCCCAACTCCGTTAAAAATGGTTTGAAAAGCAGATCCATCCTTTGCTTAACTATCACTCTATTATTATATGCATCTTGCTCGCGAGCATTTTTTGCTTCTGTCTCGGCTTGCACATTGTCTAGCTTATTTGCATAATCGCCGATATCAATCTTCATGACACTGGTCATCTCCGCCACGGATGGATTCAGCCACGCCGACAACTCATTTAGTACATGTTGCATGCTTGGGCGTGACTCTGGGATTACCGCGGTACAAGCCTCAATCAGCATGTCAATGTGCCGTGTACGCTCAGAACTTATATACTGACCTAGGCGAAACACATCATACTTCGAATAATACGACCCAGGAAGGGCAAAACTTTGCCCGGTAGCAAGAACCCAAAGTGTCTTTGCTAAGGAAAAAACATCTGCGGGTTCTCCACGAGATTCTTTAGCGTCATTGAGCATTTCAGGCGCAATGTAGTGTATTGGGCCAATTTTTTCACCCGACTGTGTTTTTGACTCTTTTCCATCAAATGTAGCAAGACCAAAATCACCAACCGACCAAACACTATTGTATATAAAAAGATTTTCCGGCTTGATATCTCGATGCGTCACTCCACACGAATGCAATTGAGCTAAAACATTCGCTATGCCATGCATAGCTACAACGACATTGTAAAGACTTGACTCATTGCCCAATGCTTCTCTGATCGGTGTCGCACGAGCCATAACAAACCATGGACGTGAACAGTCTAGATCCTCATCATAGATTGGTAAGACCCCAGCGATGCCACTACACTTTCGCATAGCGCCGACTTCATCTCTAAATCTTAGGTGCCGTTCTGGAAATTTCTTATGAGTGAAAAGACGTTTTAGAGCACCCGCTGTGCCATTCTTTTGAACCTCCCATACTTGTCCATTTCCTCCTTTACCAAGTGGGGGGCCGACTTCCCATCCGTTAGTATCATTCGGGGGGGGTGCATTGCTCTCGCCAACCTTCGATGTCTTATCCATGATCTATATATGCTCTTTAGTCATACCTAATGAATTCTATCTAGGCTGGTGTTCCGGCAGCATAATGAAGGCTAAGCAAGCCACACGCAATTGATCTGCGTCCCCTGAGCCGCTACAAAATGAGAAGGGTTGGTAGCCGCGGCATCCCCTCCACTGTGATCCGGAAGCCGCCATCTCACCGTAGATGCTCCGCGGCACCTCAGTCCTTGCTGTCAAGGTTCCGCGCGCAAGCAATAGCAGTGTCACATCTCGATGAGGTTTGAATTCATTGTGGGCGTCCAAGGCACTCGCGATCTATACAGTGAGTCACCTCATTTGTGAGCGCGGCGTTCACTTTGGTCGAAAGCGCCTTTATAGCTAGATTTTGCCCCTTAAGCAGCCAGCAGCTACCGGATAGTGACGCGCCACATCAGGCTGCCTTTATATTGCAAATAATGGCTTCCGCGATATCAGGCTTCGCTGGCTAGCCTCTCCATGAAACAACAGTTTTCCCTTGGGAGAGTATGCAGATTTGGACGCGGCCTCTATTGCTTAGGGGCACGCTTCTGACGAAGCGCGAAAGATGGATCACAAACGCTCGTGCCAGGTGAAAAAACGGCCTAGCTCATGCCTATTCATCGGAAAGCAAAAAAACGAACGTAAACGCTTTATAAAGCCTCCCAGCAGCATTGCCCATCAGCAGCTCTGCTCGTAGTCCAGCCAGTTCCCATCGTACGCAAACCCAACCTTCAGATTATCTTCCAGTTTCATATCCAACACGTTTTGCTCAAACCCAGAAACTCACCTGAATTGGCTCACCAACTCTTTAAATCTGATTAAAAGCCCAACCCCACCAAACACCCAAAACTGCGCACACCATCTCCCAACGGCGCAGCCCCATGACCCAACTCCACATCTTCAAACCCGGCACCCACACCGCCCAATGCGGCACCACCTACAACTTCACCGAAGCCGACCTGGCCGCCACCGTCGCAGCCTACAACCCAACCCTCCACGAAGCCCCACTGGTCATCGGCCACCCGCAACACGACGCCCCGGCCGCCGGCTGGGTCAAATCCCTGTCCGCCACCGCCCACGGCCTCATCGCCGAACCCCAACAAATCGACGCATCCTTCGCCGAGCAGATCGCCAAGGGCAGCTACAAGAAAATCTCCGCGTCCTTCTACCACCCAACCGCAGCCAACAACCCCGTGCCCGGCGTCTACTACCTGCGGCACGTCGGCTTCCTCGGCGCCCAACCGCCAGCCGTCAAAGGCCTACGGCCCATCGAGCTGGCCGAGAGTGAGCCCGGCGTCATTCAATTCAGCGAAGACGGTTCACAGGCCACTGACCTAACCACCGCTGCACTAGAAGCAGAGAACCACCGCCTAAAAGCCGAACTCGCCCAACGCGACAACGCAGCCCGTCTCGCCGCACAACAAACCACTCACGCAACCAGCGTCGCCTACGCAGAACAACTGGTCGCCGCCGGCATGAAGCCGTTGCACGCCCCAGTCGTCATCGCAGCCCTCGACGCCGCGCAGTCCGGCACGGTCCCCTTGGCATTCGGCGAAGGCGACCAACGCCAGCCGTTAAGCGTCGGCCTCAAAACCCTCTTCAACGACCTGACCAACCCCATCAGCTTCACCGAAGTCGCCACCAAGACCCGCACCGGCCTAACCGACGCCGCACCCACCAACCCTCTACTCGCCGACGCCGCAGCCCGCGCCCAACGCTAGGAATCCCCATGGCCACCTTCAACCAACCCAAAGACCTGGGCGATTTACTGCTGCTCCAAGTCAGCCCCGGCTGGACCAAAAGCAACGTCACGCTGCTCGCCGGCACCGACTACCCACTCGGTCAGGTGCTTGCCAAAGTCGCTGGCAAATACCAACGCCTTGATCCCGCCGGCAGCGGTGCCGCCAAAAAAGCCGCTGCCGTCCTGGCCGAACGCGTAAACGCCACGACCGGCGATCAACCCGGCGTAGTCATCGCCCGCGGCGCCGTCCTGGCCCTGGGGCAGTTGATCTGGCCCGCCGGCATCACCGAAGCCCAGCAAACCGTTGCCCTCGACGAACTCAACGCCCTGGGCATCGTCGCCCGCACAACCCTCTAACCCGGAACCCCCCATGAACCTGCCAGACCTGTTCAGCGTCGCCAACCTCACCGCCGCCATCAACAAACTCCCGGCCATCCCCGGCAAGGTCGGCGCCATGGGCCTGTTCGACGAGAAAGGCGTCACCAGCACCAGCGTCATCATTGATGAGCGCGAAGGCCGCTTGGTGCTGGTGCCCAACACCTCACGCAACGACGATCCCGCGCCGCTCGAAGGCCGCAAACGCAAACGCCGCACCTTCGAAACCCTGCACCTGCCCGTTAGCAGTTCGATCCTGCCCAGCCAGCTACAAGGCATCGCCGCCTTCGGCCAGGAAAGCGCCACCGCGCCCGTCGTCACCGTCGTCAACGACCACCTGCAGGAACTCAAAAACAGCATCGAGGCCACCCGCGAATTCCAGCGCGTCGGCGCATTGCGCGGCCAACTGCTGGACGCCGACGGCTCGGTGCTGTTCGACCTGTTTGATGAATTCGACGTCAAACAGAAGAAGGTCACCGTGCCCCTCAGCAAGCCCGAGACCAACGTGCGCAAAGCCTGTCTGGACGCCAAGCGCCACGCCGAATCCAAACTCGGCGGCGTCATGGTCACCGGCTTTCGCGCATTGTGTGGGCCAGACTGGTTCGACGCCTTCACCGACCACGCCAAAGTCAAAGAAGCTTTCGCCCACTACCAGGCGGCCCAAGACCGCCTCGGCGGTGACATGCGCTCAGGCTTCACCTTTGGCGGCATCGAGTACATCGAATACGACGTCACCGTCAGCGGCCAACGCTTCATCCCGGCCGACATCGCCCAGGTCTTTCCCGTCGCCCGTGGCGTGTTCCGCCTGTTCAACGCCCCGGCCAACTACAACGAAACCGTCAACACCCTGGGCCAGGCGTTCTACAGCAAAGCCGAGCCGCGCAAGATGGGCAAAGGCTGGGACCTGGAAGCCCAGGCCAACCCCTTGGCCATGTGCCTGTTCCCCGAAGCCCTCGTTGAACTGAAGGCGGGTTGAGCCATGCGCTACTGCACCCGTGCCGACCTCGGCAACGCTATCCCCCTGATGACGCTTATCCAGCTCTCCAACGACGACCCGGCCGCCACCCAGCCCAACGAAGGCGTCATCGTCGACGGCGTGCGCCAGGCCGAGGAACTGGTCGACGGGTACCTGCGCGGCCGATATCAACTGCCGCTCGACCCGGTGCCCACCGTCCTGCGCGACGCCGTCGTCTACCTGGCTCGCCACTGGCTCTACCAACGCCGCCCCGAAGGCGCCTTGCCCGACGCCGTGAAAGACAGCCGCAAAGACACCCTCCAACTACTGGAAAACATCCGCGACGGCGTCATCACCCTCGGCACACCCACCGGCCAGGCCGTGCCAGAGCCCGGCGAGGTCCGCGTGCGCGCACGTCCTCAACAATTCGGCGCCCAACAGTGGGACCGCTATTAATGACGCCGGCCAAAACTCCAACCGAACAACTGCTCGACGCCATGCTCGCCCGGTTACAAGCCGATCTTGGCAGCGAATTGATAATCGAGCTGTTCCCTGAAAACCCGTTGCAATACCGGCTCAACCATCCCCGCGGTGCCGTTTTGCTCGCCTACGGCAAATCCACGTTCGGCCAGTCAGAAAGCACCGACGCCTGCTTCCAGGCACGTCACTGGGTGCTGCGCCTCACATTGGTATTCCGCCAACTCAATGGCAAAGATGGCGTCGTCGGTCACCTTGACCGCATCCGCACCTGCCTCACCGGCTGGTGCCCACCGCACGCCGACCAAGCCTGCCGCCCCGTCGCAGAACACTTTATCGGTCACCAAAGCGGCGTCTGGCAGTACGCCCAAGACTTCACCACCCGCACCACACACCTGCAAACCCTCGTCCCCGAAAGCGGACCACGACTGACCTCAGCTCAATGCCAGGAGCACCCATGAAACTCACCACGTACCGCTACGCCGGACCACCCAGTTGCGCCTCTCTACGCGTCGGCAAAACCGGCGAACGCCTCGAAGTCCTCCTGCACCCAGGCCAACCGGTCAGCATGCCCGCCGACCACGAGTACACCCGCGTTTTGCTGGCCCTCAAACACCTGCATCCGCAACCCGTTAACCCTCTGCCGACGGGCTTACCCGTAAAGGCAGCACAAACATTATCCGCCGCGAAGGAATAACCCATGCCTGCCAACTACCTACACGGCATCGAAACCACCGAAGTCGAACGCGGCCCCAGATCCATCCGAGTGGTCAAATCCGCCGTCATCGCCGTGATCGGCACGGCGCCCACTGGCCCCGTCAACGAACTGACCCTATGCCTTAACGACATCCACGCCGCACAGTTCGGCCCGCACAGGACAGGCTTCTCCATCCCCGAAGCCCTGCAAGGCATCTTCGACTTCAGCGCCGGCACCGTACTGGTCGTCAACGTGCTCGATCCTGCCTTCCACAGCACCACCGTGGACGAGCAAGACAAACAGTTCGCCCCCAACGATCAATTGCAACTGGAACACGGCGCCCTGCAAACGCTTCAAATAAAATCTGCCGACGGGTTGGTCACCTACTTGGAAAGCGTGGACTACAAAGCCGACAGGCTCACAGGTCACATCAGGCGCTTGCCGACCGGCAACATTGCCGCCAACGCTCTGATCAAAGTGGCCTACACCTACGCCGATCCCAGCAAAGTCACCGCAACGGACATCATCGGCGCCGTCAACGCTGCCGGGCGGCGCACCGGCCTGAAAGCCTTCCAAGACAGCTATAACCAACTGGGCTTCTTTCCTAAAATTTTCATTGCCCCAGGCTTCAGCACCTTGAAAGCAGTGACCGCCGAACTGGGCGCCTCGGCCGGCCAGGTCGGCGGCATCGCCTACATCGACGCGCCCATCGGCACCACCGTGCAGCAGGTATTGGCCGGGCGCGGTCCAGCGGGTGCCATTAACTTCAACACCAGCAGTGATCGTGTTCGGTTGTGCTACCCGCACATCAAAGTCCGCGATCCCGCCCACGGCGAACGCTTGCAACCGCTGTCCATCCGCGCCGCCGGCCTGCGCGCCAAAGTCGACAACGACCACGGCTACTGGTGGAGCAGTTCCAACCAGGAACTGATCGGCGTCATCGGCCTGGAGCGGCCGCTAACTGCTCGGGTCGATGACTCGAACAGCGAAGTCAACCTGCTCAACGAAAACGGCATCACCACCGTCTTCAATTCCTTCGGCAGCGGTCTACGCCTATGGGGCAACCGCACCGCGGCTTGGCCGACCGTCACCCACATGCGCAACTTCGAAAACGTGCGACGCACCAAAGACGTCGTGGATGAATCCATCCGCTACAGCGCATTGCAATTCGTCGACCAGCCCATCACCACTTCGCTGATCACCAGCATCACCGAAAGCGTCAACCTGTTCCTGCGCAAACTCATCGGCGACGGCGCCTTACTCGGCGGCGAATGTTGGTACGACCCGGCTCGCAACCCACAAACCGAGCTGGAACAGGGCCACGTACTGTTCAACTACAAACTCACCGTACCGCTGCCGTTTGAGCGCGGCACCTTTGAAACCGAAATCACCGGGGACTACCTGGTCAACTTGGGGGCTGCATAAATGGCAGGCTTTAGCGCACACCGTATTTCCAATGCCAACGTCTACCTCGATGGCACCAGCTTCTTTGGCAAATGCGAGGAGATCGACCTGGGCACCATCAAAACCGTGATGAGCGACTTCCAGGGGCTGGGCATGGTCGGGTTGATCGAGCTGCCGGATGGCATCGACAAGCTGGAAGGGAAAATCACTTGGAACAGCTTGTACTTTGAGGCGGCCAAGAAGCTGGTGACGCCGTTCAAGAGCGTGCAGTTGCAGTGCCGTTCAAACGTACAGGTGTTCAACAATGGCGGGCTGGTGAATGAGATTCCGCTGGTCACGACCATGACCATTACCGGGAAGGAGTATCAGTTGGGCACGCACAAGCCGCGAGATCCGACGAAGTACGAGACGCCGTTTTCGGCGACCTACGTGCGGCAGATGATCAATGGGGATGAGGTGGTGTTGTTGGATTATTTGGCGAATATTTTTCGGGTGGGGGGTGAGAATCAGCTTGCTAGATTTAACCGGAATCTTGGTGTTGCTTAACGCCTACCCAATAGGGCGCTAAAACATAAATACATGTTCGTAGTTGAAATAATTAGAGAGTTAGCAATATAGTACAAATCGGTAGCGATTAGGACAGGCCAGATCGCACAGATTGAGATTAACGTCATTGTCAAAAGATAACTCAGAAGATTTCATAAAGTCCGTGCAACGCTTTTCAGCACGACACTCCGAACACAAAAAACATCTTCCTACCCTTAACTCCTGCCTCGAAAATATCATAAAAGGGGCTAATGAACTACAGGTGGGTCGCGATAATCCGTTGCCTTTCATATTAAAGGTTGAAACCGAGACCTTGCTACATGTCGTAACCGATCTCAATAGTAGTCTTCTTCTTTCGCTATCTAACGAGCTTTATTCGTCCGTAGAAGCACTGTCCAGAATTGCCCTAGAAAACACTATAAACCTAATGTACATCAACGAAGACACTGATACGAAGCGGGGCAAATCACTTCTCAAAAGCTATTTGACTTCCTCATGGGATAGGGCGGAAAAATGGCTCGATTTCGCCATGCTCACTAAAGACGAGAACTCGGAACAGCGAGCAAGAGCTTTTTTTGATAATCTAAAATTTGCCAAAGACCTACTTCCGCTTTTCCGAGATCCGAAAGTCAAAGGGTGGTCGGACGCACGTGCTCGCTTCAAAGCGGTGGGGCTCGAAAGTCTATACCATATTCTCTATGCTCCAACCTGCAACTCAGTGCATTCTTTTTCGGAGGATATTTATAATAATATGCTCTTTGAGCATACGCCTCCAGAACTCCAGCCAGAAATCTTTAAAAGCATTGAAGCCGAAAAAACGTCATTTGCTTATTACTTGACTACTAACGCAGTGCTTCTTTACGCTGATGCCGTGCTGAGGCTTGCCATCAAATTGAAAAACAAAGACGTAGAAGGCAGCCTCCTTGATGCTCGGGAGAGATTATGGAGTTTAATCAACGAGCATGAGGCGCTAACAGACGAATACTACAAGGCGGTTTCAGATCCGGTATAAGCGCCACCTGTAAAAGTATTGATCTAACATAGACAGGCTGGCGCCGCTGAGCGTCCAGCCTTCTTCATATATGGAATGGCGCTGGATCTATAATGTACTCGTGAATACCTCCATGAGATCCTTGATAGCTGATAGGTTGAGGCATTACAGACGGTATGACCCCAAACTCCAGTTGGGTAGCATCCATGCCGGGAATGAATGGAGAGAAAAAAAGTATTCGACCCGCAAATAGAGTTATTTCTCCATTGACAAGAACTGGCGTTTCATCCCTGATTTGTGAGAATTTTTCTGGCGCACTGAAAGCAATTGAATATGAGCTTATAAAATCCCTCTCACGATAAGGCTCACTAACATTGAGCTTGTCATTAAGCGACATTCCCCTTCGAAGAAAAACATCACTATCACTGATAATGTCGCTGTTTGGATGACTTTGCTTCCATGCTTCAATATGGCGATAAATCATTTGATCGTTGACAGTTAAAATGGCAGCGATATGTTCAATGTCGATCAGTGGAGCTACATCTAAGGGCAGTTCATCTGTCTGAACAATTTTAGCATCACTACCATTCAGTGCACATAAATAATCATGGATTGACCGCTTCAGTCGCCGACACCGACCGCCCTTGCGCTTGCTCATACCGTCAAACCACTCTAAGGCGAGGACTTCACAAAACAAAGTAAAAATATCCCCTGGAAGCCTGTTTCTCAGTTCGCTGGAAAACTCCTCCCGGAAGGCTTCCTTGTTCTCTGTGAAGTATGTTAAAAGATCTACCTCTAGTTCACTGGCATCGACGAATTTTACACCTTCACTGTTAGGGCTGCGCTCAATTGGAACACTCTCTCTATGCGCAGCGATAAGGAAACGTTCCGTAAATGCAGCAGACATGGCGTATTGTGGTAGCAAGGATGTATCGAAGGCTGTACCTAGCTTTTTCATGACTGTCCAGATGTAGAGTTAAATTTTCCCCGCGTTGACCGGCAATTTTCGCCCACAAGACACACAACCACCTCACGACCGATTAGGCAATTGGGCTTCCCAGGTTCCTAATAGGTACAAAGAGAGAGAGCCCGCAAGATTCACGGCAAGTTCCGCATGCCGCGGGGCCGGTTTCACACCGGACTTACCCGTGCCGTGTGAGTCACTTAGACGATTTCGAAGCGCGCCAAGTCCTTCAACAACGGCTGTACAGCCACCTAATATCTGTTTGAAAACCTGCTCCGTATGCTGAGAAGGTGCAAGGTTCAACAACTCTGCCGTTTGACGATAGAGCTTGTTAAGATCTGGACTGTCCGTATATTCCAGGCCAGCTGCTTCAAGGATGTGTTTGCAGACTGATTCCAAAAGCGTTCGGGCCATCGTAATAGCGCCCTCAGGATCAATAGCTCGTCGCTCCAACGATTTGGTCCAAGCCGCCCTCACATGCTCTGAGTCGAACCTTTCAATAGCGCCCGTGACAACATCGTCCGCTGGGGACGTTCCAGCTCTTTCGACATAGTCGAGTAGCGGGCGAAACTCTTCCCAAATATAGTCCCTACGTTCAGCATAGGTTCCGTATTTGCCTTTTATAAATTGCCAGAATTGACTGAGACTCCTGCATGTCCGCACGAATCGCGGAACCATCGTAGCGAGCGTTACGTCGGCCATAATTACCTGACGTAGTTTCAGGTATGCAATGTCGTTTTCATTACCTCCAGTGGCCTGCGAAATCAAAATTCCTTGCAGTGATTCTGCTTCTTCTGAGAGAGGATGCATCGTTGACCTATAGGCGATTCGTGGCAGCTGAAAGTGCTTGCAGCATAGCAGACCGTGGTGCGAATCACCGCTGCGCGTAACTGACGGATTGGCTTGCGAAGCAGACGATTTGTTCAGACAACCGTACATAACTCCAGATCGAATCGGCCGGCTGTTTCGCCAGGCGATCGTCGGGATATCCAGATTTACAGAGAGGCTACAGCCCCGATAGCCGTTGCCTACACAGACTGCAGAATCCCCCGGCAGCGTATCCTTAGGTCCACCGGTATCTTATCCCCCGTCACCGCTCACGGTGACCGAGCGGAGCGGCCTGCAGTAGTACTTAAGGTGCCTCTGATGAAGAACAGGTCGCTCCGCCCGATGTTTGATGGCGCTGTACGCTGAGCCCCTAGGCGCTCTGGTGATGCCCAGTTCTCCGGTCTACTCCGGCGTGCAGTGGCCGTCTTTTTAGCAAACCGGCTACTTATGGTAGCTGTGCGAGGGTTCAGCCGACTGCATCAAGGTCGGCCTCTTTGCTGGAGACCTCGTACAGCTGCCTCCCTCCGCCAGCATCCTTCAAAGCCCATCAAGAGCGGTCGAAGGCCGAAGCCAGTCGCCCAAGACAACTGCCTTCAACCTAAAGCCCTCTGCCGAGAAAGCACGTCGTTGCTGCGGGCAAATGTAGGTAAATTCCTCAAAGTATGCGCCAGCGTATTATCTACGGCAGGATCTCGTTTAATATCGATGAGGCCGGAGCGTTCCATAAGACACTGTATTTGCAGCAATACAGTTTCAAGAAATAACGACGAAAACTCGACTCGTTTAATTGCCGTAAACATATCCAGCGTGACACGTTTAAATACATTCCACATTACGCCCTAAAGGCTACGAGACCTTGCGTCCTTACTTACGCATGCGTCAGAATCCGCTGGCTTGTGCGCTTTGTCTCTGGCCTCTATCGTTTACCTGCCACTTCCCATCAGTGGTCGGGTTTAGTAGCCCGGACGGTGTTAGTAACGTGCATAAGTACCATTCAGTCAGGTCATTCTATTCCTGCACTTGATGGTGGTTGTGCGCAGGGCGCCCTTGGGCGCGCCGGGTTTGCTAATTCCACCGGTCTACTAACCTGCGCACAGCCGCCACCCTTCTTTTAGTAGAGAACGGTTGCGGCCCCATTTGAGGAATTAGTTATATGTTCAAGGTTACTCCCAACCCCCCGAATATCGACTCGGTACTCTACGGCGACTCTCTCGACCCCGAAAAGTTGAAAGAGGCGGCAGACCGCGCGCTCAAGCACTACCTCAACCCCGGGGCAACGAAAACGCAGATACAGCCCCGTAAGCCCAGCACGATCTTCACCATCGACGCAGCGGTGGATGACGAAACGTTGCTCGTTGAGGCGTGCGAATCCTTGGCATCCGCCAGCGTGATGGTCAGCGACCTCACCGATTTGACGGACGGCCCACGACGCCAAACGATGCTGGTGCTGCAACGGGTCATCATGTTGGGTGAGTTAGCGGTCAATCGAGTACTGGATAACCACAAACTACCTGGGTAGTCGCCAGGTAATGTTGCGGGGGCGCCGCAAGCGCCCTCACAACAGAAGATCAGCAAGAACTACAGGGTCTCTTGCCTCTTCTGTTCAGCAACACGGCCAACGTAAGCACGCAGGTGAACCCTCGCGGCACTGACTGGGCTAAGCCCACGAAGCTCCGTGGAACGTTGGCTTCCGTCAGGCAGCGACACCGTTAAGGTGTCATTGAACACGCTGTACAAAGCGGTGTGCTGCACGCCATCAATTTCTATCGTGATTTCGTCTTCCATCCGTTCTCCGGTCGTAGCAAGGGTTAATCATTCCCATAGCTATGGGAACGGTCTCCGGCCATCAACGCATGTTCAGGCAGGCGGGCAGGCTATCGAACACTTCCAGGCCATGGCCCGTCACGACGTATTCGTCCCCTCCACGGATAAGCTCTTCATCTTTGAGCCACCGAACGCAGGCATTCAAAAATAGTTCGTCAGGTGTTTCAACGTAATACCCGTCGTGAGGATCCAGGCGGCCTGCCGGGAAGCCGAAATCCTCCGCACTCAAGCCAATAGGCGTAGGACAAGCATCGATCAGTTTGCTCATTATCTGAGTAATCAAATCATTAAATTTTTCTTTGTTCGACTCACTCATAATTCCATTTCTCCTTGTGTATTGGTCTGGTTGCCGTCTTCCAAAGCAGCCTGAATCCTCTCTTTAAATCCGATTAAAAGCCAGTATCCAAGCGCACCGTCACCATCAGGGCTCAACGAAGAACAACCGATCTCACCGATCGACCTGGAGCATAACGATGGCCGACACACTCAGCTTCCCCCTCAAATTCCCCTTCAACAGCGCCAGCGGTGAGCAGATCTCGACGCTGCCCATCAAACGCCTCAAACGCAAAGACATCACCGCGGCTCAAGCGGTGACCAAAGATGAAGGCGCCATGGAAGATCTGCTCGTAGCCAAGATGCTCAGCATCACGCTCGAAGACCTCGGCGAGTTCGACATCGCCGACTCCCGCCTAGCCACCGAGGTGTTGCGGGAAATGGCAGCCGCACGTGACCTTGCTGCAGTCCTGGGACGAAGCGCTGTTGCTGGTACTCAGGATGCAGCCGTCTGAGATCGCCCAGCTCGACATGCTGGAGTACTGGCGCTGGGTGGCGGTGTGTGAACGAGAGATCAATCGTCGGCTCGAACTGGCCGACAAAGCCAGTGGCTGATCAGCGTCACAACGCTCACCCCCAAGCCGGCCAATAACGCGCCGCCCGCAGCCAAAGGGGCGGCCATCAAAGCCAGCAACGGCAGCCCAAAACAGAACGCCAACACCGCCGCCCATAACGGCAAATGCACCAGACACAGCCAGGCAAGCCAGATCACACCGGTACTGATGGTCAGTGCGTAAACAGTGCGGGCGGTGCGTAGCGCGGCTTTTTCAATCATGCCCAAAGCGTAGCAAGATCCATGGCGAATGAAGTCCTGTTGGGGTTAAAAATCGGTGGGGTTGTTTCAGGCAGTTTCAATGCGGCCTTCGGCTCAGCCAAATCCACTGTGCAGCAGCTCGGGCGGGCCACCGATGGCCTCACCGTCAAGCAGCAGACCATTGGCAACGCGCTGTCGGCGTCCCTGGCACGCGGCGGCACTGGCCTGGTAAACCTGCGTCGTCAGTACGACTCGCTGGGCAGCACCATCGACCAACTCAAAGCCAAGCAAGACAGCCTCACCGCCAGTATCGAGCGCGGTGCGGCGCTCAAGGGCAACCGCCGTGAGCTGCGCGGTCAGGCCATGGAGGTCATCGGTACCGGTGTAGCGTTGGGTGCGCCCGTGATGAAGTCATTCAATACAGCGGTCGATTTCCAGGACCAGACCCGCGACATCGCCATCACCGGCGGCTTCAACCCAGCGCAAGAACAGCGCCTGAGCGCGGCCATGCGTGGTGCGGCGCTCAGGTGGAACCAGACCCAAACCGACATCGCCAACGGTACCGCCATCCTCATCGCCGGCGGCCTCGACAACCTGCAAGAGCTCACCGCATACGCCCCGGTCATGGCAAAAACGGCCACCGCCACCCGCGCCAGCATGAAAGATTTGGGCTCGGTCGCCATCGCGCTCAACGACAACTTGGGCATTGGCGCGGCAGGCCTTGAGCGCGCCATGAACATGCTGGCGTTTGCCGGTAAAAGCGGTCAGTTCGAACTGGCCGACATGGCCAAATGGCTGCCGCAGCTCACGCCCCAGTTCGCCTCCTTGGGCATTACCGGCGAGCGCGCCGTGGCCGAGATCGGCGCCTCGCTGCAGATCGCCCGGCGCGGGGCCGGCAGCAATGATGAGGCCGCCAACAACTACAAAAACTTCCTTTCAAAACTCACGGCACCGGAAACACTCAAGGCTTTTGAAAAGGCTGGTATCGACCTGAAGGGCAGTATAAAAAACCTGGTCAGCGAGGGTTTGTCGCCCGCGCAGGCCATGCTCAACATCCTTACCGCCCACCTGGGCAAAAAAGCCCCGGCCGCAGCCGCCGAGTACGGCAAAGCGCTGAACATCAAGGACGAACAAGAACGGCAGACGGCACTGGCCCGGCTCGATGAAGCCTATAAGCTCGGCGCGTTATTTGCTGATCAGCAAGTCCTGTCCTTTATCCGGCCCGTCTTGGCGAATCAACAGGATCTGGCCAGTATCGAACAAGGCAGTAAAAGCGCCGCCGACCAGGGCCTGCTCGATCAGGACTGGGCCAAGCGCATGGGCAGTTCCAAAGAGCAATTGAAAGAGCTGCGCAACAACCTGACCGACATCGGCCTTTCAGTCGGCAGCGCGCTATTGCCCGCCATCGTCGACGTCAGCCGCGCCGTGGTGCCACTCATGCGCTCGTTTTCGGCCTGGTCAGAACAGCACCCAGATCTTATTCGCGGCGTGGTCGGCTTGGTGGGGGGCCTGCTGCTCGGCAAACTGGCCTTCATCGGCGTGGCCTACGGCGCCCAGCTGGTCATGGCACCGTTCGTGGCCATGACCACCACCGTCACCGCACTGTCTGCCAAGTGGGCGTTGCTCCGTGGCCTGTGGCAGACGGGAACATTTGCGCCGCTCATCACGCGGCTAAGCCGTATCGGCGGTGGGTTGCTCAAGGTCGCCCGCGGTGCGCTGTTCTTGGGCAAGATGCTTGGCGGTACGTTGTTGGTCGGGTTGAAACTCGCCGGGCAAGCCGTCCTGTGGCTTGGCCGAGCACTGATGCTCAATCCCATTGGGTTGTTGATCACCGGTATAGCGCTGGCGGCGTACCTGATTTACCGGCACTGGGCGCCGATCAAAACGTTCTTCACCGGTCTGTGGGCCGAGGTAACCACTAGCTTTAGCGGTGGTCTGTCCGGCATCGTCGGCTTACTGGTCAATTTCTCTCCGGTCGGGTGGTTCTATCGCGCCTTTGCCAGTGTCATGACTTACTTGGGCATTGATCTACCGGGCACGTTCACCGAGTTCGGCGGCCTGCTGGTCACAGGGCTGGTCAACGGCATCAGCAACATGGCCGGCGCCCTCAAAGACAGTGTCGTGGGCATCGGGTCGTCCGTTAAGGGCTGGTTTACCGAAACCTTGGGCATTGAGTCCCCCAGCCGGGTTTTCATCGGTTACGGCGCTAACCTCAGTGAAGGTGCAGCCCTCGGTATCCGCGCCCAGGCGGGCTTGGTTCGTCAGGCCGCGCTCGGCATGGCCGCACAAAGCGCGGTGGATATGGCGCCGCCCAATCCCGCGCAGGTGACCCAGGCCAGCATGATAGGCGGCACTGGCCGAAGGTCAGCCGTAGCGGGTTCTGAATTCGCGGGCCCAATGACCTTCCATTTCTCGCCTCAGATCAACCTGCCCAGCGGTGCCGGCATGGACCAGATCAACCAAGGTTTACACGCCAGTTATGCCGAATGGGTGCGGCTGATGGAACGCTACCTGCACGACAAACGCCGCCGCAGTTACGGCCCCGCCGATGAGGTCACCGCCTAATGTTTGCCATCTTGGGCGATATTGAATTCACCGTCGCAGGCGGCATCAGCGGCATGGAACACAACGCCTCGGCCGATTGGGCCGAGCATGCGCGCATCCAGGGCAAGCCGTTATTGGAGTGGATGGGCGATGGCCTGGATGAATGCAACCTGACCATCGAGTTACACCCGATGCTCGGCGACCCCGAAGAACGCCTACGGGCGTTACGCCAGGCCAAAAGCCAACATCAGCCGTTGGCGTTCGTCATGGGCAGTGGCGAGTACCTGGGGGCCTATGTCATCAGGCACATCAGCAACACCTTGCGGCGTGCCACCGCGACTGGGCAGACCAAAGCGGCCACTGTGCAGCTCAATCTGGCGGAATACACCGGCACCTTTACGCGCAAAGTCGCGCACCCCGGCTTACTCGACGCCACCCTGAGCGGTACGTCAGCCGCCAATAGCGGTTCACCTGGCTGGATCACCCGCGTGACGCCATCACCCAGCACCACGCAAAAGGTGATCGCCCATGCGAAAACGGCAGCGAACATGCTCAGGGCGGGCCAAAGCCTTTATCACACGGTCAAGGACGGTAACGCCGCCATGATCCTGGGCCAAGTGCCGCAGCTACTCGGCATCACGGCGCGAGTCATCGAGCCGCTGCAAGGGTTAGCCACCGTCGCGGGGTTGCTCGACCACGGCTCAGATTTATCCCGCCTGGGCGAGCAAGTGCTCGGCAACGTCATGGGCGCACGCGCCAGCTTGAACCCTGTTGACCTGGGCAACATCCTCGATCGCTTTTCCGCCTCCCAAGAAGCACTGGACCAGGCACTCAGCACCATGGACGCAGCCAACACGCGATTGGCGGGGCTGGCCGCGCAAGTCTTGACCCGGAGGGCCTGATGTTCATCGCGCATATCACCACCGAGGGCGAACGTTGGGACCAATTGGCTTGGCGGTATTACGGCGACGCCCACCGTTATTTGCCGATCGTCCAGGCCAACCCCCACGTGCCCATCAGCGCCATATTGCCCGCGGGTCTCACCCTCGCCATCCCTGTATTGCAACCGCAGCCCACCACAGAAGACCTGCCGCCATGGATGCGATGATTCCCCAACAGGTGCCACAGGCGCGCTTTGTACTCATCTACCAGCAGCGCAACATCACCCGTAACGTCAGCCAACACCTGCTGTCTTTGTCCTACGCCGATTACCTCACCGGCCAGGCCGATAGCCTGGCGGTCGAGCTGGAAGACACCCAAGGCCAGTGGCGTGACCAATGGTACCCAGGCCACGGCGACAGCCTGGAACTGTCCATCGGCTGGGAAGGCCAGCCCTTGCGCGCCCTCGGCCGTTTCGAAATCGACGAAATCGAACTCAACTGCCCACCCTCGACCATCACACTCCATGGCCTGGCCACCGGCATCAAAACGGCGTTGCGCACCACACAACACCACGCTTACGAAAACACCACATTGGCCGCCATCGCCCAGCAAATCGCCACCCGCCAAGGCCTGCAACTGGTCGGCAACATCCAACCGATCCCACTCGATCGGCTGACCCAGCAAGACGCCGACCTGACCTTCCTGCGTAATCTCGCCGCCGAGTACGACTACGCCTTCAAAATCACCGGCCAACGCCTGGTCTTTCACGCCATTAGCCAGCTCGCCAACGCCGCGCCGGTAGCAACCCTGATACTCCAGGACTTAAGCCGAGTGAACCTGCGCGACCAAATCAAAAGCGTCCCCCAAGCCATCGAGCTCAAACACAAAGACCCCGCCCACAAGCAACTGCTTACTTACACAATCGAAAACGGCGAAACCGTCGCCGTGCCCAGCAGCATCAGCAAAACCACCACCAGCGGCGACACCCAAAAAAGCCGCAAACGCAGCGCCTCCACCGAAGAGTCCAAAGCGAAAGCCAACGCAGAACGGGCCAAAGCCAACCGCGAACGCACCACCGGCAGCTGGGCGGCCATGGGCCGACCCAACCTGGTCAGCGGCAACGTCGTCACCCTGGCCGCGGCCGGCCAACTCGGCGGCCACTACCTCATCACCTCATCCCACCACCGCATCACCCGTATTGGCGGCTACACCGTCGACAAACACGTGTGCCGCGTCCGCACGACCAATCAAGAGCAAACCCCATGAGCATCGACCTGGCCTACGGCGAAGTCAGCGCCATCGACTATCCAAACTGCCGCATCCGCGTCCGCCTGGAAGACCGCGATGGTCTTCAGACTTATTGGCTCAACATTCCTCAACGCAATACCCAGGGCACCAAACGCCGCCCACTCATGCCCGAACTGGGCGAACAGGTTGCGGTGTTGCTTGATGCGGATGGGGTGGGCGGCGTGTACCTGGGCGGGATCTATTCAACTGCTGAACCGCCTCCGGTTGGGGATGAGGATACGGATTATGTGCGGTTTAGTGATGGGACGGTTTCGGCTTATGACCGTGCGGCTGGGGTGATGAGATTGGAATGCGTAGGGGCGTTGGTTATGAAGTGTGCAAGGAACATTACGATTGAGGCAGGTGGGCTCGTGGTGGTGAAAGCATCTTCGGTGACGTTGGATATCTCGCAGGTTACCTTGAACGGGGACCTGCGAGTAAACGGAGACATTGAATCTACGGGATCAATTATGGATACCCGTGGCAATTCAAATCACCATAGCCATTAAAGTCCCGAGCCTTGCTACCGGATTCCTATTCATCACTCGCAGCGGGTGGGGGGACGGCCTTGAACTTTGCCGATCCACGCCCCTGATGCTCGGATAAAGGCTCGTCGCAATGCCTTAGAACTTCGCCGGTGAGCAGGTCAGTCACAGTTTCCAGGTAGCGATCATTGTCTTTGTCCAGCACTCGTTCCTTGTTCACATATCGGCCCAAACGAACGCTAAGTTCTTGGCCGGATTTGAAATGGAGCCTCTGTTTCTTTTTCCCACTCAGATTAGATTGCTTCAGTTTCCCATCTAGCATTTCGAAGACGGGAGAATCAACGGTATCTGAAAGCTCAAGTTCAACGATTCGCTTCCTCGAGCCACATTTAGAACAAGGGTCTCGGTCAGGCTCGCTTGCACGCTGATTCAGCTTCGTTCCGCAGTCGGCGCATTTAACACTCTCGGAATCTGCTGGCATTTTGAAGTCCTTATCGGTTTGTCCTTGATATTAATATGGTATCAACATTTCTGCCTCTTTAAAGCTGATTAAAAGCCGTCTCTTTCAAGCTCACACATCATGGGTGTATGACAACGCCCACTACCCACACCAGTATCACCGCCGCCCATTGGCAGCCCAACCTCGGTACCTCCGGCGAGGTCGTCGAGGGCTTGCGTGACATCGACCAGTCCATTCGCATCATCCTGACCACCCCCAAAGGCAGCGACCCCCATCGCCCGGAATTCGGCAGCGACCTGCACCTGTACCTCGACTGGCCCACCAACCGCGTGACCCCACACCTGGTCCGCGAAGCCGTCGATGCCATCAGCCGCTGGGAACCGCGTATCTCGGTGGTCCAGGTCCACATCCTGATCAATGCGCAACAGATCATCGTGCGGGTGCGATGGGGCATCGCCGGCCAGATTCTCCAATTGACCGAGGTGCCTTATGCGCGAGCTGCCTAAACCCGAGTTCATCAAAATCGACCCGGCAGAGCTCGAGGCGAAACTGATCGCCCGCTACGAACAGAAATCCGGCAAAACCCTGTACCCCGCCCAAATCGAACGGCTGTACATCGACCAGATTGCCTACGCCGTGTCCCGGCTACAGATGAGCATCCAACACGCCGGTGAACAGCTGCTGGTGCGCTTCGCCCGCGGCCCCATCCTCGACTACCTCGGCGAACTGGTCGCCACGCCCCGACTGCTGGCAAAGCCGGCCCGTTGCACCTTGCGCTTCAGCCTGCCCATGCCGGCAATACAGCCGCTACTGATCCCAATGGGTACACGGGTAAATACTCAAGACGTCAAGCTGACCTTCATCACCGACCAAGACGTGACCCTGGCCGCCGGCACTACCCAAGTGACAGTCACCGCCACCTGCCTGACCGTTGGCGAACAAGGCAATGGCTGGACCGCCGGCCAGATCAGTGCCCTTGGTAATCCGCCGATGGCAGGCCTCACCGCAAGCAACACAACGGCCACCGCCCACGGCGCCCAAGACGAAGACGATGACCGCTATCGCGAGCGCATCATCCTGGCCCCCGAAGCCTTCAGTAACGCAGGAAGCCGCGCCGCATATCGCTACCACACATTGGCCGTGCACCAGTCCATCGTTGATGTCGCCGTCCATGGCCCAGACGAAGGCCAACCAGACGGCCATGTCGCGCTATTCCCGCTGACCACCAGCGGCCTGCCAACAGACGACCTACTCCAACGCGTTAGGGCCCAGGTCAGCGGCGAAAAACTCCGACCGCTGTGTGACACGGTTAACGTGTTATCACCCACCGAAGTCGACTATCAGATCAAGGCCAACATCACTTTCTACGCCAATGCAGACCGCCCGACCGCGATGGCAGCCGCACAAGCCGCCGCACAAACCTATGCCGCCGATTGCCGCGCCAGTCTCGGTCGGGACTTGGTGCCGGAACAAATCACCGCATTGCTTCAAGTGACCGGGGTGTACCGCGCCCATCTATTACTGCCGGCAGACCTACGCGAGTTGCAGGGCCATGAGTGGGCAAACTGTTCAGCCATTCAATTAATCGATGCCGGGGTGGTCCATGACTGATCAGCCTCTACCACCTGCATTGGCCGGCGATGAACGTTTCGCACTGTTATGCGAGCTACTAAACCGAGCACTGGCCGAGCTTGATCTCAATGTAATGCTGGTCTATCTGATCGACCTGGTGAAACCCGCGTTACTACCGGTCCTGGCCGACCAGTTCTCGCTCTTGGACGAAGCCGCCTGGCAATTGGCCGAGTCCGAAGAAGCCAAACGCAAGTTGATTAAAGGCGCCGGTGAACTGCACCGCTTCAAAGGCACACCGTGGGCAATCCGAGAAGTCATCCGCCTGCTGGGCTTCGGCGAGGTCACCCTCTTGGAAGGGATACAAGCGCAGCCAAGCACCGAGCCCTCCATCTGGTCGCTATACCGGGTCGTTTTAAAGCGCGTCATCACCAACGACCAGGCGATGCTCCTGCGCCGCCTACTTCTTTCCGTCGCCCCGGCGCGCTGTCGCCTGGTGTCGCTCGACTATCAATCCGTCGCCATCCGCTACAACGCAGTCGCGTGCTACGACGGCCAATACAACCATGGGAGCAGCTAATGGCCGATTTACCCGAGTCTCAAGATTGGGCACCCGGTGTGTACCAGCTCGAAACCTCCGATCCCGTACTAGGCGGGCCGGAGGGCATATCGAATCAACAAGCCAAGCAATTGGCGAACCGAACGTCCTGGTTAAAGAAAAAAATAGAGTCTTTCCTCGACGGCTCAGGCATTAACTTTGCCAGCCAGCAGGAAGCAGAAAAAGGGGTTGAGACCAACAAACCCATGAACGCTCTCAGAGTGTTCCAAGCAATCGGCGCCAAAGTCGTTCAGGCGACCACAAGCACCTCAGGCATCGCGCGGATCGCAACTTCCACCATGGTCAGAGCCGGCACCGACAACCGCACAATCGTGACGCCTAAGATGCTCGCGGCGATGTTCCCGTTCCGGGGGCGGCAGGTCTATAAAGTGCCGGGGGTCTACACCTGGGAAGTACCCTCTGGAGTAACCAAAGTCTGGGTAGAGGTCATCGGCGCTGGTGGCGGTGGTGCGCGACTTACAACGCTCCCAGGTCCCTCCGGTGGTTCTGGTGGCGGGATAGCTCGAAGATTTTACGATGTCAGTGACAAAGCGTCGGTGATAGTCACAGTGGGCGCAGGCGATATCGGCGCTTTAGTTGACGGGGGAACAGGCACCGACGGTGGCACCTCATCATTCGGTACGGCCATAGCGGCCACGGGGGGCGGTGGTGGCTTAATCAACGGGAAAGGAGCACACGGGGGAAGGGGTCATGGTGGCGACGAGAACCATAGTATTGGGATAGCCGGCCACGCGATTGGTGGCTCCACCAGTACCACTTTCCTCGGTGGCGCTGGCGGTGGCGGATCGTCGGGGCCTTCGTGGATAGACGATGTAAAGCCCCTGACTCCGGGACATGGGGGCGGAGGACGAGGCGGCGGTGCCGCCCCTGATGGCGCAGATGGACAGGTGACCATTCAATGGTAACCAGCACCTGGGCACGAATAGAAAACGCAACAGTCGCCGAAGTGACGAACATAGACCCGCAAGACAGATTCCCGCCATCTCTTGTATGGATAACCTGTCCTGACGACACACGGCCAGGCATGCAGTATGCGGATGGAATATTCACGGCTAAACGTGAAACGCCCATTGACCATGCTGCACACATCGCCCGCGTGCGCTACCAGCACGAAACAGCAGGCATCACCGTCAACGGCGTGAATATCGATACCCACCGCGACAGCCAAGCCTTAATCACAGCCGCGGCGCTATCGGCCGTCATCGACCCAACCTACGTGTGTGTTTGGAAAGCCCTAAGCGGCCCGGTCACGCTAACGGCCACCCAACTGATCGACATCGCCACCGCGGTACGCACGCATGTCCAAGCCAGTTTCGACCGCGAGTGTCAGTTGCTGACAGCACTGGCAGAAGGCACCTACAAGGTCGACATGCTCGACCACGGATGGCCCGCGGCGCAGGGGACATAACCATGCAGGAAATACGCTGTGGCGAGTGCCACCGCAAACTCGCCACCGTTCGCAGTTTCACCGAACTACAAATCAAGTGCCCGCGCTGCCGGACACTCAATCACCTGAAGGCCCCGAGCCTCCTATCCGAATGCCCTGAGCATCTGCCCACAAAAGAGCAGACATGCCCCAGCCCACCATTGGAAGCCTGTTCGCAGGCATAGGAGGTTTTGATGTCGGATTCGAAAACGCAGGCTACCGCACCGCCTGGCAAGTGGAACTCAACCCCACCAACCGGGCTGTCCTTGCCGACCGATTTCCACACGCCACCCAGTTCGAAGACGTGCGCCACTGCGGCGCCCACAACCTCAGCCCCGTCGATGTCCTCACCGCCGGATTCCCTTGCCAGGACATCAGCATTGCTGGCTCAAGACCCAACAACAAAGACACCCGAGGCCTGCGCGGCCAAAGAAGCGGTCTGTTCTGGGAAGTCATACGAATCCTCAAAGAGACACAACCTCGCTGGGTGGTGCTTGAGAATGTCGTTAACCTGCTCGCTATCAACGATAGCCAAGACTTTGAAACAGTCATCGGGGCCCTTGCGCAATGCGGGTATGTGGGATGCTGGCGGGTGCTTAATGCTCAATATTTCGGAGTCCCCCAGCAACGTCGTCGCATATTCCTGGTCGCAGGTCATCGACGAATGCCCCCCATCGAGCTGCTGGCTGACGCTGCGCCAGTGGAAGCAATACCTCCAGCGTCTAGCAAGATCCAGTGGCCACGGCCAGCGGATGCATGGGCTGCCAATACTCTATTGGCAAACAAAGCAGGCTCACAAATCGCTATGGGCTGTACAACTTTCATCGCTCACCCGAACGGATGGCATCAGATGGCTGAGCGGCAGCGAACGTCTGAAAATGATGGGCTTTGCCTCGGACTGGATGCGGCCAACCTTGCAGAGGCTTTCGCTGCCGGAAACGCCGTCGTTACGCAAATCGCGCAATGGATTGCCGAAAAGCTAATCAAAGCAGGCTAACAACCAAGACAGCGGGGACATCGTCCCCGCCAACCACCACCTCAACTTTCGAAATTCCCTTGCACCACACGCAAAAAACCTAAACCCTATTTACCTCGCCCCCGAGCCCTAGTTTTTCGTGCTCGGCATCATCTGGTTGAACCTTGTTGAATACAAGGTGAGCCCCTACCCCCACTCCACTGTTGATCGACGCGTCTCTGCAACTGTCGACGATGAGCCAAGCGCCAGGCTCCTATAGCTTATGACTCCCCAGCCCCAAATACCGCTGCGGTGCCACCTTGCGCAGTCGCGCCGCCAAAAACACACCCGCCAGCAAGGCCACGGGAATGATCGCGCAGAGGCCATATGACAAGGCCTTGCTGGCGCCGGTCAGCACATCGAAATGCACCACTGCAATGACCAGGACAGCCAGCAGGGCCACGCAAGAAAAGCCGGGGAAAATCCGCCCACGCCAGAACCCCAGTTTGAGTTCGGGGTGGCGCTGGGCAAAGACCCAGACCGCTGCGGACGTCAGTGCCATCAGCAAAATCACGCACAGCGTCGCCAGGTTGGACAGCCAGGCGAACAGTTGCAGGATCGGATCGGCATCCATGGCGGCGAACATCAGTACCACCACGGCGGAGATCAGGCTCTGCAATGCCGAACCCATGTGCGGGCTCTGGTGCACGCGGTGGGTGGTGCCCAACCGGCTGGGCAGCAAACCGTCACGCCCGATGGCATAGAAATAACGCGCCGCGGCGTTGTGGAACGCCAGCAGCCCGGCATAGATGCTGACCATGAACAGCACACGGATGACCTGGGTCAGGTGCGGGCCGACAAAGTGGTCTGACATGCCATAGATAAATGTCGTCGGGTCCTGCAAGGCCTGAAGCGTGGAGACGATTTTGTCCGCGCCCACGCCAATCACCATCGACCAGACCGACAGCGCGTAGAACCCGCCGATCAGCAAAACCGAACAGTAGGTGGCAATCGGGATCGTGCGTTGCGGGTTCCTGGCCTCCTCGCCATAGATGGTGGTGGCTTCGAAGCCGATGAACGCCGCGAAGCAGAACAGCAAGCCGATGGACGGCGTGCCGCTGAACACATGGCTGCGATCGAACGCGTCGAGATTGATCCCGCTGTCGCCACCGGTCCTGAGAATGGCGAAATCCAGGAGCAGGATCGCCAGGTATTCGGCGATCACAATGACCGACAGCACCCGGGCCGACAGGTCGATCTTGCGATAGCCGAGAATCGCGACGCTCGCCATCGCCATCAGCGAGTACGACCACCAGGGCAATACCAGGCCGAAGACGCTTTCCATCGTGCCGCTGACCACGCCCCCGAACATGCCATACAGCCCGACTTGCAGGATGTTGTAGGCGAACATCGCCAGCACCCCCGCCGCACCACCGGCCAGGCCACCCAGGCCGCGAGAAGTGAAGGCATAGAAACCGCCGGCATTGGTCACGTGCCGGGACATGGTGGTGTAGCCCACCGAAAACGCCAGTAACACCAGCAAGGCCAGGAGCAGCAAGGCCGGTGTGCCGGCGCCGTTGCCCAGCATGATGCCGATAGGGAAGCCGCCGGCGATGACGCTCAAGGGGCTCGCCGCCGAAACCACGAAGAAGATGATGAAGCCGATACCCAGGGCCCCACGCTTGAGCTCCGTGGAGCTATTGACCGGGAGAGGTACACTCATGTTTTCTTGACCTTATTGTATGAGGCAGTCGCTGTAGGATCGGTGCAGTCAATCCCTCGCCGTCACCGGATGGCGTTATTGTTCGTGTCGCACGCTGGACTCGATCCTATGCTTGCCCACGAACGCCCCATTAGCCCAAATCGGTCATCGGCGTGTTCCCCCCGAAAAAGCCAGCCGTCCAGTTGCTCTCGCCTTACTGCAAGGCGATACGCGCCGTCAGTTCCGACGCCGCGCCGGTGACCAGGTCGCACAGGTAGCCCTGGTGGAACGCATGGAACCGCTCGCTACGCCCCACCAGGGTCATGCTCCCGAGCACTCGGCGCTTTTCGTCGAAGATCGGCGCCGCGACGCCACTGCGCCCCGGGTACAGCTCGCTTTCGCTGATGCAGTAGCCCTGCTTGCGGATGGCGAGCAGCCCCTTGGTGAACGGCTTCCACGCCAACCCCTGATGCAGCACTTCGGCGGGCTTCGCGTGGACGTCATAGATGCGGCGGATCTGGCGCGGCAGCAGATAGGCCAATACGACCCGAGCGGTCGCGCTGTGAAAAAGATCGATCGGCCTCCCCCGATCGCCACCCACGGGGCCGGCGTCGGAACCCCGCTGGATCAACACGTTGACCACTGAGTCGCCATGCCATTCGCTGACCAGTGCGTCCAGGCCTGTGTCGGCCACCAGTTTGTCCACCAGGCCCCGGCTGCAGGCCAGCAATGGATCGTAGCGGGCCATCTGATGCTCCAGCGTGACGATCCGTGGGCCGAGTGCGTAGCCGCGGGGCAATCGCTTCAAGAACCCCGCGTCGCCGAGCTCGCGCAGATAACGATAGGCAGTGGCGGGCGTGTAGCCGAGCTCCCGACAAATCACGTCCACATCGATGACCGGCTGTTCAGGGCGGAACAAATCAAAGACCCTGAGCAGACGGCGAAGGCTATTCATCTTTTCGACATCCTTGTGCAGGCCAGCCCGCCCGCTGCCGGGTGCAGCGGGCAAAGGCTCAAGCAAGGGCGCAACCGCCGATGGCAGCACGCGCGGTTTGGGACGGCAACTCTGCGAACAGCACCTGGTACTCCGCCGCAAAATGGCTGAGGTGATAGAAGCCCCACTGGGCCGCGGCATCGCCAATCGAAAGATGCGTCGCGGGGGTGGACATCAGGGTTCGGCGCACACCGTTCAGCCTCACGGAGCGCAGGTAATTGACCGGCGTCGTCTCGGTCACCGAGCGGAAGCTGTTCTGCACCGTACGCCGACTGACCTGGAGTCGCTGGCACAACTCGTCCACGCTGGGCACGCTGTTCAATTGCGCGGTCGCCAGGCGGTGGCATTTTTCGACAATGTAGCTGCGCGTGGAACTTGGCGTGCGCTGCTGCTTGTCGCAGGCGGGGTCGGTCATCAATTGCAGCAGCTCGCCGAGCATGGTCTGCTCCAGCGCCACTTCCCGGTCTTGCGCATTGTCGAGTTCTTCACTCAAGAGCGCCTGGGAGAACGCCGCCAGCATTCGACGGCGAGCCTCGGCATAGCGTTGAGTGGACACCTTGATCACCGGCTGACGCAGCAACTGAGCGATTTCCCTGGCCGACGCGGTTTGCGCCAACGCGTCTTCGAACAACTCCCGTTCGAAGGTGATCGCCAGCAGTTCCATGCCCAGCGGCATATGGAACATGAACTCCTCGCCACCATGAAGAAAGAACAGGCTGCTGTCATCCACTTCCCGCCCTTGCATCCGGATCGAACCCGGAACGGTGATCGGCACGGCGAAACACATCTTGCCCCGTGGGGCCACGCCGTGCTGCACGACACGCTGGTTGATCTGCTCGCGAAACACGTGGCAGCGCGCCGTCGTCAGCTGGATAAGTGAGCTCTCAGCCGTACCAGCGGTCAACTGGTTGTAATCCTGGCTCCACTCCTGGACGGTGGCGGCGTGGACATGGATGTCATGGAAATGGCTGATGTTCTGGTTTTTCATGATGACGAAAGCCTCGGCCGATATTCTTCTTTTTTAGATCGCCTTCTCGAGCGATATTCTCACATAAAGAGAATTCTGCAAATTTTCTTTGAGCAATGTCCGTGCTCCGATGCTGACGCGCCAGGCGGCCCATCCATGTGCCGATTCGGGCTACCGGCCAGGAACAGCCCACGGGGATGATCGGCACACTGAAACCGACATCCTGAGAGACCGTCATGAGCGAAGCCAAACTTGAAGCCCTCCATTTCGCGGATGCCCCGCGGATTACCTCCACCATTCCCGGCCCCCGGACCACCGAGGCGCTGGCGTTGTCGGCGCGTACCGAATCCATGGCACGCGGTGGCGGACGCATGCCCGTGGCCATGGACCGGGCGTTCGGCGCGACCTTCAAGGACGCCGATGGCAATACCTACATCGACTTGTCCGCGGGTGTAGGCGTCAGCAGCGTGGGTCGCTGCCACCCGAAAGTGGTGCAAGCCATTCGCGAACAGTCCGAAGTGCTGATGCACGCCCTGGAGGTCAACAGCACCCGGCGCACCGAACTGGCCGCCAAACTCTCCGAGATCGCGCCCGACGGCTTGCGCGGCGACTGCATTACGTTCTTCACGCAAAGTGGCAGCGACGCTTTGGAGGCGGCCATCAAGTTCGCCAAGCGCGTCACCGGGCGGCACCAGATCATCGCCTTCCACGGTGGCTACCACGGCGTATGGAACGCTTCCGGTGCCCTGACGACAGGCACGGCCTATCGCAAGGGCTATGGCGCCCAGATGGGTGGCGTCATTCATGCCCCCTACCCTTATGCCTACCGTTTTCCCTTCGATACCACGCACAAAAGCGCCGAGCAGATCGCCGGTGAGTACGTGGATTACCTGCTGAACACCCCCTACACCGCCGCCGATGACGTGGCGGCCGTGATCGTGGAACCGGTACAGGGCGAAGGCGGCTATGTGCCGCCCTCGCCAGAGTTCCTGCAACTGTTGCGCAAGGCCTGCGACCGCAGCGGTGCGCTGCTGATTGTCGATGAGGTGCAGTCCGGCGCCGGACGTACCGGCAAGATGTGGGCGGTCGAGCACTCCGGCGTGAAGCCCGACATGCTCACCTTTGGCAAGGGTATCGGCAGCGACCTGCCAATGGCCGGCCTGATCATGCGCTCGGACCTGGCGGTGGCGATTCCTGACGGATCGATGCCCAACACCTTCGCCGCCAACTCGTTGTCCGCTGCAGTGGCGCTGACCAACATCAGTATCCTCCAGGACCCGGAGCTCGATCTGCTCAACCGTGCCCACACACTGGGGCTCGAAGCACAGGAGCGTATTCGCGGCTTCGGCAGCCCGCTGGTCGGTGAGGTCCGGGGGCGCGGCCTGATGATCGGGATCGAGCTGGTCTCGGACCCGACCACCAAGGCGCCACTGGCACCGGAAAAGATTGGCCAACTCATGGGTTACCTGCTGAGCCACGGCGTGCTGATGATTCCCTGCGGTCGCTACAGCAACGTGATGCGTGTCATGCCCTCGCTGACGATCTCACGGGCGCTGTTCTTCAAGGCCCTGGACATCTTCGGCGACGCCCTGGACGCCCTCGATGCGTGACCTGTCCCGACTCCTGCACATCACTCGTGGATTTCCAAATGACTGAGCACTTGAAACACTTCATCGCAGGCGCGTCTTTCGAAGCCTCTGACGGCCGCCGCATCAACCTCGTCAACCCCGTGACGGAACAGGTCTACGGCAGTTGCGCCCGCGGCACCGTCGAGGACGTGGACCGTGCCGTGGGAGCCGCACGCCACCAGCTCGAACGTGGCGTCTGGAGCCAGCTTGACGGTGCCCGGAGGGCTCGACTGCTGTCGAAACTGGCCGACCTGGTGGAACGCGACACCGACGTGCTGGCCGATATGGACGCCGACGCCATTGGCCGCTCGCCGATCGAACCGCGCCGGTTGGATGTGCCCAATGCGGTCGCCAACCTGCGCGCCTCCGCCGGCTGGGCCAACCAGCTGGAGGGGCGGACCATTCCCTCCGGTGGCTACTTTGGCACCAAGTCCCTCTCGTACACGGTACGCGAGCCAGTGGGCGTGGTCGGTGCCATCGTTCCCTGGAATTCACCGCTGATGATCACGGTCTGGAAACTCGCCGCCTTGCTGGCGGCAGGCTGCACCGTGGTCATCAAGCCGTCGGAAGAGACGCCACAGTCGGCGCTGCACCTGGCAACGCTGGCCCAGGAAGCCGGCTTCCCCGATGGCGTGATCAACGTTGTCACCGGCTATGGCAACGAGGTGGGTCGCGCCCTGTGCGAACACCCCCATGTCGACAAGATCAGCTTCACCGGCAGCCCCGAAGCCGGACGCGAGATCCAGCGCACTGCCGGCGTGCTGTTCAAGCGCGTGGCCCTGGAGCTGGGCGGCAAGAGCCCGCAGATTGTCTTCGACGACGCCTCCTTCAACGACGCGCTATTCGGCTGCTCCCTCGGTCTGTTCGCCAACCAGGGCCAGGTCTGCGCGGCCGGCTCGCGCATCCTGGTCCAACGTGGCCTCGCCGATCGCTTCGCCGCAGCACTGGCCGATGCCGCGCGCGCGGTCAAGGTGGGCGACCCCCGCCAACCCGGCGTGCAGATGGGGCCGGTGGCCAAGAAAGCCCAATTGGATCGCGTCAACCGCTACATCCAACTGGGCATCGACCAAGGTGCGTCCCTGCTGGCCGGCGGGGTATCGAACCCTGAACAGGGCTGGTTCGTCCGGCCGACCATCTTCGCCAACGCCCGCAATGACATGGCGATCGCCCAGGACGAGATCTTCGGCCCCGTCGGCACGGTGATCACGTTCGACAGCGAAGAAGAGGCTGTCGCGCTGGCCAACGATTCCAACTACGGCCTTGCCGCCACGGTCTGGACGAGCGACCTGGCACGAGCGCATCGCGTCGCCGCGGCGGTGAAGGCCGGGGCCGTGGGCATCAATTGCTGGAGCCCACTGGACGCCAACCTGCCCTGGGGCGGCGTCAAGGCCAGCGGCATTGGCCGGGAAGGAGGATTCAGCGGCGCACTGGCCTACACCGAGGAGAAGGTGATCACTGTGCTGCTGCCTGGCTAAGAGTAAACCCGCACTCCCCCGTCCATCCTCCACGCCCCTGTGTCGTAGAGGGTGGCCGTTCAAACGTGCATTCCCCTGGCTCCGATGATCGATGGAGAGACTGTGATGAATCCGGTAAATCAAACAACAATTGATCGGTATCCGACGTCCCTGCGAATTTTGCACTGGGTGCGCGCCGTGCTCGTCACTGGCCTCCTCTGGGCGGGCTGGCACATGACTGGGCTGGCTGACGAAGTGGCGAGCAAATATGAGCTCTATTATCCATGGCACAAATCCTTCGGGGTGCTGGCATTCCTGGTGGTCCTGGTCCAGATCGTCATGCGGGTGAGAACGGCCAGGCTGCCGCAACCGCCAGAGACGCTGGCACGGTATGAGCGGGTTTCGTCAAGACTCGCCCACCGTACCTTGTACGCGCTGCTGGTAATCGTGCCGTTGATGGGTTATTCGATGTCGAGCACCTACACGATGAGCGACGGCGTGTTCTTCTTTGGGGTGAACCTTCCGGAGCTCCTGGGCAAGAATGACGACTGGTTCGTGGTCTTCCAATGGCTGCACAAAGTGCTCGCCTACACCCTTCTCGGCCTGATCCTGGTGCATGTCGCCGGTGCCTTGAAGCACCGGTTTTATGACCGCGACCCTCGAAACGATGTCCTGCGCCGCATGCTGTGACTCGATCAGGCGTTGGCGAAAAGTGCCAACGCCTTGCATGACCTGCTTCTGCGTCTACACATCGGTAGTGACTGCCAGCCCGGGAACCGCCACCGTTGAAGTGCGTGACGGCCGGTGCCAGGCGCGCTACCCGTATTCATGCCTCCCAACGACGAAACAACACGCTGGCATTGACCCCGCCAAACCCGAACCCATTCGACAACGCATGGTTAATCGGCATCTTCCTGGCCTTCAGGCCGACCAGGTCAAGCCCAGCGGCGGCCTCGTCAGGATGAACCAGGTTGAGGGTCGGCGGCACGATCTGGTCACGCAGCGCCAATACCGTGAAAACGGCTTCAATGCCCCCGGCCGCGCCCAACAGGTGGCCGGTAGCCGATTTAGTCGAGGTAATCGCCACCCCGGAGTCAGTGCCGAATACCGAACGAATCGCCGTCAGCTCCCCGCTGTCGCCGACCTGGGTAGACGTCGCATGGGCATTGATATGCTGCACGTCGGCTGGGCTGACTGCGGCCTGGCGCAGCGCCTGTTCCATTGCTCGGCGGGCGCCGTTGCCGTCTTCCGGGCCGGCCGTCAGATGGTAGGCATCGGCGCTGGTGCCATAGCCGACCAGCTCCGCCAGGGGTTTGGCCCCACGCGCCAAGGCGTGCTCCAGCGACTCGATCACCAACAAGCCCGCGCCTTCGGCCATGACAAAGCCGTCGCGATCACGGTCGAAGGGGCGCGAAGCTTCCTGCGGGCGGTCGGCAAAACCGGTGGAGAGCGCCCTGGCCGCCGCGAAACAACCCAAGGTCACGCGATCGATCGCCGCCTCGGTACCGCCGCAAACGGCAATGTCCGCCTCCCCGCTCCTGATCAGCCGGGCCGCATCGCCAATGGCCTGGACGCCGGCCGCACAGGCGGTTACCGGTGCACCGAGCGGGCCTTTGAGGCCGTGCCGGATGGAAACGTGGCCGGCCGCCATGTTGGCGAGAAACGCCGGTGCGGAGAACGGTGACAGCCGACGCGGCCCCCGCGAGTCGGTGGTGCGTACGGCATCGGCAATGGCGCCAAACCCACCCACGCCCGATGAAATGATCGTCGCGGTCCGCTCCTGGTCGACGGCTTCAGTCGGGTGCCAGCCCGCCTGCTCCAGGGCCTCATGGGCGGCCACCAGCGCAAACTCGATGAAGCGATCCATTTTCTTGCGATCCTTGGGCGCGATGACGCGCTCGGGATCGTAGCCAGCGCTGGCATCTTCCTCCAACGACGGCACCTGGCCGCCCACGGCGACACCGGTACCCTCGGTGATATCTCCAGGCAGGACACGAATGCCGGAGCGGCCGGCCAGCAACCGTTGCCATACCTGTTCTACACCGCAACCCAAGGGGCCGACAATGCCAACCCCTGTGACGACGATTCGTTTTTGACCTTCGGGAGTACTCATAAGAACCTCTTCATTTCTCGGTCGACGCTCACTGGCAGCCACACGTGAACACTCGCTTATACCAGCCGTACTGTTTCAATTGGAGCAGGCTGGCCAGGACGGATCTTGAACCAGATGGAATACATTGCCGGCAGGAACACCAGGGTCATGAGGGTGCCGACGAACGTACCGCCGATCAGCGTGTAGGCCAACGTACCCCAGAACACCGAGTGCGTCAGGGGAATGAACGCAAGGATCGCCGCCAGCGCTGTCAACAGCACGGGGCGGGCCCGCTGTACGGTGGCTTCGATGACAGCATTGAACGGATCCAGCCCTTCTTGGGCGTTGTGATGGATCTGCCCGATCAGGATCAGCGTGTTGCGCATCAGGATGCCCGACAGTGCGATCAGGCCGACCAGGGCATTGATGCCGAACGGCTGGTGGAATATCAATAGCATCGGCACCACGCCAATCAGTCCCAAGGGCGCGGTGAAGAACACCATGAGCATCGCCGAGATCGAACGCACCTGGACAATGATGATCAGCAGCGTCAGCGCCACCATGATCGGCAGCAAGGGCAGGATTGCTTGGTTGGCCTTGCCCGATTCCTCGATAGCCCCTGCCTGCTCGATCCGGTAGCCGTCAGGGAGCGTGTCGAGGATCGGCTGCAACAGCTCGAGCATCGCGCTCGATACGTCCGGTGGCTGCAAGCCTTCGGCAATGTCGCCGCGCACGGTGATGGTCGGCGTACGATCACGTCGCCGAAGGATCGGATCCTCCATGCGTACATCCACCTCGCCGACCTGGGACAGCGGGATACGCTGCCCGGCGGCCCCTACCAGCGTAAAGCCTTCGATCCGGGCGGGGTCAAGACGGATGTCACCGGCGGCTCGACCGACTACCTGCACCGAACGGATGTCCTCACGAACCGCCGTGATTGGCACCCCGGCCAGCAGAAATTGCAGTTGCTCGGCGACGGCACTGGATGTCAGTCCGACCGCCTGCAGGCGATCCTGATCCAGGTTGAAATGCAGCGTCGGCACCAGCGGCCCCCAATCGGTGTTGACCGTTCTCATCATCGGGCTGGCTTGCATGACGTCCTGTACGCGTGCGGCAATCTCCCGCAGTTTCGTCGGATCAGGCCCCATCACCCGGTAGGCCACCGGAAACGGTGAATACGGACCGAACACAATCTGGGTCGCCCTGACACGGGCCTCTGGGGCAAGCCCTGCGGCAACCGCTTCCCGAAGACGGAACTTGAGGGTTTCCCGTGCCTCCTGGCTGTCCGTCAGCACGACGATCTTGGCGAACGACGGATCTGGGAGTTCTGGCGCCATTGCCAGGAAGAAACGCGGCGCGCCCTGTCCGATATAGGCGGTGACGATTTTCGCTTCCGCCTGTTTTTGCAGCCAGGCTTCGACCTTGGCCGTGGCGGCGCTGGTCTGCTCGATGGAAGTTCCATAGGGCATTTGCACCTCGACCATTACCTCGGGACGGTCTGAAGTCGGAAAGAACTGCTTTTTCACCAGGCCCATGCCCAGGACGGCCACGACAAACAGCGTGATCACCGTACCGGCCACCAGCCATTTGTGGCTGATGACCCGCGTCAGGACCTGGCGGAAGTGATTGTAGTGGCGGGTGTTGTAAATGGCGGCATGTCCGCCTTCGACCGGTTTGATGTCCGGCAACATTTTCATCCCCAGGTAAGGGGTAAAAGCCACCGCAACCACCCAAGAGGCGATCAGGGCGATGCCTACGATCCAGAACATGTTGCTGGTGTACTCGCCAGCGGTAGATTGGGCAAACCCGTTGGGCATGAAGCCAATCGCCGTCACCAGCGTACCGGATAGCATCGGTGCAGCAGTGTGACTCCAAGCATAAGCGGAGGCTTTGATCCGGTCATATCCCTCCTCCATTTTCACCACCATCATTTCGATTGCGATGATCGCATCGTCCACCAGTAGCCCGAGCGCCAGGATCAGCGAACCCAAGGTGATCCGGTCGAAGTTCTTACCGGAAGCCGCCATCACCACAAAAACGATGGCCAGTGTCAACGGTACGGCCGCTGCGACCACAACGCCTACACGCCAGCCCATGCTGAGAAAGCACACGAGCATCACAACCAGCAGCGCGACAAAAAACTTGACCATGAACTCGCCGACGGCCGAATCGATGTTCACGGCCTGATCGGTCACCTTGGTCAGCGTCATGCCCAGCGGCATGCCTTCATTGATCTTGCTCGTTTCGGCATCGAGCGCCTTGCCCAGATCGAGGCCGTTCCAACCCTCGCGCATGATCACGCCCA
Source organism: Pseudomonas sp. NFACC14 (assembly GCF_900106885.1). Lineage (NCBI taxonomy): Bacteria > Pseudomonadati > Pseudomonadota > Gammaproteobacteria > Pseudomonadales > Pseudomonadaceae > Pseudomonas > Pseudomonas sp. NFACC14. The sequence continues at coordinate 72,518 of NZ_FNOA01000009.1, forward strand.
GCAACAACGCCTCTTCGCCGTTGTTGCGCACCAGGAAGGTGGCCGGGTCTTCATAGCCACGTTCAACTGTCGCCACGTCCGAAAGTTTCAACGTGCGCCCCTGGACGGCCAGCGGCGTATCACGAATTTTCTCCAATTTATCGAAAGCCCCCTCCACCCGCAGGAAAACCTGTGGCCCGTTGGTTTCGATGGAGCCGGCGGGCGTCAGTACGTTCTGGCTGTTCAGTGCGGCGAAGATATCCTGGGGAGAAACACCCAAGGTCGCCAGCCGGTCATGGGAGAAGGAAATGAAAATGCGCTCGGCCTGTTCGCCGATGATGTTGACCTTCTTCACCCCCGCCACATGCAACAGGCGCTGGCGCAGAACCTCGGCATCACGCACCAGCAGGCGCTGCGGCTCGCCCTTGGCCTTGAGGGCGAAAAGCGCGAACGTCACGTCCGAGTACTCGTCGTTGACCAGGGGGCCGACCACACCCGCCGGTAACTTGCTGGCTTCGTCGTCGAGCTTCTTGCGCGCCTGGTAGAACTCTTCCTGCACCTGTGAAGGTGGCGTGCGGTCCAGCAGCGAAACCATGGTGAAAGCCAGGCCGGGACGAGTGTAGGTTTCCGAGCGGTCGTACCATTTCAATTCTTGCAGGCGTTTTTCCAGGGGCTCGGCGACCTGGTCCTGCATCTCCTGCGCCGTCGCCCCCGGCCATGCAGTGATGACGGTCAGTTGCTTGACCGTGAATGGCGGATCCTCCGCGCGGCCAAGCTTGAAGAACGCCAGGGTCCCGGCGACAGCGATCAGAAAAATCAGAAATACCGTGATGGCGCGCTCGCGCACGGCGAGCGCCGAAAGGTTGAAGCTCATTGGCGGCTCTCCGCGACATTCACATCGCCTTGAGCAAGCAGCCGGACGGGCTCGCCTTCACGCAGCAGATGTGCACCCAGGGCGACAATCCGCTCACCGACGTTGAGACGGCCTGCAACGCGCGCCGCGTCGTCGCTCAAGCCCAAGACCTGGACGGGACGCCAAGTCACTTTTGCCGGCTCGCCGTCGATGACCCACACGCCAGTGCCATTGCCGGGGTCGTACAGCGCCGCGATCGGCACTTGCAGCACCTGCCCCTGGGCCACACCCTCGGTGATACGCAGTGTGACGGTCGAGCCCAGCGGTGCATTAGCCAGGGCGCCTTCCAGGACATAGCGCGCTTCAAAGGTACGGGTCACCCGGTCAGCCGAATCGGAAAGCAACCTCAGCCTGGCGGTGACCGCACCGCTGGTATTGCCATACAGCGTCGCCTGGGCGCTGGACCCGACGGCCGGCCGCAGGGTCTCGGGCAGTTGCACGACGGCTTCGCGCTGCCCTGCTCGCGCCAGTCGGACCACCGGTTGACCCGGACTGACGACCTGCCCCGGCTCGGCGAGCGTTTCCATCACCACACCATCGGCGTCGGCGAGCAGCACCGCATAGCCGGACGCATTGCGGGCCACGTCGGCTTGCGCCTCGGCGGCGCTGAGCTGCGCCTTCGCGGTATCGGCGGCGGCTTTGATCTGGTCATAACCCGACGCCGAAATCGCCCCGGCGGCCACCAGCTCGCGATATCGAGCTTCATCGTCAGCGGTCTGCTTGGCCCGGGCACGTGCGGCCGTGACAGCCTCTTGCTGGGCTCGCGCCTGCAAGCCCAGGTCGATGGGGTCCAGGCGCATCAGCGGCTGGCCCTTCTTGACGGACTGACCGGCATCCACCAACCGCTCCAGGACCTTGCCTGACACACGAAAGCCCAGGTCGCTCTGGACACGGGCCGCCACGACGCCGGTGAAAGAACGAGCGCCGACGGAAGAACCCTGCACTTGCGCAACCCTCACCAGAGGAGCAAGCGTGCGCGGATCGGTGGCGGTGGAGGAGTCGCCACACGCCGTGAGGACAAGAGGCAACAAGCAAGCGGCAAGGGTGACAGGTCGGAGCCGGAGCATAGGTTCCCTTTACTGAACGGAGGATTGGGAACTCATTCTTGCGCTCGTGACCAATACTGTCAATGGTCACATATCGCGGGACAGTTTTTAAAAACTGATTTTTTACAGGCGCCCAGTAAATACTGTGATTTCAATTCTGAAGGCCACTTCCATCACCAATTGACAGGGTGTGACCATCATATAATATGGTCACAAATGTCGATCCCAAGGAAACGTCAATGCCACCCCTGCGACCCCTTGCTTTTTTAGTAAGCGCCAGCTTGATGACCGGCTGCGCGGTCGGCCCGGACTATCAGCGTCCCGATGCCACGCTTTCCGATCGTTTCCTGGGCCAGTCTTCTGTCGAACAAAGGGCCGGCACAGCGCAGACCCGTCTCACAACCTGGTGGGAGGGTTTTGGCGATCCGGTGCTGACCGATTTCATCAACAAGGCGCTGGAGCAGAACCTCGACCTTGCCCAAGCGTCAGCGCGCGTTGCCCAGGCGCGGGCGGGTCTGGGCGCCGCCAACGCTGCCTTGCTGCCGTCGGGAAATATCAGCGGCCAGGCCGCACGGGCCTATCAATCCGTCGAAACGCCGCTGGGCCAGGTGCTCAATTCAACCCCCGGTTATGATCGATACGGAAATACCTACTCGATGGACCTGGGCGCGAGCTGGGAACTGGATGTCTTTGGTGGCCTGCGACGCGGACGCGAAGCTGCATTGGCCGAATACCAGGCCTCCGAGGCCGGGGCCGCGGCCACGAGGCTGGCCGTCGCCGCGCAGACCGCTGACACCTACATCACCCTGCGCGGCTTGCAAGCGCGACTGGACATTGCGAACCGCCAGGTCAAGACCCAGCAGGACCTGCTGGAAAAAGTCCGGTTGCTCTACAGCAAAGGGCTCGCCGCCAGCTATCAGGTCCGCCAGACCGAGGGCGAACTTGCCCAGGTCCAGGCAACGGTACCGGTCCTGCAAACCGGGCTGGATGCCGCCATGAATGCGCTGGATGTCATGCTCGGCACGCCGCCAGGCACCCACCGCCCGCAACTGACCGAGACAGGGAGCATTCCCCTGCCCCCCCAAATCAGCGGGATGGGTACACCCGCCGATCTGCTGCGCCGCCGGCCGGACCTCATCGTCGCCGAGCGTCGTCTCGCCGCCTCCAATGCCCGCATCGGTGAAGCCGTCGCCGAGTACTATCCGAAATTTTCCCTCAGCGCATTGCTCGGCAGTGCCACGACGGTCTCTGCCGGGCACCTTTTCTCCGGCGGCGCCAGCCAGGCGTCGGGGGCGCTGGGCCTGCGCTGGAGGCTGTTCGATTTTGGCCGGATCAACGCCCAGATCGACCAGGCCAAGGGGCAGGAAGCCGAGGCGCTGGCTGCTTATCGCCAGTCCGCGTTGCGCGCCACCGAGGATGTCGAGAACGCCTTCTCCGCCCTGGTCAACCGAGAAACCCAGGCCACGACGCTCACCGCAGGCGAAGCGTCATTGAGCGAGGCGCGTCGATCATCCTTTATCGCCTATCAGAAAGGCACGGCCAGCCTGATCGATGTCCTCAACGCCGACGAGACGCTGCTCCAGGCATCCGATGCCCGGGCACAAGCACGGACGGAATCGGCACGCGCGGCGGTCGCGGCATTCAGGGCGCTCGGTGGCGGCTGGCAAGCGCCGCAGCCACCACCGCCCATCGCGAGCCGATGATCCGACATAAACACCAGGCCGTCATCGCGAGCAAGCTCGCCCCCACAGGGTTAGCGCTCATTCCCTGTGGGAGCGAGCTTGCTCGCGATCGGGCAATCGCAGCTATTTTCAATCTCTACAACCGGAGTCCAGCCACATGAAAACCAACGAGAATTCCTGGGTGCTCATCACGGGCGCTTCAAGCGGCTTTGGTGAAGAGTTCGCCCGGCAATACGCAGCGCAGGGAAAATCCCTCGTTCTGGTGGCCCGCAGGCTGGACAAACTGGAAGCGCTGTCAAAAGAACTGCGTGAGCGTTTCGGCATCGAGGTGATCAACGAACAAGTCGACCTGTCTTCGATTCCAGCAGTCATCGAACTGCACAAGCGACTGGTTCAACGGGGTATTACGGTCGATGTGCTCATCAACAACGCCGGCCATGGATTGCAGGGCCCGTTCCTGGACCACGCCATTGACCAATCCCTGGCAATGATCAATCTGGACATCGCCAGCCTGACCACCATGACTCGCCTGTTTGCGCAGGACATGCGCATCCGCCGCCGCGGCCACATTTTGCAGGTCGCCAGCCTGCTGTCCTATCAAGGCGTGAAAAATTTCGCGGTCTATTCGGCGGCCAAGGCCTATGTGCTTCGCTTTTCCGAGGCACTGCATCAGGAACTCAAGGGCGACGGTGTCGTCGTGACCGCGCTGTGCCCAGGCATGTCGGATACCGGGTTTGCGCAGAGTGCCAACCAGACCCTCACGCCAGCACTGAAAATGGTGATGATGCAACCCGAGCCAGTGGTTCGCGCAGGCATCCGCGCGCTGCAAGCCGGGCGCATGAGTGTGGTACCCGGCCTCGGCAACAAGGCGCTCACGGTGTTGACCTGGGCCACGCCCCGCCGATTTCACCAGCGTCTCATGGCGAATGTCATGGGTGCATGAATGCGCTGCGGCGAAGGACCGGGAGCCACAAGGGCTCCCGGCATACGCCCTATTGCGTTAGAAGCGATAGCTGACTGAAGTACCAAAACCGCTGGCACTGTTCCGGTACTTGGAACTGTATGCGCCACGGGTCGACGAGGTCTCGTTGACGCGCACACTCTCTTCCTGCAAGTAAGAGTAAGCCACGTCGATCGTCACGTCTTCCACCGGCGTCCAGCCGGCACCGAAACTGAGCACCGTGCGGTCGCCGGTTGGTATCCGAGGCCCACGGTTGGTGTTGTTGGCGGGCGACTGGTCGACCGACAAGCCCGCGCGCAGGACCCATTGATCGTTGAGCTTGTACGCGGCACCGATGGCATGGGCCCAGGTGTCATGCCAGTCCTGTTCTTCGCTGACGGTGCTCAGCGCGCCGCTCAGCAGCGCAGGCAAGCCGGAGGTCTCGATGGTCAACTCTTTGAAGCGGCTCCAGCGCGTCCAGGTACTTCCCAGGTAGATCGTCCAGTCGTCATTGAGCTGATGAGTGAGCGAGATGTCCACGGACTCCGGAGTATCCACGTCCAACGACGCGTCATAGCTGCGGCCACTTACCCCCAACACGCTGAAAATGCCGCCGGTGAGCTTGGACTTGGCGTCCAGGTGGTAACTGACCTTGGAGTGGTAAGTCAGCCCCAGGCGAGTTTGGTCCGTCGCCTGCACCAGGATGCCGGCGTTGAAGCCGAGCGCCGTATCGTCGCCATTGCTCTTGAGCTTGCCGTCGTTACTGCCGGGGCTGAGGGGATTGGGCACCATCCCGGAGATCTCACCGCTGATCCGGTTGATGGTCGGACCGAACCCGATCGACACCTTGTCGTTGAAGGCATAGCTGACGGTCGGCTGGAAGGTCAGCGTCGTCACTTCGCTTTTGTTGCCGTAATAACGCCCGGCAAAGTCACTGCCATAATCGGTGATCAAACCAAATGGCACATAAAAACCGACGCCGACAGCCCAGTGCTCATCCACCGGCTTGACGTAGTAACCCATCGGCACCGTGGTGGTCGGCACGACGTCACCGTCCTCTTGGCCACCGAAGGTACTGCGGGTCTGGCTGATATCGTTCTTGGCAAACAGGGTCGCAGCGCCCAGGCTGACCTGCTCTTTCTTCAGGCGAGACATGCCCGCCGGGTTGCCGAAGACAGTACTGGCATCTTCTGCGGAAGAGGACCGCCCGGCAAAACCCGAGCCCATCCCACTGATGCTTTGTTCGTTCAGCGCAAAGCCGCTGGCAAACACTTGGGACGTTGCAAGCGCAACGGCGAGACTCACGGGGGTCTTGAGCAAGATTCTTTTCATTATTAGGACTCTAGGAACAATTGCTGGGGGGAAACGGTTTGTTTTTCTACTAGGTAAAAATCGCCACGGTCTGGCGCGCCCAAAGCACCCGCCGACCGCTTTCGTCCCAGATCTCCATATCCTGTAGCGAGTAGCCTTCCAAGGCTTGCTGACTGAAAGAGCTGATGAGGAACCATTCGCCGGCCACGGCGGGCTGCGGCAGATCGATTGTCCAGGAAGCCGAGCTGATGGCTGCCGGCTCTGTGAAGCAGGTCATCGCAGCGGGCGGCAGACTGTCAGCCAGGGCGATCAAAGCCACCGCCGGGTCTACCCCCTGGGCATCCAGGTGACGAACCCACATCAGTAACTCCGGATTCGTAGCCCCGGACACCGGCAGTGACCCACCCGCAGGGCGCATTTCGAAATTGAAGGCGCAAGCAGGCGCAATGGTGTTGTCCAGCGCCAGCGTGGTGTACCGCGACGCCTGCTCCACCATCGGGCATCCCCATGCTTCATGGGTAATCCTGCTGGCTCGTGGTTGAGCGAACAGCAAGGTCGTGCGCAACGCCAGCTCATCGCCCGACTTGCAATCGACAGACACCGAGGTCACGGATCGCCCTTCGCGCAACACGCTGGTATCGAATGTCTGGGCTTGCGTGACCGGACCTATGAATGACACCTGCGCAGACTTGAACGGAGGAAAGCCCTGTGGCCGTTCGCGCAGAACCGTTTCCAACGACAACGCCGCCGAAAGACCACCGAAAATCGTGCGACCCTGCTGCCAATTGGCTGGAGCAATGAACGGCAGGCTCGGATCAAACTGCGCCAGCACCTGGGCAAAACTGGTCATTTAGACGTCCTCCGACGGCCTGAACGTGAACCCGCAAAAGCACCGCAAGAGGGATCACCTGAAAGTCGATGCCATACTTATTCATGTGACCATTTGTGTCAATAGTCACCTAGCAGACAAAAAGAGACCACTCGGTCAGGTACAACCCGAATGCAAGGACAGTCGTTTTTGAATCGGGACGGCTGCTCGTCGCAGCCGTGGCTCAGGGCATCAGGCTACGCAGGATGAGGTTGGCGGTAAGCGTCGGCGCCACCTCGACATGATCGAGGCTGTACTGCAGCAATAGAGGATTGACGAAAGGCCGAAGGGTCAGGTGTATCGCCTCAACGGTTTCATCCAGGGGCGTCTTGCGTTCGAACTCACCGCTTTCGCGCCCTTCCCGTACGACCTGCACCACGAATTGCTTGATCCGTGCGTCATACACCTGGGAACTGGGCCAGCGCTCCGACGCGGAGAATGCGGCAATGTCGTAGAGCTTGCGATCATTGAAGAACAGGTCGATCCCTGTGGTAATCAGCGTCTTGACCAGGCGGCGAAAGCGCTCGGTCGAAGAGAGCCCTTCCTCGCTGACGGCCTCCTCCACGGCCGCAACGATCTTCGCAAGACAGCTGGAGCAAATGGCTTCGCCAATCGCCTGCTTGGAATCGAAAAACTTGTAGATGTAGGCCTTGGAAAAGCCGATGGCCTTGGCCAGGTCAGACACGGTGGTCTTGGCGTAGCCGTATTGACTGAAATGCTCGTTGGCCGCCGCGACAATCTGGTCGCGAATGTCATGATCGGCTGGGCCGCGAGTGCTGGGCGAAGGTGCTGTTGGCTGATTCATGGACGCAGCTTACGCATCCCGGCGAGGGATGACAACTTGTGACCACCTATGAATATGGTCACAAAACAACCGTCCGTCAGTTACCCGCGCTTTGCTCCCTCGCCACAAGGGCTCCCGATTTATCCGTATCATTTGGCAAAAAGCTGGCTCATATCCTTGAACGCCTTGAATTCAAGGGCATTCCCACACGGATCGAACAGGAACATCGTGGCTTGCTCGCCAACCTGCCCTTTGAAGCGGACGTAGGGTTCAATCACAAACTCCGTACCGAAAGATCTCAATCGTTCAGCCAGTGCCTCCCACGCCTCCCAAGCCAAAACAACACCAAAGTGCGGGACCGGCACATCGTGCCCGTCCACCGGATTGCTCTGGGCACTTTCCTGGAAAGCGGTCTTGGCTTGCTCATGAATCACCAGTTGGTGACCGTAGAAATTGAAATCGACCCACTGGCTGCTGGAGCGGCCTTCTTCCAGGCCAAACACTTCACCATAGAAGGTACGGGCGGCGGCAAGATCGTAGACCGGAATCGCCAGATGAAACGGAGAAAGGCTCATCGAGAATGCTCTTACGTGTGAGGTTGGACCATCGTAGCGCCGCGTACAGACCGTGTCCAAGCGATGCTGGGAAAGGACGGGGTTTCGCGGCGGGACCTTGCACCGCAGGTCCGCATCCAAACTTAGCCGCTTGCGCCGAGTAAATGATCTATACCTTCAGAAGCACAGTCGGGCCAAGGCAGCGGCATTGACGTGATGGGATGGAACGGTTCTGGTGAATCCCGCTGGATCGCTGCATCATGCGCCGCACTTTATAAAGAAGCTGGCCTGTAGACGTTGTTTCCGGCGCCCTGTACGCCGGGATTGGCGCACCACTTTCAATGCCTGAAGTATCGTCCATGAGCCCGACTACACGCGTTTTGAACGCCTCAACCAAAGCGCTTTACCGGCTTTGTCTGTTACTGCCGCTGCTGGCTACCCATGAGGCGAGCGCTGAGCCTCCGGTCATTGAACTGCACATTCTCGACGCACCGCCGCTGACATTCGTCGACGATCCCAGGGGCCACGGAATCGTGGGCGATGTCGCCGTGGCGGCCATGGCCAGGGCCGGGTACACCGTAAAGATCCATGTGCTTCCCTGGGCTCGTGCGCAAAAACATGTCAGTGAAGAACATGACCACTTGATCACACCCCTGTCGCGCATCCCCACTCGTGAGGATCGCTTTACCTGGATCGCCTCGATCATGCCCATGGAGCGCGCCTTTTTCAGCCTCGAACGGCAGGTGACCAGCTTCGCCCAAGCGAAAGAAACCTACCGCAAGATCGGCGTCGGCCTGGGCAGTGCACAGGAAGATATCCTGCGCAGCGAAGGGTTCAGCGATGAACAGATCTATACGTTGGCCATCGGCGACAATCCTGCCCAGATGCTGTTGATGGGGCGTATCGATGCCTGGTTCAACGGGGTGCCGGAGAGTCGTTACATCTGGCCGAAGGTGTCCAAGCGCAAACTGCTCATGAGTTCGGTTGGCAGCTACGCCGACCTTTACCTGGCCTGCTCCAAGCAATGCTCGCCGGAAATGGTCGAGCATTTGCGCGATGCGGTTGAAGCGCCTCGCGCGGATGGGACCGTCAAGCGTGTCCATGACCTTTATTTGTCGCAATAGACTGTGGTGGGGGGAGCCGGGCTAGAGCCCTCATCGATGGCTTATATCATTCTGAATGATAGTTACCTTTGCTTCATTCGATTCGTTCCTGTGCCTTGCGCCACGCATCATCCGCCCATTCTCAATACATTGGCGGATGCTATCCATGGAACATTCACTTTCAAAATTGCGTTTTCCCCTCGCGCTGCTGGCGGTGCTGGTGATGAGCGCCTGCGGCAAGACTCCCGACACGGCAGCGTCCATGCCGCCGGCCAAAGTCAGTGTGGCCAAGGTGTTGGAGCAGCCTGTCAACGAATGGGATGAGTTCACCGGCCGCCTCGAGGCGCCAGAAACCGTCGAGATCCGCCCGCGGGTTTCCGGGCAGATCGACGAAGTGGCCTTCACCGAAGGCGCGTTGGTCAAGAAAGGCGACCTGCTGTTCCAGATCGACCCGCGCCCTTTCCAGGCTGAAGTACGTCGTCTCGAAGCCCAACTGGCCCAGGCCCGCGCCACCGCCACCCGCAGCGAAAACGAAGCCCAGCGCGGCGAACGCCTGCGCTTGAGCAACGCCATTTCCGCCGAACTGGCGGACTCGCGCACCACCGCCGCCCAGGAAGCCCGTGCCGCCGTTGCGGCGATCCAGGCGCAATTGGACCTGGCCAAGCTGAACCTGAGCTTCACCCGCGTCACCTCGCCCATCAGCGGTCGCGTCAGCCGCGCGCAGATTACTGCCGGCAACCTGGTGACCGCCGATGTCACGCCGCTCACCAGCGTAGTGTCCACTGACAAGGTCTACGCCTACTTCGATGCCGACGAGCGTGTCTTCCTCAAGTACACCCAACTCGCCCGCCAGGGCCAGCGCGGCCAGGCCACGCCAGTCTACATGGGTCTGTCCAACGAAGACGGCAACCCGCACCTGGGGCAGATGAACTTCGTCGACAACCAGGTCAACCCGCAGACCGGCACCATTCGCGGTCGCGCCGTGTTCGACAACAAGGACGGCGCCTACACCCCGGGCCTGTACGCCCGCCTGAAGCTGGTGGGCAGTGGCACCTACTCTGCCGTGCTGATCAATGACGAAGCCGTGGGCACCGACCTGGGCAAGAAATTCGTGCTGGTGATGGACGCCGAGAACAAGCCGGCCTACCGCGCTGTCGAGCTGGGGCCGAAGATCGAAGGCTTGCGCATCGTGCGCAACGGCTTGAGCAAGGACGACACCATCATCGTCAAGGGGCTGCAACGGGCTCGTCCGGGCTCGCCGGTCACGCCTGAAACCGTACCGATGGCCAGCGAAGAAACCATTGCCGCCCTGGCACAACAACGTAAAGCGCTCGAAGCCAGCAACCTGCCCCAAGTCGCGCCATCCAAGGCGGCGTCAGGGTCGGCAGGCAAACTGGCCGCTGCGACCCCACGCGGTTAAGGGACTGAATCCAAGATGAAATTTTCCCAGTTCTTCATTTCGCGGCCGATCTTCGCAGCAGTGCTCTCGCTGCTGATCCTGATCGCCGGCGCCATCTCGCTGTTCCAGCTACCGATCAGCGAATACCCGGAAGTCGTGCCGCCGACCGTGGTCGTACGCGCCAACTTCCCCGGCGCCAACCCCAAGGTCATCGGCGAAACCGTGGCCGCGCCCCTGGAACAAGCCATCACCGGTGTCGAGAACATGCTGTACATGTCCTCGCAGTCCACCGCTGACGGCAAGATCACCTTGACCATCACCTTCGCCCTGGGCACCGACCTGGACAACGCCCAGGTGCAGGTGCAGAACCGCGTCACCCGGACCGAGCCCAAGCTTCCGGAAGAAGTGACCCGGATCGGCATCACGGTGGACAAGGCATCGCCCGACCTGACCATGGTCGTGCACTTGACCTCGCCGGACAAACGCTACGACATGCTCTACCTGTCCAACTACGCCCTGCTCAACATCAAGGATGAGCTGGCGCGCCTGGGCGGCGTAGGTGATGTGCAACTGTTCGGCATGGGTGACTACTCCCTGCGGGTCTGGCTGGATCCGAACAAGACCGCTTCGCGCAACCTGACCGCCACTGACGTGGTCACCGCGATCCGCGAACAGAACCGCCAGGTGGCGGCCGGTGCCCTGGGTGCGCCGCCAGCGCCGAACGCTCAATCCTTCCAGCTGTCGATCAATACCCAGGGTCGCCTGGTGAGTGAGGAAGAATTCGAGAACATCATCATTCGCTCCGGCGCCAACGGTGAGATCACGCGCCTGAAGGACATCGCCCGGGTCGAGCTGGGTTCCAGCCAATACGCCCTGCGCTCGCTGCTGGACAACCAGCCGGCGGTGGCGATCCCGATCTTCCAGCGCCCAGGTTCCAACGCGATCCAGATCTCCAACGACGTTCGCGCCAAGATGGAAGAGCTGAAAAAAGGCTTCCCGGCGGGAATGGACTACAGCATCGTCTATGACCCGACGATCTTCGTCCGCGGCTCCATCGAAGCGGTGGTCCACACCCTGTTCGAAGCCCTGATTCTCGTGGTGCTGGTGGTGATCCTGTTCCTGCAGACCTGGCGCGCCTCGATCATCCCCCTGGTGGCGGTGCCGGTTTCGCTGATCGGTACGTTCGCGGTGATGCATCTGTTCGGCTTCTCGTTGAACGCCCTGTCACTGTTCGGCCTGGTCCTGGCGATCGGTATCGTGGTGGACGACGCCATCGTGGTGGTGGAGAACGTCGAGCGAAACATCGAGCTGGGACTCACCCCCGTGGAGGCGACCAAACGCGCCATGGGCGAAGTGACCGGTCCGATCATCGCCACCGCCCTGGTGCTGTGCGCAGTCTTCGTTCCGGCGGCGTTCATCAGCGGCCTGACCGGTCAGTTCTATAAACAGTTCGCCCTGACCATTGCCATCTCCACGGTAATCTCGGCGGTCAACTCCCTGACCCTGTCGCCGGCCCTGGCCGCGGTACTGCTCAAGGGCCATGACGCACCCAAGGACCGTTTCTCCAAGTTCCTGGACAAGATATTCGGTGGCTGGCTGTTCCGTCCGTTCAACCGTTTCTTCGAGCGTGCCAGCCATGGCTACGTGGGTACCGTCGCTCGGGTGATCCGCAGCAGCGGCATCGCCCTGGTGCTCTACGCCGGCCTGATGGTGCTGACGTTCTTCGGCTTCTCCACCACCCCGACCGGCTTCGTGCCCGGCCAGGACAAGCAATACCTGGTGGCCTTCGCCCAACTGCCGGACGCTTCGAGCCTGGACCGCACCGAAGACGTGATCAAGCGCATGTCCGACCTGGCCCTCAAGCAACCGGGCGTTGAAAGCGCCGTGGCCTTCCCCGGCCTGTCGATCAACGGTTTCACCAACAGCCCGAACGCCGGCATCGTGTTCGTGACCCTCAAGCCTTTCGACGAGCGCAAGGACCCGAGCATGTCGGCCGGCGCCATCGCCGGTGCCTTGAACGGCAAGTACTCGGAGATCCAGGAAGCCTACATGGCGATCTTCCCACCGCCGCCAGTACAGGGCCTGGGTACCATCGGTGGTTTCCGCCTGCAAATCGAAGACCGGGGCAACCTGGGCTACGACGAGCTGTACAAAGAAACCATGAACATCATCACCAAGAGCCGCAGCGTGCCGGAACTGGCCGGGTTGTTCACCAGCTACACCGTGAACGTGCCCCAGGTCGATGCCGCCATCGACCGTGAAAAAGCCAAGACCCACGGCGTGGCCGTCAGCGACATCTTCGACACCCTGCAGATCTACCTGGGTTCGCTGTATGCCAATGACTTCAACCGCTTCGGGCGCACCTACCAGGTCAACGTCCAGGCCGAGCAGCAGTTCCGTCTCGAGTCGGACCAGATCGGCCAGCTCAAGGTGCGCAACAACCGTGGCGAGATGATCCCGCTGGCGACCTTCATCAAGGTCAGCGACACCTCGGGGCCGGATCGCGTGATGCACTACAACGGCTTCATCACGGCTGAAATCAACGGTGCCGCTGCCCCGGGGTACAGCTCCGGCCAGGCTGAAAAGGCCATCGAAAAACTGCTCAAGGACGAACTGCCCAACGGCATGACGTACGAATGGACCGACCTGACGTACCAGCAGATTCTCTCGGGCAACACCGCGCTGTTCGTGTTCCCGCTCTGCGTACTGCTGGCGTTCCTGGTGCTCGCGGCACAGTACGAAAGCTGGAGCCTGCCATTGGCGGTGATCCTGATCGTACCGATGACCCTGCTGTCGGCGATTACCGGGGTGATTCTCTCCGGTGGCGACAACAACATCTTTACCCAGATCGGCTTGATCGTACTGGTGGGACTTGCCTGCAAGAACGCGATTCTGATCGTCGAGTTCGCCAAGGATAAACAGCTTGAAGGCATGAACCCGCTGGCGGCGGTCCTCGAAGCGTGCCGCCTGCGTCTGCGGCCGATCCTGATGACCTCCTTCGCCTTCATCATGGGCGTGGTGCCCCTGGTGTTCTCCAGCGGCGCAGGTGCGGAAATGCGTCATGCCATGGGTGTGGCGGTGTTCTCCGGGATGCTCGGCGTGACCTTCTTCGGCCTGCTGCTCACCCCTGTGTTCTATGTACTGATCCGCAACTTCGTCGAGCGCAGCGAGGCCCGCAAGGCGGCCCGGGCTTTGAAACTGGAGGCGCAACAATGAGTTTGAAAGCGTTCGTTCCGAGCTTGCTGGCCCTGGCGTTGAGCGCCTGCGCCGTGGGTCCGGACTACAAGGCACCACAAACGGAGGCGGCGAACATCACCACCGCCACCGACGGTGCCGCCGGCCAGAAGAATTTCGACCGGGCTCGCTTCGAGGGCGTCTGGTGGCAGCAGTTCGACGACCCGACCCTCAACGCGTTGGTGACTCGTTCCCTGGAAGGCAACCGCGAGTTGCGCGTGGCCTTCGCCCGCTTGCGGGCCGCCCGGGCGATTCGCGATGACGCCAGCAATGACGTCATGCCGACCATCACCAGCCGTGCCAGCAGCGACTTGGGCAAGGGCCAGAATCCTACAGGGCAGACGGACGAGCGGATCAACACCGAGCGTTACGACCTGGGCCTGGACATGGCCTGGGAGCTGGACCTGTTCGGACGCATCCGGCGTAACCTGGAAGCCACCGATGCCGATCAGCAGGCGGTCGAAGCCGATCTCTATCAGTTGCAAGTGACGATGATCGCCGAGCTGGTGGACGCCTACGGTCAATTGCGCGGCGCCCAGCTGCGGGAAAAGATCGCCTTGGCGAACCTGAAGAATCAGCAGGATTCGCGCAAGATCACCGAAAGCCTGCGTGATGCCGGCGTCGGCGATCAGCTCGACGTGGTCCGTGCCGATGCCCGCCTGGCGTCTGTAGAAGCCAGCGTGCCGCAACTGCAGGCCGAACAGGTGCGCCAACGCAATCGCATCGCTACGTTGCTGGGCGAGCGCCCGGACAAACTCAGCGTGGACCTGAGCCCGAAACAGTTGCCGGCCATCGCCAAGGCCCTGCCCATCGGCGACCCGGGTGAACTGTTGCAACGACGCCCGGACATTCTCAGTGCCGAGCGTCAACTGGCCGCCGCCACGGCACGCATCGGCGTGGCCAAGGCCGATCTGTTCCCACGGGTCAGCCTGAGCGGTTTCCTCGGCTTCACGGCTGGACGCGGTTCGCAGATCGGCTCCTCGGCCGCCAACGCCTGGGCGCTGGGCCCGAGCATTACCTGGGCCGCTTTCGACCTGGGCAGCGTGCGGGCACGCTTGCGCGGTGCCGATGCCGAGGCGGACGGCGCCCTGGCGGCTTACGAACAGCAAGTGCTGTTGGCCCTGGAGGAATCGGAAAACGCCTTCAGTGACTACGGCAAGCGCCAGCAACGGCTGATTTCGCTGATCCGCCAGAGTGAATCGAGCCGCGCCGCCGCCGACCTGGCCGAGATTCGCTACCGCGAAGGCACCGTGGACTTCCTCGTGCTGCTCGATGCCCAACGTGAACGCCTGGCCGCCGAAGACACCCAGGCCCAGGCCGAAGTGGACCTGTACCGCGGCATCGTCGCGATCTACAAGGCCCTGGGTGGCGGCTGGCAACCGGAAACCGTTGCCAGCAACTGACCCGCCCTGCTCAACCGAGCTCCTTTGGTTGGCCGCAACCAACCAATTCCTTGCCCCGCGTTCATTTGGACGCGGGGCTTTTTTTGCCTATCGCCCACACCCACCATGAAAGTTCCCATTGTGGGAGCGAGCTTGCTCGCGATAGCGGTGGTTCAGTTGGCGGTGATGTCGGATGCGCAGCCGCCATCGCGAGCGAGCTCGCTCCCACAGGGGGGCTCGGGTGGGTACAGGGTTCGTGTCGCCCCCGATTCCGGTGTGGGAGCCGAGCTTGCTCGCGATGGCGGTGGGTCAGTCAATATCGATATCGCTGATCCGACGCCATCGAGAGCAGGCTCGCTCCCACAGGTCCGCTACCGCTATGACAAGGTTTGACTCAAGCCGCCACCTGACCGAAGCTTGCGACATTTCACGCTTCTGGTAATGGATTCCCTGCATGCCCTCGCCTCGCCGTCGCTATCTACTCCTCAGCCTCTGTGTCCTGTTGTTGATCGGTCTTGTCGCGCTATGGCTACGCAGCACCACGCCGCAAATCCCCGAAGCGATCAAGCGCGGTTACAGTGAAGCCCTGGAAAGCGCCCGCAACGGACAGCCGGGAGCGGCACGCATGCTTTACCAGCAACTGGGGCGTCCGGACCTCTCGCCCAAGCGCCGTGTGTGGCTGCACGCCGAACTGCCCAACTACCCCAGCCCGCAAGCCCTGAAACTGGCCGACGCAGACCTGCACAACGAATCACCGGACGTGCGTCGGGCCGCCATCGGCAGCATCGTCGGGCTGGTTCCGACGGGCCAGCGCAGCCTCTTGCTCGGCCCACTCCTGGATGATGACGACCCCAATGTCCGGTTCGCTGCCGTGAATGCGCTGCTGGGTCTATCGCCGGATGACCTCGGTTTGTATTTCGGCGCGATGCAGATCGCCATCGATACCTGGGAGCAGGTGCTCGATGATGGTCCGAAAACCGCGGACGCCCACTACCAGCTCGCCCGGCTGCACCTGCACAACGCCGAATTGAAGAAAGCCCAATTGGCTCTCGAACAGGCCTTGCGCCTGCAACCGGACAATCTCCCGGCGCTGGTCATGCAAATCGAAGTGCTGGACAAACAAGGCCAGAGCGAAGCCGCACGGCAACTGCTCGCCCGACAGTTGCAAACCCAGCCAACGTCGGCTTATCTGCAACATGCGCTGGGCATGTGGCTGCTGCAACACGGCCAGAGCGAGTATGCGGTGCTCGGTCTGGCAAAAGCCGTGGAACTGGAACCCGAGAACCGGCATTACCGCTATGACCTGGCGACCACCCTGCATGCCGAACAGGAAGTGGAAGCGGCGCAGAAACAGTTGCAGGAAATCGTCCAGCGCTACCCCGCCGACCGCAAGGCACGGGTGTTGCTGATCAACTATTGGAAGGAAACCGGTCAGTTGCAGAACGTTCAAATCCTGTTGGCGCAACTGGAACAGTTGAACCCCGATGACCCGGCGCTGCAACAGGGCCTGTAGGCATTCACTCAATTGCCTGCCGCCTCGCTTCGCTCGACAGCGCCTACAAAATTTGTGCAGTACGCCGCGTTTTGTCGATTCAAGCGGAACCGCCATCACTGCCAAAGGTCAAGTGTTCAGGCAGTCGATTTCAGGCGTTACCCCGCCTGCTGCCCACTTCCCTAGTCATGAGAGGGCTATTTTTGTCTACATCTAACGAGTTGATCAGTGCAAAAGCCGCCACCGGCATCGAAGGACTGGATGATGTCCTTTCCGGTGGTTTGTCCCGCGGCCATGTGTTCCTGCTAGAGGGGGAACCCGGGACTGGTAAGACCACGGTCGCGTTGCATTTTCTGTTAGCCGGCGCCAAGGCTGGCGAGCGCTCGTTGTACATCACGCTATCGGAAACCGAGCGTGAACTGCGTCAGGGCGCGGCCTCCCACGGCTGGACGCTGGATGACAATATTCATATTTTCGAGCTGACCCCGCCCGAAAGCCTGCTCAATGCCGAGCACCAGCAGAGCCTGCTGTACTCCTCGGACCTGGAACTGGGTGAAGCGACGCGGCAGATTTTCGAAGTGGTCGAACGGGTCAAGCCGACCCGGGTCGTGCTCGACAGCCTGTCGGAAATCCGTCTGCTGGCGCAAAGCTCCCTGCGCTACCGGCGCCAGATCCTGGCGATCAAGCATTACTTTGTGCGCTACGACGCCACGGTCCTGTTGCTCGACGACCTGACCACCGAGTCCCTGGACAAGACCGTGCACAGCGTTGCCCACGGGGTGGTGCGCCTGGAAGAACTGACCCCCAACTACGGCGCCGAACGGCGGCGGATCCGGGTGGTCAAGTATCGCGGGCAGAAATACCGCGGCGGTTACCACGATTTCACCATCATGGGCGACGGCGTGCACGTCTTCCCGCGCCTGGTGGCCGCCGAGCACCGTGGGCAGTACCTGCGCCAGCAACTCTCCAGCGGCATCGGCGAAATGGATGCGCTGCTGGGCGGCGGTATCGAGACAGGGTCCAGTACCTTGATCCTGGGCCCGGCGGGTACCGGCAAGTCGCTGATCGCGCTGATTTTTGCCGCAGCCGCCGTGCATCGCGGCGAGAAAGCCGCACTGTTCATCTTCGATGAAGAGCTGGGCTTGCTGTTCGAGCGCATGAAAAACATCGGCATCGATCTGCAGGCCCTGCTGGAAACCGGCAACCTGCTGATCGAACAGGTCGACGCCGCCGAGTTGTCCCCCGGCGAGTTCTCCCACCGCGTACGTCGTTGCGTCGATGAGGGCAACATCAAGACCGTGGTCATCGACAGTATCAACGGCTATCAGGCGGCGATGCCGGAAGAGAACGCCCTGGTGCTGCACATGCATGAATTGCTGCTCTATCTCAACCGCAAGGGCGCGGCGACCTTCATGACCGTCGCCCAGCACGGCCTGGTCGGCGACATGCAGGCGCCTGTGGACATTACTTATTTGGCCGACACGGTGATTCTGTTGCGTTATTTCGAAGCACTGGGCAAGGTTCGCCGGGCGATCTCCATCATCAAGAAACGCACCGGCAGCCACGAGTCGACCATCCGCGAATACCGCATCAGCCGCCAGGGCATGACCATCGGCGAGCCACTGGAGGCGTTCCAAGGTGTCTTGCGCGGAGTCCCCACCTACATGGGCGAGAGCAACCCGCTGCTCAAGGATGAACACCGGTGACGCCGGCCGAGCCCCTGTCCGAGCGGGCGCTGATCCTCGCGCCGCTGGGACGGGACAGCCAGATCGCCTTGATGATTCTCAATGAGGCCGGTTTTGCCGGCCTCATCTGCCGCCACCTGGGCCATTTGTGCGAAGAGTTGGAAAGCGGTGCCGGCCTGCTGGTGATTTCTTCGGAGGCCTTGGTCGGGCCCGACCTGGAAACGCTGTTCCAGCAAATCGAACAGCAGCCGGCCTGGTCCGACCTGCCCATTGTCTTGCTGACCCATCACGGCGGGCCGGAACAGAACCCGGCGGCCCGTATCGGTACGCAGTTGGGTAACGTGACCTTCCTCGAGCGCCCTTTCCATCCTGTGACCCTGATCAGCCTGGTGACCACCGCCCTGCGGGGGCGTCGAAGGCAGTACGAAGCCCGCGACCGCCTGATCGACCTCAGCAACAGCGAACTGCGCCTGCAGACTACCCTTGAAACCCTCGAGCAGCAGGTAGAAGAACGTACAGCCCAGTTGCGCCACAACGAAGAGGCCCTGCGCCAGTCGCAAAAAATGGAAGCGGTCGGACAGTTGACCGGCGGTATCGCCCACGACTTCAACAACATGCTCACCGGGATCATCGGCAGCCTCGAACTGCTGCGTCGGCGCCTGGCCCGCGGCCGTACCGAGGACCTGGACAGCCTGATCGACCTGGGCGTGACCTCGGCCAACCGCGCCGCTGGCCTGACCCATCGCCTGCTGGCTTTTTCCCGACGGCAATCGCTGGATTCCAAGGCCGTCCAGATGAATACGCTGGTGCTGTCCATGGGCGAGCTGCTGCAACGCAGCCTCAACGAAAGCATTCGCCTGGACATGCGATTGGACGAACAGCTCTGGGTCGCCGAGGCCGACCCCAACCAACTGGAAAGCGCCCTGCTCAACCTGGTGCTCAATGCCCGGGATGCCATGCCCAACGGCGGAAACCTGGTGGTACAGACCTGCAACCGACACCTGGACGCCGACTTCACCGATGCCTACACCAACCTGGAGCCCGGCGACTATGTGGTGCTGAGCGTGCAGGACACCGGTTGTGGCATGCCCGAAGCGGTGATCGGCCGCGCTTTCGACCCGTTTTTCACCACCAAGCCGATCGGCCAGGGCACCGGGCTGGGCCTGTCGATGATCTATGGCTTCAGCAAGCAGTCGCGTGGCCACGTGACCATCGACAGCGAAGTCGACAAAGGCACCACCGTGAACCTGTACCTGCCGCGCTTCCGCGGTGAAGAAGTCCACGAACCCCAGGTCACCACCCAGCACGCCGCCCATGCGCAGGACGGCGAAACCGTGCTGATCGTCGAGGACGATCCGGCGGTGCGGGTGTTGGTGAGCGCGGTGTTGAGCGAACTGGGTTATGCCTTTGTGGAAGCGGCTGACGCCAATGGCGCGGTCCCGATCCTCCAGTCAGGCCAACGCATCGACCTGCTGATCAGCGACGTAGGTCTGCCCGGCATGAATGGTCGGCAACTGGCGGAAATCGGCAGGCAGGTGCGTCCGGACCTGCGGGTGCTGTTCATCACCGGCTACGCCGAGCATGCGGCGGTACGTGGCGGCTTCCTTGACCCTGGGATGCAGATGATCACCAAACCGTTCACGTTTGATCTGTTGACGGCCAAGGTACGGGAGATGATCAAGGTCTGAGGCGATGGGCAGGCATTGTGGCGAGCACGCTGGCTCCCGCAAGCGGGCGCGGTAGGAGCTGTCGAGCGGAGCGAGGCTGCGATCTTTCCCCAGACACTTGAATCTCCAGCGAAAGATCAAAAGATCGCAGGCTTCGCCAGCTCCTACATAGCCCAGCGGGAGCAAGCTCCCTCGCCGCAGGGTTTTGCCTGATCTGCCGGGACATGCCCCCTCACCCGGCCTACTACGACAACATCGACTGCATGATGCGCTGTAACTCATCCAGGTCGAACGGCTTATCCAGGATCGGGGCCTTGCGGGTGATGGGGCTATCGGTATCGCGCACTTCCTGCGCGTAGCCACTGATGAAGATGACCTTCAGTTCAGGTCGCAACTTGACCGCAGGCTCGGCGATCTGTACGCCGGAAATACCGCCCGGCAGGCGAAAGTCGGTAATCATCATGTCCAGATGCGGCTTGCTCGCCAGGATCTCGAACGCCTGGTCACCGTTTTCGGCCTGCAACACCCGGTATCCCTCGCCCGACAGGTAGGCCGACAGCACCATCAGGATCGACGGGTCATCCTCGACGATCAATACAACATCTTGCGCATCTTCACTCATGAGAAGCCTTTGTTCGATCAATAGCTGCTGATACGACCTTAGGGTCTCTCAGAGGTTGCGTCTGTTCGGCGGTTTTGTCCAAGACAGTTTTCTGCAAGGGCAGGCAAACCCGAAACAACGCCCCTTCATGGAGACGACTGTCGACCGTGATCGTCCCGCCATGGGCCGTGACAATCTGCTCGGAAATGAACAGCCCCAGCCCCAGCCCTGAAGCGGCCGCCTTGGACGATACGCGCTCGAACTGCTGGAAGATACGTTTCTGGTTCTCCTCGCTGATGCCGATGCCGTGGTCCCGGACCTCGACGCAGGCATGCTCGGGCGTCTTGTAGACGCGCACTTCGATCGGGTTCTTGCCACCGTAGCGCAGCGCATTGGTCAACAGGTTCGACACCACTTGTTCGATGCGAAACTCATCCCATAGCCCCTCCACCACCGGCTCGGCCAGGCAGGTCAATGAGCACTCGGCGATGGCAATCTGCGGCTGGAAGTTGCGCAGCAGATTTTCCACCAGTGCCGTCAAATTGAAGCGGGTCGGACGGATCGACAGCTTGCCGGTACGAATCCGCGACACATCCAGCATGTCCTCGATCAGCCGGATCAGACTCTTGATCTGGCGCTCATCGCGCTCGACCATCGCTCGCACCTTGTCCAGGCTGAAGGCCGCGGCATTGTCCCGGGCCAGGTGCATCTTGCGCAGTTGGGTCTCGAGAATCAGGCCATTGAGGGGGGTGCGCACCTCGTGGGCGACAATGGACATGAAGTCGTCGCGCATACGCACCGCTTGCTCCAGCTCGCCACGGGTGGCCTCCAGTTGCTGCAACAGGACCTCCTGTTCCCGCCGGCTCTGCTCGAGGGCCACGACTTGTTCCTTTATGGCCTTTCGCTGGCGAAACAGCTCGACGAACACATTGACCTTGCTCTTGACGGCCTGGGTGTCCAGCGGCTTGTGCAGGAAGTCCACCGCGCCGGTTTCATAACCGGTGAAGGCGTAGTTGCGCTCACGACCGGCGGCGCTGACGAAAATGATCGGGATGCTGCGGGTCTTCTCCGTGCCGCGCATCAGCTCGGCAAGGCCGAAACCGTTCATATCGGGCATCTGCACATCGATGATGGCCAGGGCAAAGTCGTGTTGCAGCAGCAGGGACAGTGCTTCGTCCGCCGACAAGGCCTTGAAGACCTCGCGGTCGGGGCCCCTGATCAGCGCTTCCAGGGCCAACAGATTCTCAGGCAGATCGTCGACGATCAGCAGTTTGGCTTGAACATCTCTTGGCATGTGGTTCATTCCAGCCCGGCCAGTAATTGGCCGATGCCTTGCAAAGTAAGGATATGGTCGGGCTCATGCAGGGCCAGCGCCGCTTCGGGCATGGTGGCGACCTGGGCTTCAGCGGGGTCCTGGACCACGGTGATTCCGCCCAGCGCCCTGACCTTCGCCAGGCCCCGGGCGCCATCGCTATTGGCGCCGGTCAACACCACGGCCAGCAACTTCTCGCCGTAGACATCGGCGGCCGACTCGAACAGCACGTCGATGGACGGTCGCGAATGATGTACGGGTTCCTCCAGGCTCAACGACAGGCAACGGTCGGCCTCGACCGACAGGTGATAGCCGGGCGTGGCGACGTACAAGGTGCCCGGTGCGATGTCCTGCTTGTCCCGGGCTTCCTCTACCGGCACCGCCAGGCGATGGCCGAGCACGGAGGCCAGTTGGCTGTCGCGCTCATCCGGCAAATGCAGTACCGCCAGGATGGGCAGGCCGAAACCTTGGCGCAGGTGTCCGAATACCCTGAGCAACGCTTCGACGCCGCCGGCCGATGCACCGACGACAATGGCCTCGATGGGCGGGTTGGATCTGTCCTTCGTCTGGTTCATAGCTTGCGATAGATCCGTTCCTGTTTGACCAACGGCTCGAATCGATGACCGTAAGCCGAAAAATCCAAGGTCTCCTTGCTGCCCAATACCAGGAAACCACGGTGGCAAAGGGACTCATGGAACAGTCCAAACGCACGATCTTGCAGTTTTTTATTGAAGTATATCAATACATTACGGCATGAAATTAATTGTGTTTCTGAAAAAACACTGTCGGTCGCCAGGCTGTGATCGGCAAAGGTCACGTTCTCGCACAGGCTTTTATCGAACATCGCATAATCGTAGGCGGCGGTGTAGTAATCGGCAAACGATCGCCGTCCTCCAGCGCTCTGGTAGTTCTGCGTATAGGTGCGCACGTTTTCCAGGGAGAAAATACCCTGTTTGGCTTTTTCCAACGAGCGCGGATTGATATCGGTGGCGTAGATCAATGTGCGGTCCAGCAGGCCTTCTTCTCGCAGCAGGATCGCCATGGAGTAGACCTCCTCCCCCGTGCTGCAACCGGCGATCCAGATTTTGATCGAAGGGTACGTCCTGAGCAGCGGCACGACTTCCTCGCGGATCGCCAGGAAATGCGAAGGGTCGCGAAACATTTCGCTGACGGGGATCGTCAGCAGTTGCAGCAACTGCATGAATGCACCCGGGTCGTGCAGCACGCGCTCCTGCAAGGCCGAGATGGTCTTGCACTCGAACTGGCTCAACGCATGGTGGACCCGGCGCTTGATGGAGGCGCCGGAATAATCGCGAAAATCGTAGCTGTACTTGAGGTAAATCGCTTCGATCAACAAACGAAGTTCAATGTCAGTGTCACGTTCCACTAAATTCTTTCCATATTCGGCAACCACACGCGAATCAGCGAGAACAGACGATCCAGATCGATCGGCTTGGCCAGGTAATCATTGGAACCCGCCGCCAGGCAGCGTTCCTGATCGTCCTTCATGGCCTTGGCCGTCACGGCGATGATAGGCAGCTTGCGCCAGCGCGGATCCTTGCGGATCAGCGTGGTGGCTTCGAAACCGTCCATCTCCGGCATCATCACATCCATCAGCACCAGGTCGATGTCGTCGAATTCATTCAGGCGATCGATCGCCTCCAAGCCATTACGCCCAATGACCACGATCGCCCCCTTTGCCTCCAGGGCGCTGGTCAGGGCAAAGATGTTGCGTACGTCGTCGTCCACCAACAGCACCTTGCGGCCTTCGAACACCTTGTCGCGGCTGCGGGCGGTCTTGAGCATCCGCTGTCGTTCATGGGACAACCGGGATTCGACTTTGTGCAGAAAGAGTGTCACCTCGTCCAGCAGGCGCTCTGGCGAACGGGCGCCCTTGATGATGATCGAGCGTGAATATTTGCGCAGTTCGGCTTCTTCGTCCCGTGTCAGGTTGCGCCCGGTGTAGACGATCACCGGCGGAAAGGAACAGATGTCTTCGCTGGACATGCGCTTGAGCAGGTCATTGCCGAGCATGTCCGGCAACTTCAGGTCGATGATCATGCAGTCGTAGACATTGGTCCGCAGCAGGTCCAGGGCCTGCTGGGCCAAGCCAACGGCGGTGATCTCTATGTCATCGTCGCCGATCAGGCGGGTAATACTGTCGCGCTGCAGATCATCGTCTTCCACCAGCAGCACCCGCTTGACCTTCTGGGTCAGCTTGGCCTCCAGGCGCGCGAACACGTCCTTGAGTTCTTCACGGGTGGTCGGCTTGACGGCATAGCCGATGGCGCCCATGTGCATGGCGGCTTCAACACGGTCTTCGACGGAAATCACGTGCACCGGGATGTGCCGGGTTTCGGCCTGCTCCTTGAGTCGCTGCAACACCGTCAGCCCGGAATGGTCCGGCAGGCGCATGTCCAGCAGGATCGCGTCGGGGGCCAGTTGCAAAGCCAGGTCGAAGCCTTCGTCGGCACCGTGGGCCACCAGGCACTGGTAACCGAGCTCGTGAGCGAGGTCGAACAGAATCCGGGCAAACTTGGGCTCGTCTTCGATCACCAGGATGCACCGGGTGTCGAACGGCGCCTTGTCGCGGTCGTCGGCGAACCGCGCAATCGACGTGTCCACGTCAGCGACCAGCGGCGCCGGTGCGGCTTTGGGCGCGACAGGCGCCGGCGCGGT
The DNA here is from genome assembly GCF_900106885.1 of Pseudomonas sp. NFACC14. NCBI lineage: Bacteria > Pseudomonadati > Pseudomonadota > Gammaproteobacteria > Pseudomonadales > Pseudomonadaceae > Pseudomonas > Pseudomonas sp. NFACC14. Next base: position 97,149 of record NZ_FNOA01000009.1, read on the forward strand.
GGCCGTCGGGGTGAAGGTCATCGGCGTTATCGGCGTGTCACCGGGTTCGACATAACGCTCAGGCATTACCAGCGTAAACACACTGCCCTGCCCCGGCTCGCTGGAGACCGAAATCGAGCCGCCCAGCAACATGGCCAGGTCCCGGGAAATCGACAATCCCAGGCCGGTGCCGCCGTAGCGACGGTTGGTGGTGCCATCGGCCTGGCGGAACGCTTCGAAAATACTTTGCTGTTGATCGACGGCGATGCCGATCCCGGAGTCCCGTACGATGAACGCGATGCCCGAGCCTGGCTGGCCGGCCACGGACAGGCTGACGGAACCTTGCTCGGTGAATTTCACGGCGTTGGACAGCAGGTTCTTGATCACCTGCTCCAGGCGCTGGCGGTCGGTGTAGAGCATCGCCGGCGCATCTGGCAGCACCTGGACCTCGAAATTCAGGTCCTTGTCAGCAGCCAACGGCTTGAACATATCCTGCAACCCTTCCACCAGGCGCTGCACGCTGGTGTTTTCCGGACGCACTTCCAGCTTTCCGGCCTCGACCTTGGAGATGTCGAGAATGTCGTTGATCAGGTTCAGCAGGTCGTTGCCGGCGGAGTAGATCGACTCGGCAAACTTGACCTGCTCCTCACTGAGGTTGTGCTGCGGGTTCTCTGCCAGCAGCTTGGACAGGATCAGCGAGCTGTTGAGCGGCGTGCGCAACTCGTGGGACATATTGGCCAGGAACTCGGACTTGTACTTGCTCGAGCGCTGCAGCTCTTCGGCGCGCTCCTGCAACTGGATCTGGGCCAGGTTCAATTCGCTGTTCTTCTGGTCCATGGCGTCGCGCTGCTCGGCCAATTGCTCGTTGGTCTGCTCCAGTTCCTGTTGCTGGGCTTCCAGGTGGACCTGGGATTCCTTGAGGATGCGCGACTGTTCTTCCAGCTCTTCGTTGGCGGTCTTGAGTTCTTCCTGCTGGACTTGCAGCTCTTCGTTCAACTGCTGGGTTTCGGCCAGTACTTCCTGCAGACGCTGGCGATAACGGGCGGCTTCGATGGAGGTGCCGATATTGCCGGCGATCAGCTCCAGCAACTCGATGTCACGCTCGGTCAGTGGCCGCAGGAAACCCAGTTCGATGACACCATTGATCCGGTCATCGTCACTGGTGGGCACCACCAGCACGCTGTTGGGCAGGCCTTGCCCCAATCCGGAGCTGACTTTCAGGTAATCGTCCGGTACGTCGTCCAGACGGATAAGACGCCCCTGCTGCGCGGCCTGGCCAACGATGCCTTCGCCGGCGACGATCACCTGCTGTTGTTCTTCATCCTCCCGTGACAGGCCGTAGGTGGCGACACGCCTCAAGACACCACTTTCTTCCCGCGCATAAAGCGCAGCGACAGCGACGCCCAGGTACTTCGCACAGAACTGCAGGATGTTGCGGCCCAACAGGTTCAACGACAGTTGTCCCAGGACTTGCTCGGCCAGTTGCGTCTGGCCGCTTCGCAGCCAGGCCTGCTTCTCCAAGTGCAAAGCGCTGCGTTGCTGGACTTTCAGGCTGGCGCTGTAGCTTTTGGACAGACTCAACAGATCCCGGCGACCGACGTAGGCCAGGAGCCCGCTGACCGCTGCGACGAACAACAGGTAAAGGACAATGCTCCAGACGGTCGTGGTGCGCACATCCTGGTTGCGCGCCGCACGCAATTGTTGCTCGGTCTCGACGACTTCTTCGAAGGACTGACGGATTTCGTCGGTCAGGCGCTTGCCGCGCCCGGCCTTCAACGCCCCCCGGTAATCGCCGCTGCTGCGTTGCAGGTCGATCATGCTTTGGGCGTAATTGGCCCACTCCGTCTGGAGCGCTTGGATCTTGTGCAGACGGTCGGTCTGGACGGGGTTGTCGGCTGTCAATTCCAGCAATGTGTCCAACGCCACGGCAATCCTTGGCTTGGCCACCTCATAGGGGTCGAGGAAGTGCTCGTCACCACTCAACAGGAAACCGCGCATGCCGGTTTCCAGGTCCACACTCAGCTTGAACGCTTCGTTGGCGTTATTGATCACCCTGTCGGTATGGCCGACCCACTGGATCACCGACAGCAGGTACGTGATGAGGATGATGAAAAACACCGCGCTGAGGGCGCCCATGCCCAACGGCAGGCTGATATTGCGGCTCAGGAGCTTGCGAAAGCTTTGCTCGTCGACCGAAGACGAAGGAGTCATGGAAAGGGGCCTTGGTGGACAGTTGAAATCGGTGGAGTTTGCCCGAAAAACCGCGCTTGGATCCACATTTTCTGACAAAGTCAAAGAAGCAAATCCCACGACAATCCGTCTTGTAGCAGGGAAGCGACTATCCTTGTCAGCTCTTGTACTATAGATCCTTTCTTGTACAACCCAGGGAACTTGTGCCGCCTTGGCACTTACTCATGAATGAGGCCATTTTTTTTCGTGCCCCTCCCGCTCCCATCTTTCGAGAATGTCGACTATGCCCACCACCCCTGCCGCCACCCAGCCCACCATCCTGGTAGTCGAAGACGATGACATCGTGCGGATGTTGATCGTCGACGTGCTGGAGGAACTGGAGTACCAGGTGCTGGAGGCGGACGGTTGTGAGCAGGCGCTGAGTTTTTTGCGCGACCACCAACAGGACATCGCCCTGATGATGACCGACGTCGGCCTGCCGGTAATGGACGGACGCGAATTGGCCAAGCAGGCTCGACTCGAGCGGCCACAGCTGCCGGTGCTGTTTGCCAGCGGATATGCCGAAAGCATCGATGTGCCTGAAGGCATGTCGGTGATCGGCAAACCCTTCTCCATCGATCAATTGCGGGACAAGGTCAAAAGCATTCTTGCTTGAGCCGGATCGTATTCTTGGTCACTATCGGCGCCCCCGCGCGCCGATGGCGCCTGATTCGCTCCGAGGAACCCCCAGCCCATGCATCACCCCACTGCCACCAAAGTCCTGGTTATCGGCTATGTCTGGCCCGAGCCGCGCTCATCGGCTGCCAGTGGGCACGTCATGCAGATCCTCGACACCTTCCTCGGCCAAGGCTGGGACATCACCTTCAGCAGCCCGGCCGGCCCGGGCGAGCAGCGCGCGGACCTGGTCGCGCTGGGTATCCGCGAAGTGCCCATCGAACTCAATAACAGCAGCTTCGACGCGTTCATCCAGACACTTGCGCCGGACATCGTGCTGTTCGACCAGTTCATGATGGAAGAACAGTTCGGCTGGCGCGTCGAAAAGCACTGCCCCGGCGCCCTGCGGGTGCTGGAAACCTCCGACCTGCAAAGCCTGCGTCACGCCCGGCATCAACGTCTGAAAGAGCGCCTGAAGCGCGATGAGGCGAGCGAGGACTTCAGCGACCTCTTCGCCCCGGCCCTGGGCGAGGAATTCCAACGGATGGCCGACACCGACCTGGCCAAGCGGGAAATCGCCGCCCTGTACCGCTGCGACCTCAACCTGATGGTGTCCGAGGTTGAAATCGAACTGCTGGTGGAGCACTTCAAGCTGCCCCGCAACCTGCTGCACTGGTGCCCGTTGATGCTGGACCTGCCCGGTGAACCGTCGGTACCGTTCGAGGACCGGGCGCATTTCCTGAGTATCGGCAACTTTCGCCACGCGCCGAACTGGGACGCCGTGCTCTGGATGAAAAACGCCATCTGGCCGCTGATCCGCCAGCAATTGCCCGGCGCGCAACTGCACCTGTACGGCGCCTATACCCCGCCCAAGGCCGCCGCACTGCACAATCCGGCCCAGGGCTTTCACATCATGAACTGGGCCGAGGACGCCTTGCAGGTCATGTCGGCGGCGCGCATCTGCCTGGCGCCGTTGCGTTTCGGCGCCGGGATCAAGGGCAAGCTGATCGACGCCATGCTCTGCGGCACCCCAAACGTCACCACGCCCGTGGGAGCCGAAGCCATGCACGGCGACATGCCCTGGCCCGGATCGATTGCCCAGAGCGCCGAAGGCATCGCCGGCGCGGCGGTGCAGTTGTATAGCGACCAGGCGCGCTGGACCCAGGCCCAGCACGCAGGCCTGGCGCTGCTGGCGAGCCGCTACCGGCAACAGGTGCATGGACCGGCGCTGATCGACAGCATCAACGCCTGCCGAGCGGACCTGGCACAACGACGCCGGGACAATTTCACCGGCAGCATGCTGCGTCACCACCAGCACAAAAGCACCCAATACATGTCCCAATGGATCGAAGAAAAAAACCGCAACGGTTAGACACCAGGGTGGCACCTGCCTGGCGAAGGGGGCATTATCCAGTGGCGATAACAATAAAAGCGCCAGGCCCATGACCCGAACAGCCAGAGTCACCGACCCCTCCTACGAGTTGATGGACGACCATAACGGGCTGTCCATCATCTACCGCCAGCACGGCTTTCCCTGCCCGCTGGTGCGCTGGCATTTCCACAAGGAATACGAGCTGCACCTGATCGTCGCCAGTTCCGGCAAGGTGTTCATTGGCGACTACATCGGCAACTTCTACCCCCAGTCGCTGTTTCTCACCGGACCCAACCTGCCCCACAACTGGATCAGCCAGGTGGCCGAGGACGAAGTGGTGCCCAAGCGCGACATGTTGGTGAACTTCACCGACGAGTTGTTCGAAAGCGGCCACCAGGTATTCGCCGAACTCAAGACGGTCGCACCGCTGCTCGAACGCGCCCAATACGGCATCGAGTTCCGTTGCAAGCGCACCATCCGCCAGGCCATGAGCCTGATGCAGCGCATCGCCGATTCCCAGGGCATGAGCCGCCTGGGGCACTTTTTCATCCTGATGGAGCTGCTGGCCGCCACGGATGACTACCAACTGCTGTCCGGCGCGACCGCCCCGCAAACGGCGGACGAACACAGCATCGACCGCACCAACCGCGCGGTGGACTACATCTTTGCCCATTACGCCCGGGAGCTGCCCCTGGAAGAAGTCGCCGAACACCTGGGCATGAAACCCACCTACTTCAGCCGGGTGTTCAAACAGGCCACTGGCCGCTGCTTCATCGAATTCGTCAATCGCCTGCGCATCAGCAAATCCTGCGAATTGCTGGCCGACGGCGACAAACCGGTGACGGACGTGTGTTTTGAGTCCGGCTTCAACAACATCTCCAATTTCAATCGGCGCTTCCAGCAGCTCAAGGGCATGACGCCTTCCCACTACCGGCGGCTGGCGGTGCAGCGGTTGACCGAGCAGAACCAGGGCTGACCCTGTGGCGAGGGGATTTATCCCCTCGCCACAGATGAACTCCCCACCAGAAATTTTCTTGAGTGCAAAAAAGTATCAGTACAAGTGCGACGGATGATTTGTCACACCGTCCATTGAAGGCTGTAATCAGCGCACATTCTTCCCTTCATCCGGAAGACACAAAAACAATAACTGTCCTTCCGCAGCTTTCGGGCGCGGAAAAGGAGTGCGCGATGAAACCTTCGGTAAAAGCTCTGCTTGTCTCCACCTGCATGACCCTCAGTAGCGTCAGCTTCGGCGCACAGACCCTCACCATTGCCACTGTCAACAACAGCGACATGATCCGCATGCAAAAGCTCTCGAAAACCTTCGAGGCCGAGCACCCGGACATCAAGCTCAACTGGGTGGTGCTCGAAGAAAACGTCCTGCGCCAGCGCCTGACCACCGACATCGCCACCCAAGGCGGACAGTTCGACGTGCTGACCATTGGCATGTACGAAGCTGCACTCTGGGGCGCCAAGGGTTGGCTGGAGCCGATGAAGGATTTGCCGGCCTCCTACGACCTGGACGACGTTTTCCCTTCCGTGCGTGATGGTTTGTCGGTCAAAGGCTCGCTATACGCCCTGCCGTTCTACGCCGAAAGCTCGATCACCTATTACCGCACGGACCTGTTCAAGGACGCCGGGCTGACCATGCCCGAACACCCGACCTGGACCCAGATCGGTGAGTTCGCGGAGAAACTCACCGACAAATCCAAGGAGCAATATGGCCTGTGCCTGCGGGGCAAGGCCGGTTGGGGCGAGAACATGGCGCTCATCACCACCCTGGCCAACGGTTATGGCGCGCGCTGGTTCGACGAGAAGTGGCAACCGCAATTCAATGGCCCCGAGTGGAAAGACGCACTCAACTTCTATGTCGACAACATGAAGAAATCCGGCCCGCCGGGTGCCTCCAGCAACGGTTTCAACGAAAACCTGGCGCTGTTCAACAGCGGCAAATGCGCGATCTGGGTGGATGCCAGCGTCGCCGGCTCGTTCGTCACCGACAAGACCCAGAGCAAGGTATCCGATCACGTTGGATTCACCTTCGCTCCCCACGAAAAAACCGACAAAGGCACCTCGTGGATGTACTCCTGGTCGCTGGCCATCCCGACCAGCTCCAAAGCCAAGGAAGCCGCCACGGTCTTTACCACTTGGGCGACGTCCAAGGAGTACAGCCAATTGGTCGCCAAGACCGACGGCATTGCCAACGTACCGCCAGGTACCCGCACCTCGACCTACAGCGACGAGTACATGAAGGCCGCGCCGTTTGCCAAGGTGACCCTGGAATCGTTGAAAGTCGCCGATCCGAAAGCGCCAACCCTCAAGCCGGTGCCCTACATCGGTATCCAGCTGGTGACCATTCCCGAATTCCAGGCCATCGGCACCCAGGTGGGCAAGTTCTTTTCGGGCGCGCTGACCGGCCAGCAGACCGTGGACCAGGCGTTGACCGCCGCGCAGTCCACCACCGAACGCGAGATGAAACGCGCTGGGTATCCCAAGTAGTCAGCTCAATGAGGCCCGCTCCCGATACCTGTGGGAGCGAGCTCGCTCGCGATGAGGGCCTCCCGGCCAATATCACGGGGACTGACACGACGCCATCGCGAGCAAGCTCGCTCCCACAGTGGATCTTCATAGGCCCGCAAAAATCGGTTCAATGCCATGAATAGCTCAACTACAACCGCCAAAGCCCCCATCGAGATTGCCCCGCCGCCGGCGCGCAAGATCCGCCTGGCCAACCCCGGCTGGTTCCTGGTCAGCCCTTCGGTGGCCTTGTTGCTGCTGTGGATGATCGTGCCGCTGGGCATGACCGTCTACTTCTCGATGATCCGCTACAACCTGCTCTACCCCGGCGAAAACGAATTCGTAGGGCTGGAGAACTTCACCTATTTCCTGACCGACTCGGGTTTCATGCCCGGCGCCACCAATACCTTGTTGCTGGTGGGCAGCGTGCTGTTGATCAGTATCGTCCTCGGGGTATTGATCAGCGCGCTGCTGGAGGCCAGTGAGTTTTTCGGTCGCGGCATCGTCCGCGTGCTGCTGATCTCGCCGTTCTTCATCATGCCCACCGTCGGTGCGCTGATCTGGAAGAACCTGATCTTCCACCCGGTCTCGGGCATCCTCGCCTCGGTGTGGAAGCTGTTCGGCGCCCAGCCGGTGGACTGGCTGGCCCATTACCCGCTGCTGTCGATCATCATCATCGTGAGCTGGCAATGGCTACCCTTTGCGATTCTGATCCTGATGACCGCCATGCAGTCACTGGACCAGGAACAGAAAGAAGCCGCCCGCCTGGATGGCGCCGGCCCGATCGCGATCTTCTGGCACCTGACCCTGCCGCACCTGGCCCGCCCGATTGCCGTGGTGCTGATGATCGAAACCATCTTCCTGCTGTCGGTGTTCGCCGAGATCTTCACCACCACCAACGGTGGCCCCGGCTATGCCTCCACCAACCTTGCCTACCTGATCTACAACCAGGCGCTGGTGCAGTTCGACGTCGGCATGGCTTCGGCCGGTGGCCTGATTGCCGTGGTCATTGCCAACATCGCCGCCATCATCCTCGTCCGGATGATCGGCAAAAACCTCACCGACAAGCATTGAGGCCGTCGCCATGACTCTTCAACAATCCCGTCGCCTGCAAAGCCTGCTGCTGGGCACGCTGGCCTGGGCCATCGCGATCCTGATCTTTTTCCCGATTTTCTGGATGGTGCTGACCAGCTTCAAGACTGAAATCGACGCGTTCGCCACGCCGCCGCAGTTCATCTTCACGCCGACCCTGGAGAACTACCTGCACATCAACGAGCGCAGCAACTACTTCAGCTTCGCCTGGAACTCCGTGGTGATTTCCTTCAGCGCCACCGCCCTTTGCCTGCTGATCGCGGTACCGGCGGCCTACTCCATGGCGTTCTATGAAACCCAGCGCACCAAAGGCACGTTGTTGTGGATGCTCTCCACCAAAATGCTGCCACCGGTGGGCGTGCTGATGCCGATCTACCTGCTGGCCAAGCAATTTGGCCTGCTGGACACGCGTGTCGCGTTGATCGTCATCTACACGCTGATCAACCTGCCCATCGTGGTCTGGATGATTTACACCTACTTCAAGGACATTCCCCGCGACATCCTCGAGGCCGCGCGCCTGGATGGCGCCACGCTCTGGCAGGAAATGGTCCGCGTGCTGCTGCCGATTGCCAAGGGCGGCCTGGCGTCCACCGTGCTGCTGTCGCTGATCCTGTGCTGGAACGAGGCGTTCTGGTCGCTGAACCTCACCTCCTCCAAGGCCGCGCCCCTGACGGCATTGATCGCTTCCTATTCCAGCCCGGAAGGTTTGTTCTGGGCCAAATTGTCGGCCGTCTCGACCCTGGCCTGCGCGCCGATCCTGATCTTTGGCTGGATCAGCCAGAAACAGCTGGTGCGCGGTTTGTCCTTCGGCGCGGTGAAATGAACCGTCAAAAGATCGCAGGCTTCGCCAGCTCCTACACACAGCCCACAGCCTTCACGAGCCCTGTAGGAGCTGTCGAGTGCAACGAGGCTGCGATCTTTCCCAGTCAACTGAATAAATGACAAGTGGAGGCCCATCATCATGGCCAACCTGAAAATCAAGAATTTGCAAAAGGGTTTCGAAGGCTTCTCCATCATCAAGGGCATCGACCTTGAGGTGAACGACCGCGAGTTCGTGGTCTTCGTCGGCCCGTCGGGCTGTGGCAAATCCACGCTGCTGCGGCTGATCGCCGGTCTGGAAGAAGTCAGCGACGGCACCATCGAACTGGATGGCCGGGACATTACCGAAGTCAGCCCGGCCAAGCGCGACCTGGCCATGGTGTTCCAGACCTACGCCTTGTATCCGCACATGAGCGTGCGCAAGAACATGTCCTTCGCCCTCGACCTGGCCGGTGTGCCCAAGGCCGAAGTCGAGAAGAAGGTCAACGAAGCGGCGCGCATCCTCGAACTGGGGCCGATGCTCGAGCGCAAGCCCAAGCAACTGTCCGGCGGCCAGCGCCAGCGCGTGGCGATCGGTCGGGCCATCGTGCGCAACCCGAAAATCTTCCTGTTCGACGAACCGCTGTCCAACCTCGACGCCGCCCTGCGGGTGCAGATGCGCCTGGAACTGGCACGCCTGCACAAGGAGCTGCAGGCGACCATGATCTATGTGACTCACGACCAGGTCGAAGCCATGACCCTGGCCGATAAGGTGGTAGTGCTCAATGGCGGGCGCATCGAACAGGTCGGCTCACCGCTGGAGCTGTATCACCAGCCTGCCAACCTGTTTGTCGCCGGGTTCCTCGGCACGCCGAAAATGGGCTTCCTCAAAGGCAAGGTCACCGCCCTGGACAGCCAGGGCTGTGAGGTGCTGCTGGACGCCGGCACGCGTATCAACCTGCCGCGCAGCGGTGCCAGCCTGAGCGTCGGCGGCGCGGTGACCCTGGGGATTCGTCCGGAACACCTGAACCTGGCGCAACCGGGCGATTGCACGTTGCAAGTCACCGCCGACGTCAGCGAGCGACTGGGCAGCGACACCTTCTGTCACGTCGTCACGACATCCGGCGAAGCCTTGACCATGCGGGTTCGCGGCGACCTGGCGAGCCGTTTCGGCGAGCAACTGAGCCTGCACCTGGACGCCGAACACTGCCACTTATTCGATGCCGAGGGCGTGGCGGTGAGCCGCGCGCTGCGCGCCGCCGCCTGATTGCCGAGAATTGCGATGAAACTCAACCGACAAAACCTGCACAACCTCAACCCCGACGTAGCCCTGCCCGCCTACCCCTTGGGCGACATCCGCCAGGGCATCGCCCATATCGGTGTCGGCGGTTTCCACCGGGCTCACCAGGCCTACTACACCGATGCGCTGATGAACACCGGTGCCGACCTGGACTGGGCCATCTGCGGCGTGGGCCTGCGGACCGAGGATCGCCGCGCCCGGGATGACTTGGCCAGCCAGGATTACCTGTTCACCCTGTACGAGCTGGGCGATACCGATGACACCGAAGTCCGGGTGATTGGCGCGATCAATGACATGTTGCTGGCCGAAGATGGCGCCCAGGCGCTGATCGACAAGCTGGCCGAGCCGCAGATCGGCATCGTTTCGCTGACCATTACCGAAGGTGGCTACTGCATCGACGACAGCAATGGCGAATTCATGGCCCATCTGCCGCAGATCCAGCACGACCTGACCCATCCCGAAGCACCGAAAACCGTCTTCGGCTTTCTCTGCGCCGCCCTGGCCAAGCGTCGCGCGGCCGGTATCCCGGCGTTCACGTTGATGTCTTGCGATAACCTGCCCCACAACGGCGCCGTGACCCGCAAGGCGTTGCTGGCCTTCGCCGCGTTGCGCGACGCGGAGTTGGGGCAGTGGATCGACCGCAATGTCAGCTTCCCCAACGCCATGGTCGATCGCATCACGCCCATGACCAGCGTCGCCCATCGCCTGCAACTGCATGACGAACATGGCATCGACGACGCTTGGCCGGTGGTCTGCGAACCGTTCGTGCAGTGGGTGCTGGAAGATAAATTCGTCAACGGTCGCCCGGCCTGGGAAAAGGTCGGCGTACAGTTTACCGATGACGTTTCTCCCTATGAAGAGATGAAAATCAAGTTGCTCAACGGCAGTCACCTGGCGTTGACCTACCTGGGCTTTCTCAAGGGTTATCGCTTCGTCCACGAAACCATGAACGACCCGCTGTTCGTGCGTTACATACGCGCCTACATGGACCTGGACGTGACGCCCCAACTGGCACCGGTACCGGGCATCGACCTGACCGCCTACAAGAACACCCTGGTGGAACGCTTTTCCAACCAGGCGATTGCCGATCAGTTGGAGCGGGTCTGTTCGGACGGCTCGTCGAAGTTTCCAAAATTCACCGTCCCGACCATCAACCGCTTGATTGCCGATGGCGGCGAAACCCGCCGTGCGGCACTGGTCGTGGCGGCCTGGGCCGTGTACCTGAAGGGCGTGGACGAGAACGGCGTGACGTATTCGATCCCGGACCCACGGGCAGCGTTCTGCCAGGCATTGGTGGCCGACGACGCGCTGGTGACCCAGCGGATGCTGGAGGTGGAAGAAATCTTTGGCACGGCGATCCCCCGCTCGCCGGAGTTCGTGGCAGCATTCGAATGGTGCTGCAACAGCTTGCGCGAGCACGGGGTAACACGAACACTTGAGCGGGTATTGGCTGACGCAGAATAAGCCTGCGGATGCGGTCGCTTTTTGTGGCGAGGGGATTTATCCCCGCTGGGACGCGAAGCGTCTTCAAGACACGAACAACTCAGTGAATCTGACACACCGAGTCGTCAGTGTCAGGGCTGCTTCGCAGCCCAGCGGGGATAAATCCCCTCGCCACAGGCTCCACCATGTCCCGGCCCAAACAGTTCTGTGCTGACGGTTCATTGATATCAAGGATTTCTATGGCAAACCAACAACTGTTCCTGGGCATCGACTGTGGCACCCAAGGCACCAAGGCGCTGATCCTGGATGCGATCAGCGGCCAGGTACTTGGCCAGGGCGCCGCTGCCCACAGCATGATCAGCGGGGCCAACGGTCGTCGTGAACAAGACACCCGGCAATGGCTCGATGCATTCACCCAGGCGACTCATCAGGCGTTGGCCGCCGCCGGGGTCGATGGCCAGGCGATCCTCGGCATCGGCGTGTCCGGCCAGCAGCATGGCTTGGTACTGCTTGACGACCAGGGCCAGGTCTTGCGCCCGGCCAAGCTGTGGTGCGACACCGAGACGACGCCGGAAAACGATCGGCTCCTGGCGTACCTGGGCGGTGAAGACGGCAGCCTCGAACGCCTCGGCGTGGTGATCGCGCCGGGCTACACGGTTTCCAAACTGCTCTGGACGCGGGAGCAGCATCCCCAGGTATTCGAACGCATCGCCAGCGTCCTGCTGCCCCACGACTTCCTCAACTACTGGCTCACCGGCCGCCATTGCAGCGAATATGGCGATGCCTCGGGGACCGGCTATTTCAACGTGCGCACCCGCCAATGGGACGTGCAATTGTTGCAACACATCGACCCCAGCGCACGTTTGCAAGCGGCGCTGCCGGAGCTGATCGAGGCCCATCAGCCGGTCGGACGCATCCTGCCGGCTATTGCCGCGCACCTGGGCATCAACCCCGACGCGGTGGTGGCCAGTGGTGGCGGCGACAACATGATGGGCGCCATTGGCACCGGCAACATCCAGCCCGGCGTGATCACCATGAGTCTCGGTTCCTCCGGCACGGTCTATGCCTATGCCGCCGAACCCGCGATCAGCCCGCAACCATCAGTGGCAACGTTCTGCTCCTCCAGCGGTGGCTGGCTGCCATTGATTTGTACCATGAACCTGACCAACGCCACCGGGGCGATTCGCGAGCTGCTGGACCTGGACATCGACGCCTTCAACGCCCTGGTCGTCCAGGCCCCGATTGGTGCCGAGGGTGTCTGCATGCTGCCGTTCCTCAACGGCGAGCGGGTACCTGCCCTGCCCCATGCCACCGCTAGCCTGCTGGGCCTGACCACCACCAACCTGACCCGGGCCAACCTGTGCCGCGCCGTAGTCGAAGGCACGACCTTCGGTTTGCGCTATGGCTTGGACCTGTTGCGGGCCAACGGGCTCAAGGCCCAGAGCATTCGCCTGATCGGTGGAGGCTCGAAGAGCCCGGTGTGGCGGCAGATCGTCGCCGACATCATGGACACCACAGTCATTTGCACCGAACAAAGCGAAGCGGCTGCGTTGGGTGCGGCGATCCAGGCGGCGTGGTGCCATTCAGGCGCGCAAGACAGCCTCGCCGAACTGTGCGAGCGCTGCGTCAAGCTCGACCCGGCCAGCGAAACCCGGCCAGTCACCGCCCATGTCACGGCGTCCCAGCAGGCCTATGAACGTTATCGACAACACGTCGCAACCCTTTGAGAGCGGGCAATTATGTATCTGGTGTGTGGTGAAGCGCTGTTTGATTTTTTCAGTGAAACCGAGGCGGATGGCCCTGCCTCGCAGGTGAACTACAAGGCGATTGCCGGTGGCTCGCCGTTCAATGTGGCGGTGGGGTTGCGCCGCCTGGGTATTGAATCGGCGCTGTTCACCGGATTGTCCACCGACTACCTGGGCCGTCGCTTGCAGCAGGTGCTGCTCAACGAAGGGGTCAGCACCCGATACCTGCTGGACTTCGACGCGCCGACCACCCTGGCGATGGTCGCCGTAGGCGCCGATGGGTCGCCCCACTACAGCTTTCGCGGCGAAGGGTGTGCCGACCGGCAACCGAGCCTGGCCCATTTACCGGAACTGGGTCCTGAAGTGCGTGGCTTGCATGTCGGCTCGTTCTCGCTGGTGGTCCAGCCCATTGCCGACACGCTCCTGGCCCTGGTGCAACGGGAAAGCGGCCGGCGCCTGATCAGTCTCGACCCGAACGTGCGGCTCAACCCTCAGCCGGACATCGAACTATGGCGTTCGCGGATCGCGACACTGGTGCAATATGCCGACCTGATCAAGGTCAGTGACGAGGACCTGGGCCTGCTCTACCCAGCAATCGAGCCCCAGGCGGTCATCGAAGGTTGGTTGAAGCACCGTTGCCAAATGGTCTTCCTGACCCGTGGCGGCCAGGGGGCGACGGTCTTCAGTCGCCAGCACGGCACATGGTCGCTGCCAGCATGCCCGGTGAAGATCGCCGACACCGTGGGTGCAGGCGACACCTTCCAGGCCGCGCTGATTGCGTGGCTGACCGAACAACAATTGGATTCGATCGAGGGCTTGCATACACTGACCCGCGAGCAGGTCAGCACCATGCTTGAGTTCGCCATTCGCGCCGCAGCACTGACGTGCGGCAAAACCGGGCCGGACCTGCCCTATCGGCAGCAACTGGCCTGAATTTGCGCGTTACAACTGAAAAGCTGGACGCCGGGTTCGGACATCACCGGACCCGAGCGTCAGAGGAAAATGACAAGGCCGTATCAGCGCCCGGTCATTCGATGGTGTTGCTGATGAAAGTGATTGCCTGCGGCGGGGTTGTGGTCAAGCTCCGTACGCAACTCGGCAATCAGGTCGTTGATGGCTCGGCACCCGGTGAGTTTCCTGGCATCGATATTCGTTTTGAGCAAGGCCACATGGTCGGTCCTGTGGTCATCGAAGATCTTGATCGTCATCGTCAGCTCAGGTGACAACGTGCATTGCGAGCGCTTGGGCAGCAAGCTGCTTTCAATGATGTTTCGCATTTCGAGGGCAGATAAAAACATGGCGACTCTCTCCTGTTGAGGCGGCCAATTTATGTTCACGACGGCGGTACCTTCGTCCGTTTTCTTCCCTGCGGACTGGGACTATGAATACCGTGCCGTTCTCTTTCTTGGCATTTTCAGTTAACAAGTTCGTCAAGCGAACTCCTGAACCATCCCGCAAAAAATATGCCTGTATTGACGACCTTCCGGATTGATATGAATCAAGCGCTTAGCTTCGTCCCGCGCCAGAGGGCTCGTGCAAAGTGCAAGGAAAGGCTGTTTTTTCCATGCAAACTGCAATCACTTTTATCCTGTTCGCAACCTAGATTAGTCCCTATTGCGAAGAAGAAAGTGGGCATCCGTCGCCTGCTATAAAAAAAGTGTGACGTGGCGTAAAAAACTCAAAGAGCTCCCGCCGCCGCCCGCTCCGCCACATGGCCCAAACTGTCGAAATTGATGTTGGCACCCGAATCGATCGCGACCAAGGTCTCGCCTCGCGCGCCCGTGTTCGCCACGTATTGCTTGATGCCCGCCACCGCCAAGGCCCCCGACGGTTCGGTGATCGAACGGGTGTCGTCATAGATGTCCTTGATCGCGGCGCACAGTTGGTCGTTGCTCACGGTCATCACCTCATCGACACAGAAACGGCAGATATCCAGGCCATGGGCGCCGATCTGCGCCACGGCCACGCCGTCGGCGAAGGTTCCCACCTCGGGCAAGGTCACTCGCTCCCCGGCGATCATTGCAGCCTGGAGACAGGCAGAGTGCTGCGACTCGAGCCAATGATGCGAACTTCGGGGCGCAGGTATTTGACGTAGGCCGCGATCCCGGCGATCAACCCCCCGCCTCCGACCGGAACGAAAATCGCGTCCAGCCGGCCGGGATGCTGGCGCAGGATTTCCATGGCGACGGTGCCTTGCCCGGCAATCACCTCCGGATCGTCGAATGGCGAGACGAACTCCCGCCCGGTCTGCTCGGCCAACTCCAGCGCATGGGCCAAGGCAAACGGAAAACTGTCGCCGTACAGCAGCGCCTCGGCGCCGCGGTTGCGCACGCCTAGCACCTTCAGTTGCGGGGTGGTCACGGGCATGACGATGCTGGCCGAAATACCCAGCTCCCGTGCCGCCAGCGCGACGCCCTGGGCGTGATTGCCGGCTGACGCGGTGATGACGCCCCGTGCCCGCTGCTCCGGGGTCAGGTGCACGAGCTTGTTGTAGGCACCGCGGATCTTGAAGGAAAAAGTCGGTTGCAAGTCTTCGCGCTTGAGCAGGATCCGGTTGCCCAAGGCCTCGGACAACGCGGGCGCCGCTTGCAGTGGCGTGCGTACGGCCAATGCGTAGACCGGCGCGGCGAGGATTTTCTTTACATAGTGCTCAAGCAGGGTTTGCTCGGTGTGGGCAGCGGTCATGGCGATCTCCTGGTTCGCTCGGAGCCCAGGAGACAGAAAGAAAAAACCCGCCTCGAGGGCGGGTTCGGTGCAGCCGTCAGCTAGCCCGCCAAATAAGGAATGGCGGTAATAATGCTTGGCTGGCTGCGCAATACGGGTGAGTTCATGCCTGGAAATTAGCGGTGCTGCGGCGGCAAGTCAATGGGCAATATCAAGTGCCAGCCGATATTCGCTGCATTGACCTCAAGTGAACAGCATCACCTGTGGGAGCGAGCTTGCTCGCGATTGCTATGGGTCAGCCAACATGAGCGCTGACTGACGCACCGCTATCGCGAGCAAGCTCGCTCCCACAGTTTTCTCCAATTATTTGAGGCCGACTTTGTACAAGGCTCCGTCGTCCTCATCCGTCAACACATAGAGATACCCATCCGGGCCCTGGCGGACATCCCGGATTCGCGCCTTGAGCTCGCCCAACAGGCGCTCTTCATGGACGACCTTGTCGCCTTGCAATTGCAGGCGGATCAGTTCCCCCGACACCAAGGCACCGATGAACACGCTGTGTTGCCAGGCCTTGAAGCGCCCCTGGTCGTAGAACGCCATGCCGCTGAGCCCCGGTGAGACCTGCCAGACGTGGTGAGGGTCAAGGGCGCCTTCGACGGTCTTGCCCTGGGCCTCGGGAATCGGAGCGCCGGAGTAGTTGATGCCGTGGGTCGCCAGTGGCCAACCGTAGTTCTTGCCGCGCTCGATGATGTTCAATTCATCGCCGCCCCGGGGCCCGTGCTCGTTCTCCCAGAGGGTGCCACTCCAAGGGTTGAGTGCGGCGCCCTGGGGGTTACGCATGCCGTAGGACCAGATCTCGGGACGCACGCCTTTCTGGCCGACGAATGGGTTGTCGTCGGGCACCTTGCCATCTGGGTAGATGCGCACGATCTTGCCTTGCAGTTTGTCCAGGTCCTGGGCGGTGGGCCGGTCGTTGTTTTCCCCCAGGGTAATAAACAGATAGCCGTCGCGGTCGAAGACCAGTCGCGAGCCAAAGTGGTTGCCCGTGGACAGCTTGGGTTGCTGGCGGAAGACCACATCGAAGTTCTTCAGGCTCTTGAGGTCTTCGGCCAGTTGCCCCCGCCCCACGGCGGTACCGGCCTTGCCGTCTGCGCCCGCCTCGGCATAAGACAGATAGACGGTACGATCCTGCTTGAAGTCCGGCGACAGCACCACATCCAGCAGGCCGCCCTGGCCCTTGGCCCACACTTCGGGCACGCCGCTCAAGGGGGCGGACAATTGGCCGTCGGGGCTGACCACGCGCAGGTTGCCCCCTCGCTCCGTCACCAGCATGCCCTGTTGGCCAGGCAGGAACGCAACGGACCACGGGTGCTCCAGCCCCTTGACCACGGTGGTCACTTCCAGCGTGCCCTCCTCGCTCTTGAATGACTGGGTTGGCGCGGCACTGGCCGGGGTGGCGAGGGTCAGGACAGCGCTGGCGCAGAATGCGGCCAGGAGTGTTTTACGCAACATGCACATTTCCTTCTGCGGTGTTGAAAGAGAACAACGGACACCAGCGCCTAGCGGTTGCCATTCTGGCTGTTGCGCGGTGGCGCAGGAGACTCGATGGTCGGTCGCGGCGAACCCGACGGCTGGCCGGAACGCGGATAGCCATTGCCAATGCCGCCATTTTCCAGGGTCGGTGGCCGTGGTACCGGCACTGTCGGGTTGTGATGAATCGTCGGCACGTTGGGCCGGGTGCCCTGCATGCTATTGGGGTTGGCCCGGCGCGTCGGGCTGTTATAGGGATTGTCGTTACCCGGCAGGTTTTGGGCCAGGACCGTTGGGCCTGTGCTGGGCGTGGCGGCCTGGGCAGCGGCAGTCAGTAATAGCGTCATGATGACGAGCATCAGCCTGTTCATGGGGACACCTCTTGGTTCAGGCATATCGAAAGCACGCTACGCCGCAGGTTCGCCCTTGTTAAGCGAAATAACCCGGTGAAGATGTAACGAAGCGTCTCCAAACACCGGTGTGAGCAAGCTTGCTCGCCCCGCAATGGAAACTTTTCCCGAGGCGCGAAGGTCACCAGAAAGACATCCACCGGCAAGGAAAACACCACCATGGCTCGGGCAATCTGGAAAGGCGCAATCAGTTTCGGGCTGGTTCACATCCCCGTCGCGCTGGTGTCGGCCACCTCTTCACAGGGTGTGGATTTTGACTGGCTGGATAAACGCAGCATGGACCCGGTGGGCTACAAGCGGGTCAACAAGGCTACGGGCAAGGAAGTGGACAAGGAAAACATTGTCAAGGGCGTCCAGTACCAGAAAGGCCAGTACGTGCTGCTCAGCGAAGAGGAAATCCGCTCCGCCCACCCCAAGTCCACCCAGACCATCGATATCTTTTCTTTTGTCGCCAGCGAGAAGATCCCCCTGCAAAACATCGACACGCCCTACTTTCTCGCCCCCGACAAACGTGGCGGCAAAGTCTACGCCCTGCTGCGCGAAACCCTGGTCAAGACCAACAAGGTAGCCCTGGCCTACGTCGTGCTGCATACCCGCCAGCACCTGGCCGCCCTCATGCCCCTTGAATCGGCCCTGGTGCTGGTGATGCTGCGCTGGCCCGCGGAGGTGCGCGAGCTGGATGTCCTGGAATTGGGCGACGAGGTCACGAATCCGACCCTGGCCAAGGGCGAGCTGGAAATGGCCAAGCGTCTTGTGGAAGACATGAGCGCCGACTGGGAGCCGCAAGAATACCGGGACAGTTTTGCAGACAAGATCATGGAACTGGTGGAGAAAAAGGCCAACGAAGGCCGCCTCGAAGCCGTGGAGACCGATCCGGGCGAAGAACAACGCAAGACCGCCGATGTCATCGACCTGACCGAGTTGCTCAAGCGCAGCCTGGGCGGCAAGGGCAAGGGCACCGACAAATCCGCCGGCAAGCCCCCGGCAAAATCCGCGAAAACCGGTAAATCCGCTCCTGCCAAAAAAGCCACCAAGGCCTCCCGGGGCTAAAACCCTGGCGTGTGCAATACAAGGGAATCTGTCATGGCCAACGCCGAGAGTGAATCTGCTCGTTTGTCCAATGCCGAGTCGGACGCAACGACGCCCCGCAACCCTGGCCGAGGGGGCAAGACAGCCCCGGCCCCCCGTCTGCCCGAGCGTCTGTCGCCGCAACTGGCCACGCCCGTGGACGAGCCACCCACCGGTGAATGGCGCTATGAAGTCCAGTTCCACGGTTATCGCTTGCTGACCCGCATCGAACACGGTGAAGTGCGTTTATACAACCGCAATCACCAGGATTGGACCGATCGGCTGAAGCTGCATGCCGACGCCCTGGCCGGGTTGGGCCTGGGGGACAGTTGGCTGGACGGCGAACTGGTCCTTCTCGATGAAACGGGCCACTGCGATTTCGCCGCCCTGCGCGAGGCCTTCGAAATCAGCCGCACCGTTGACATGGTGTATTTCCTGTTCGATGCGCCCTTTCTCAATGGCGTCGACCTGCGCCAGGCGCCGGTGGAGGAGCGCCGTGCGGCGCTGAAAAAAGCCCTCGGCAACAACGCCAGCAAGCGCCTGCGCTTTTCCGAGTCGTTTTCCGCCAGCCAACACGACATGTTCGAAAGCGCCATCGCGCTCTCACTGGACAGCGTGGTCGGCAAGCGCTTGGGCAGCCCTTATATGTCCCGCCGAAGCGCCGACTGGGTAAAGCTCAAGTGCCGCCTGCGCCAAGCCTTCGTGATCGTCGGGTTCACCCGCCCCCAAGGCAAGCGCAGCGGTTTCGGCGCGCTGCTGCTGGCCGTCAACGGAGCAACGGGGCTGGTGTATGCCGGCCGGGTCGGCACAGGGTTCAGCCAGGTACAGATCAAGCAATTGCATGAGCAACTGTGTACCCAGCAGCGCGAGACCTCGCCACTGGCTGAGCCGCTCAACGGTACCCAGGGACGCGGCGTGCAATGGGTCGAGCCGACCCTGACCTGTGAAGTGGAATTCACCGAGTGGACCCGCGATAACCAGGTGCGGCAAGCTATTTTTCTGGGCTTGCCGCCCCATACGCTCGCCAGCACAGTGGTTCGGGAGCAGCCCCTGCCGATAAAGCCCTCCACGCCAAAACCCCAGCGTCGCAAAAAAGCCAGCACCGCCAAAGTCGACGGGGTAACGATCACCCACCCCGAGCGGGTCATCGATAGCGTCAGCGGCGTGCAAAAGGCCGAGCTGGCGCAGTATTACCTGGACATCGCCCCTTGGATCCTGCCGCACCTCAAGTTGCGCCCGGTAGCGCTGCTGCGGGCACCGGACGGTATCGGCGAAGAACTATTCTTTCAAAAACACGCCGATCGCCTGGAGATTCCCCACATCAAGCAGCTGGATCCGCAACTGGACCCGGGCCATGCCGCCCTGATGGAGATCGATGATATCCACGCGCTGGTCGGCGCGGCGCAGATGGGCACGGTGGAATTGCACACCTGGGCCGCGACCCATGATCGGATCGAGACACCTGACCTGTTTGTCCTGGACTTGGACCCGGACCCGTCACTGCCCTGGAGCGCCATGATCGAGGCGACCCGCATGACCTTGGCGGTGCTCGACGAGCTGGGCTTGCAGGCCTTCCTCAAGACCAGCGGTGGCAAAGGCATGCATGTGATCGTGCCATTGGCGAGAAATGAAGACTGGGACACCACCAAGGCGTTCGCCAAAGCCATCTCTCAGTTCCTGACCCGGCAAATGCCCGAGCGCATCACCGCCACCATGGGACCGAAGAACCGCGTCGGGAAAATATTCGTCGATTACCTGCGCAACGCCCGTGGAGCCAGCACAGTAGCCGCCTATTCGGTACGTGCCAGGCCAGGCCTGCCGGTCTCGGTGCCGATTGCCCGGGCCGAGCTGTCGACCCTGCGCAATGCCCAGCAATGGGACATGTATACCGCGCTGGAACGGGCCAAAAGCTTGGGCGCCGATCCTTGGGAGGGCTACAACCACCGCCAGCGGATTACCGCCAGGATGTGGGAGCAGCTGGATGCGCAAAAGCCCAACGATTGAACACCCTTCGTAGGCGCTGCCGAGCGAAGCGAGACTGCGATCTTTCCACAGCCCATTGAATCGAGAGCGAAAGATCAAGATCAAAAGATCGCAGGCTTCGCCAGCTCCTACGCGCAGGGACGCATACTTAGATCCAGACGAAAACTGCTAACAGCCCACCGAAGAAGGCCCACTTCTGCAGGTAATACAGTGTGCGGTTGCGCTTCTTCAAGGCCTTGCCTTGCAACCGGATCTTGTAGAGCCTGGAGAACGCCCGGTTCAGGCCGCCCGTCCTGTCGCCCGCGTCGTTGGGCGCACCGGCCGCCGCCATCACGGTACGGCTGAACCAGCGGTTGAAGGCAGTGGCCCAGCGAAACCTCATCGGCCGTTCCACATCGCAGAACAGGATGATGCGGTTATGGGCGGTGGCGTTCTCGGCGTAATGGATGAACGTTTCGTCGAAAATCACCGCTTCGCCATCACGCCAATGATAAGGCTCGCCATCGACATTGATGTAACAGCCAGCATCATTGGGCGTTTCCAGGCCCAGGTGATACCGATAGGACCCGGCGTAAGGGTCGCGGTGGCGGACCAGCTTCGACCCCGGCGGCAACTCGGCAAACATCGCCGCCTTGATCGAGCCGATGCTTTGCACCAGTTCAGTGGTGCGCGGGCACAGCTTCATGGCCGAGGGATGGCTGTCGCCGTACCACTTCAGGTAGAAACGCTTCCAACCGGTCTTGAAGAATGAATTGAAGCCCACGTCGTCATACTGATTCGAGCGCTTGATCTCCCCGGCGCGCAGCAGGCTCTGGCCTTCGGCCCGGATCTCTTCCCAATGGGCCTGCAACGGGCTCAGGTCGGGGAACTGCGCCGGGTTCAGGAAAGGCTTGTTCGGCAGTTTCGAGCACAGGTAAAGCAGGCAATTGATCGGCGCCAGAAAAGACGAATGATCGCTCAACTGGCGCCCGATCTTATGCCGCACGCGTCCGCGCAGGTGAACGTAGCCAATGGAGAGGAGGTAAATCGCGACAATGATGAGCTTCACGAAAGTCCGTCACAATGCAGGAGTGAACAGGTTGCGTCTCCAGGCCAGCCAAGCGGCAAGGGAGATGGCATCGGGTGAGATGGCATTTTAGCCACAGGTTGTAAGCAAAAGTTATCCCAAAGTTGTGAAAAACTGTCTTGCCCGGGCAATCCCCTATCGTTTATGCGGCCAGATCAGTACAATCGCCGCCAATTATCACGCGCCCCCTTTGGCCGATACCGCAAATCGCGGCTTCGGCGTACGTCTGCCGGGCCAGGCGCTCCGTATGCTGCTGTCCTCTTATGCCGGATGGACCCTTGCGCTTGCGACCACGACGCCTTTGCGCGGTCGGAACGTGCGCAAACAGGTACTGAACAGGTACTGCCGCACCCTTAGCTACTCTGAATGTTCCGCAGGATAAACCTTTGATCTCTACAGCTAACATCACGATGCAGTTCGGCGCCAAGCCACTGTTCGAAAACGTCTCTGTCAAGTTCGGCGCGGGTAACCGCTACGGCCTGATCGGTGCCAACGGTTGCGGCAAGTCGACCTTCATGAAAATCCTCGGCGGCGACCTCGAGCCGTCCGGCGGCCAGGTCATGCTCGAACCGAACGTGCGCCTGGGTAAACTTCGCCAGGATCAGTTCGCCTACGAAGAATTCACCGTGATCGACACCGTGATCATGGGTCACGAAGAGCTGTGGAAGGTCAAGGCCGAGCGCGACCGCATCTATTCGCTGCCGGAAATGACCGAAGAAGACGGCATGGCCGTGGCCGAGCTGGAAACCGAATTTGCCGAGATGGACGGCTACACCGCCGAATCCCGCGCCGGTGAACTGCTGTTGGGCCTGGGGATTGGCATCGAACAGCATTTCGGCCCGATGAGCGAAGTGTCGCCAGGCTGGAAACTGCGTGTGCTGCTGGCCCAGGCGCTGTTCTCCGACCCGGAAGTGCTGCTGCTCGACGAGCCGACCAACCACCTGGATATCAACACCATCCGCTGGCTGGAAAACGTGCTGACCCAGCGTTCGAGCCTGATGATCATCATCTCTCACGACCGTCACTTCCTGAACAGTGTCTGCACCCACATGGCGGACCTGGACTACGGCGAGCTGCGCCTGTTCCCGGGCAACTATGACGAGTACATGACCGTGGCGACCCAGTCCCGGGAGCAACTGCTGTCGGACAACGCCAAGAAGAAAGCGCAGATTTCCGAACTGCAGTCGTTCGTCAGCCGTTTCTCGGCCAACGCCTCGAAAGCCAAGCAGGCCACCTCCCGCGCCAAGCAGATCGACAAGATCCAGCTGGCCGAGGTCAAGCCATCGAGCCGCGTCAGCCCCTTCATCCGTTTCGAGCAGACCAAGAAACTGCACCGCCAGGCGGTCATTGTCGAACGCATGGCCAAGGGCTTCGACGGCAAGCCGCTGTTCAAGGACTTCAGCTTCACTGTCGAAGCCGGTGAGCGCGTAGCGATCATCGGCCCGAACGGTATCGGCAAGACCACCTTGCTGCGTACCCTGGTCAACGAACTGGAACCGGATGCCGGTACCGTGAAGTGGACCGACGCCGCGGAACTGGGCTACTACGCCCAGGACCATGCCCATGACTTCGAAGACGACGTCAACCTGTTCGACTGGATGGGCCAGTGGACCCAGGGCGGCGAACAACTGGTGCGTGGCACCTTGGGCCGCATGCTGTTTTCCAACGACGAGATCCTCAAGTCGGTCAAGGTCATTTCCGGTGGTGAACAGGGCCGGATGCTGTTCGGCAAGTTGATCCTGCAGAAGCCAAACGTGCTGGTCATGGACGAACCGACCAACCACTTGGACATGGAATCCATCGAAGCGCTGAACCTGGCGCTGGAAAACTACCCGGGCACCTTGATCTTCGTCAGCCATGACCGGGAGTTCGTATCGTCCCTGGCCACCCGCATCATCGAACTGAGCGCCGACGGCGTGGTCGACTTCAGCGGCACCTATGACGACTACCTGCGCAGCCAGGGTGTGGTGTTCTAAGGGCGCTGCGAGTTGCAAGCTTCAAGCGGCAAGTAAAAAGCCCTGTCCACTGTGACGGGGCTTTTGCATTCCAAGCTCACAGGGTTGTGGGAGCAGAGCTTGCTCGCGATGACGGTGGCACATTGCAGCATCAATGCAAACTGACCCTCCGCCATCGCGAGCAAGCTTTGCTCCCACAGGGATCTGTGGTGACCTCAAATCGAAAATCCGCTTGCATCAACACATTTAGTTAGCCTGCTTTCTTTTACGCCCTCCTCGCGCCATGATGAGGTTCTCTTACCGCCGCCCGCGAACGAGCCCCATGCCTACGCCCTCCTCTGCCCCCAGTTCCCTGTCGATCACCCTGCAGATCGTCTCCATCGTGTTCTACACCTTCATCGCCTTCCTCTGCATCGGCCTGCCGATTGCCGTGCTGCCCGGATATGTCCATGAACAATTGGGCTCCAGCGCGGTGGTGGCCGGGCTGACCATCGGTTCACAGTATCTGGCGACCTTGCTCAGCCGCCCCATGGCCGGGCGGTTGTCGGACAGCGTCGGCACCAAGCGGGCAATCGTCTACGGGCTGTCGGGGATTGTGCTCAGCGGCGCGCTGACGCTGATTTCGACCTTGCTGCAAAGCTTTGCGCTACCCAGCCTGTTGATCCTGATCGCCGGCCGCTTGCTGCTCGGCGTGGCCCAGGGGCTGATTGGCGTGGGCACCATCAGTTGGTGCATGGGCCAGGTGGGGGTTGAACACACGGCCCGCTCGATTTCCTGGAACGGCATCGCTTCGTACGGGGCCATCGCTATTGGCGCTCCGTTGGGGGTGGTGATGGTCAGTGAATTGGGTTTCGCCAGCCTGGGTATTGCGTTGTCGTTGCTGGCGGGCGTTGCGCTGTTGATGATTCGCAACAAGCCGTCGGTGCCGGTCATTCGTGGCGAGCGCTTGCCTTTCTGGGCGGTGTTTGCGCGCATTGCGCCGTTCGGGGCGGGCCTGAGCCTCGCGTCGATCGGCTACGGCACGCTCACCACGTTCATCACCCTGTTTTACATCAGCCGCGGCTGGACCGGCGCGGCATGGTGCCTGACAGTATTCGGCGTCTGCTTCATCCTCGCGCGGTTACTGTTCATTTCCAGCATCGCCCGCTTCGGTGGCTTCAACTCGGCCATTGCCTGCATGAGCATCGAAACCCTCGGGCTGGCATTGCTGTGGCTCGCGCCGTCCACCCCGTTCGCCCTGGTCGGCGCCGGATTGGCCGGCTTCGGGTTGTCGCTGGTGTATCCGGCGCTGGGGGTGGAGGCCATCAAGCAAGTGCCCAACACCAGCCGTGGCGCGGGCCTGAGCGCCTACGCGGTGTTCTTTGACCTGGCGCTGGCGATTGCCGGCCCGCTGATGGGCGCGGTGGCATTGAACCTGGGCTATTCGTCGATATTCTTCTGTGCCGCCTTGCTGTCGGTCACCGGCCTGGGCCTGACCCTGCTGCTGCGTCGCCGAGCGACAAACGCCCTTTATTGATCGGCCGTCTTCATCCCTGCCCGGGTCGGCTTGCCCAAGGCCTCGCCGAAGAAGCGGCTGGCCTCGGAAATCATGGTGCGGTGGATGTCCTTGCGATCGACACCGTCGGCATCCGTGCAGAGCGCTGGCATCGCGGCGATCTGCTCCTCGGTGCACGGCGCCAGGAAGACAAAGTGGCCCGCGCCGGCCAAGGTCTTGAAATCCGGAGCGGTGGGCAGCTTACGGGCCAAGGCGGCGGCATTCTTGTCGAAAGCCACCAGTTTGTCCCCATCGCCGCTGTACAGCAGCACCGGCACATGGACATCGGCCAACGTATGACGACCGAATTTCAGGCTCAACGGCGCCATCAGCAGCAGCGCCCGGACCCTGGGGTCGGCCACGGGTTGCAGGTCATCGCGGTCGGCGATCAGTTCGCCCTGGGTGTTGCAGGCGTCACGATCGTCCGGCCGCTCCGCGCAGTAGCGGCGCAGACGATTGAGGTCCGGCGTCGCACCGGACAGGATCAGCGCGGTTTCGCCACCGGCCGAATAGCCGATCACCCCGACCTGCCCGGCGTTGACGAACGGCGACAGCATCGGATCATTGAGCGTTGCGGTGATGGCTTCGGAAATCTGGATCGGCCGCCCGTACAGGTTGCTCAGGGTGCCAAGCCGGCTGTGATCCTGGGCATTGTCGCCGGGATGAATCACCGCCACCACGACAAACCCCTTGCGCGCCAGCGAGGTGGCCAGGTCATGCAGGGCCAACGGCGTGCCGGTGTTGCCATGGGACAACATCAATAGCGGGAAGCGGCCGATGGCGATCTGGGCGTCCGGCGCGGCATCGATCTGGTAGCCACCCAGCAGGCTGGATTGTTCCCGGTCGGTGGACGGATAGAAGGCGATGGCGTGCATCGGCTGCCGGTCCAGCGGATCGAGAAAGCTCAGTTCATGGAAACCAGCGCTCCAATGCGGATGCGGCCCCGGTGCGGCCTGCACGGAACCGAGACTGGCTAACCAGCAAAGCAGCAGCACTGCACCAAAACGTGTCATCGAATCTTCCACCTTCAGCGCCCGGGAAGGCCCCGTCGCTCGCACGCTTGGCCGTGCATAACCTGCGCCAGAATCCCCGACGCCGAATGCAGCAAAACCCTGCATCCCAGCCATCCAATGACGACGAGAATACAGGGTTTTGCGAAGGTTGCCCGAAGCGCTTGCTGCCTTTACGCAGGTTTTACGCAGCGGCGAACTGCTGGCCGATCTGCAACGTGGCTTCGCTCATGGCTTTGGTCCGCATGTCGTCACCGTAGGCCAGACCTTCGGCTCGGACGAATTCGATATCGGTGATGCCAAGGAAACCGAACAACAGCTTGAGATATTCCTCATGCCCCACGCCGCTCGGTTGACCGGCATGCAAGCCGCCCGCAGTGGAGACGATCACCAGTTTCTTGCCGCCACACAGGCCTTCCGGACCGGCTTCGGTGTAGCGGAACGTCTGGCCGGCGACGGCAATGCGGTCAATCCAGGCCTTGAGTTGGGTCGGAATACTGAAGTTATACATTGGAGCGGCGATGACCACCGCATCAGCGGCCAGGAACTCGGCCATCGCCGACGCGCTGAGATCCGCTTCGTGCTTCAGGGCCGCGTCACGCAGTTCAGCGCTGGTACCGGCGGCGATCAGGGTCTGGGCGGAAAAATGGCTGATGGCGTCGGCGGCCAAGTCACGGTAAGTGACGGTGATGCCTGGCTCGGCGGCTTTCCAGGCTTCAACCACTTCACGGCTCAATTGGCGGGAAGCGGAGTTGTCGCCGAGGATGCTCGAATCGATGTGCAGCAGTTTCATATCAGTGCTCTCCAAATGAGGACCGCAACCAGGCGATCAATTGGCGACCATCCTATCGATGAAGACAATGATCGATAAGTCAGCATAAATGCGATAGTTTGTCCCACTGACAGGACAATCGAGTTCACCATGCAAGACCTCAATGACTTGTATTACTTCGCCAAAGTCGTCGAAGCCGGCGGTTTCGCGGCGGCCGGGCGCTTGCTGGGCATTCCCAAATCGCGGTTGTCGCGGCGTATCGCCGAGCTGGAAGAGCGCCTGGGCGCGCGGCTGCTCCAGCGCACCACCCGCCAGTTGAAACTGACGGCGGTCGGCGAACGTTATCTGCGCCATTGCCAGGCCATGTTGCTGGAGGCCGAGATGGCCGACGAAGCGGTGGCGAGCATGTCCAGCGAGCCCCGTGGCCGATTGCGGGTGTCCAGCCCCGTGGGCCTGGCCCACCAGTTCCTGCCGGTGGTGATCGAAACCTTCCTGGTGAAATATCCCTTGGTGCAACTGGACATGACCCTGCTCAACCGGCGGGTGGACCTGATCGGCGAAGGCATCGACGTGGCATTGCGCGTGCGTGACCTGGGGGACGAAGACCCGCTGTTGATGACCCGGCGTTTGCGCCGGGCACGACTGATGCTGGTGGCCAGCCCGGCCTTCGTCGAAGGACGGCGGATCGAGACCCCGGACGATCTGGAGGCGTTGCCGGTGCTGGGGGCCCTGGAAGCCGATCGCCTGGTGCATCTGCGTCTGGTCAAGAGCGATGGACAGCGTGTGGAACTGAGCCTGGAGGCCCGCCTGGGCATCGATGACTTCATTGTGCGCCGGGCCTGCGCCCTCGCCGGCCTGGGCTTCACTTTATTGCCGAGCATGTATTGCGAGCAGGAATTGCTGGACGGCACACTGGTGGAACTGCTGCCTGGATGGTCGTTGCCCGACGGCTGGCTACAGGCGGTCTACCCGCATCGGCGCGGCATGTTGCCCGCAGTGCGCGCCTGGATCGATCATTTGGTGGAAGCCTTCGAGGGCTGTGGAGATAGAACGCTATGAGTTTGAGCGAAGAGGATGTCGCGCAGTTCTGCCTGGGCTTGCCCGGAGCCAGGGAAGACTACAAATGGGGCGGCGTGCGGGTGTTTTCCATCGCCGGGAACAAGATGTTCGCTCTTCAGGGCCTGCGGGGCGACTCGTTGGCGTTCAAGGTCGACAAGGATCTGTTCCTGGGTCACTGCGACCGGCCAGGCATTCACCCCGCGCCTTACCTGGCACGGGCCCAGTGGATCATCATGCAGGTGCCCTACCCGCTGGGGGCCGAAGAACTGCGTGGCCTGCTGCAACGCTCGCACCAATTGGTGGTCGGCAAATTACCGAAGCGTACCCAGGTCGGGTTGTTGCTGTAGTGGCGGCGCGACTGACCCGCCGCCATCGCGAGCAAGCTCGCTCCCACAGGTTTGAAGTCGAGCTGGTTGTCTAGGACAACGCCAGCAGATAACCGCCCAGGAACAACTGGTCGATCCAGAACACCTGGTGCAACAGTACGATGAACCAGAACACCACCTGGAACGAGACTTTGCGGGTCTTGTGGCGAAACAGCTGCTGGGCCAGCAAGGCTCCAGGCCAACCGCCGGCCAGCTCCAGTGCATGCAGCACGTTCTCCGGGGTGCGCCAGGCGTCGGCGCGCGCCTTGCGCTTATCGCTCCAGTACAACAGGAACGCCACCACACTGACGATGCCGTAGGCTGCCATCGGCACCCACGACACTGCCCGCAGCCCGAACAGCAGCGAACCGAACAGCGGCAAGGCGCAGACCAGCGCAAAGACCATCAGCTTGAGCCGCAGGTGCTGCACGACGCCGCCGCCATTGCCCCCTGCGCGTTTATGGGCGCCTGAATCGTTCATGGCTTGGCGGCGGTCCAGTCCACCCAGCCGAACTGCCAAGTGGCCAGGATCAACAGGCCAAAGGCGATGCGATACCAGGCGAACACGGCGTAGCTGTGACTGGCGATGAACCGCAACAGGCCCTTGACCGCGATCATGGCGAAAATGAACGCCGTGACGAAACCAATGGCGAACACCGGGAAATCCGCCGGGACGAACAGTTCGCGGTACTTGTAGCCCGAGTAGACGGCCGCGCCGACCATGGTGGGCATCGCCAGGAAGAACGAGAACTCGGTAGCGGTTTTACGCGACAGGCCAAACAGCAAGCCACCGATGATGGTCGCACCGGAACGGGAGGTGCCCGGGATCATCGCAATGCACTGGGCCAGGCCGACCTTCAACGCATCCTTCCAGGAGATCTCGTCCACCGTTTCGGCGTGTACCTGGTGCTGGCGCTTCTCGGCCCAGAGCATCACCACACCGCCCACCACCAGCGCGGCGGCTACGGTGACCGGGTTGAACAGATAGTGGTGGATCCAGTCGGCCAGCAGCACGCCCAGGACCACGGCGGGCAGGAAAGCGATCAGCAGGTTGGCGGTAAACCGGCGGGCGCCGGGTTGCGTCGGCAGGCCCAGCACCACGTCGAAGATCTTGCGCCGAAACTCCCAGACCACCGCGAGGATCGCGCCAAGCTGAATGATGATGTTGAATGCCATCGCTCGTTCGCCACCGAACTCGAGCAAGTCGGCGACAATGATCTGGTGCCCCGTGCTGGAAATCGGCAGAAATTCCGTCAAGCCTTCCACTACGCCAAGAATCAGTGCCGAAAAGGCGGTCCACAAATCCATTCATCCCCCAAAAAAGACGCTGTTCATGCAGGTCTTATCAATATTCAAGTGTCATGCAGGTACACGCAGCGGCTGCACAATAACCGCGACCTTTCAATAAAAACCAATGAAAAATCAGAACAGGCTCAGGTTTTGCGCTGCGGGGCCGAAATCCTATCAGACAAGCCCTGATAACGCTGCCGCGTTATGACCCAGATCAATCATGGATAACCGCCGGGCGCTAAAGTGCCGGCCGTCGTTGATGACAAGAATAAAAAACCGGAGTGACAGCGTATGAATAGCTTGCGCAGTGTGTCGATCAGCCGACGCTTGTGGCTCATCCTGATTGTGGCCATCGTGATGTTGTTCACGCTCGGCGCGTTGATGCTTAAACAGATCCACACCGACCTCTATCAGGCAAAAGTGCAAAAAACCCAGCATGTGGTGCAGACCGCCAGCGGTGTGCTGACCTACTACCATGGCTTGGAAACCGCTGGCACCTTGACCCGCGACGCCGCCCAGAAGCAGGCCCTCAGCGCCGTGCGTGGCCTGCGCTATAACCAGAGCGACTATTTCTGGATCAACGACCTGACACCGGTCATGGTCATGCACCCGACCAATCCGAAGCTTGAAGGCCAGAACCTCTCCGCCATCCGTGACCCGAACGGTTATGCGCTGTTCAACGAGATGGTCGCCATCGCCAAGTCCAAGGGCGCCGGCATGATCAACTACCTCTGGCCGAAACCGGGCGCCGAGGCTCCAGTGGGCAAGACCTCCTACGTCCAATTGTTCGAGCCCTGGGGCTGGGTCATCGGGTCGGGCGTGTACATCGATGACGTCCAGGCCGAGTTCCAATCCCAGGTGATCAAGGCCTCGGCGGTCGGCCTGGTCATCACCCTGCTCATGGGCCTGTTCTTGACCCTGATCGTACGTAGCATCGTCAGACCGTTGCAGGAAACGGTGAACGCCATGGCCAATATCGCCAGTGGCGAGAGCGACCTGACCCGCACCCTCGACACCCACGGCCAGGACGAAGTCACCCAACTGGCCCGGCACTTCAACGCCTTTACCGCCAAATTGCGCCAGGTGGTGAGCCAGTTGCAGGAGTCGGCCAGCGCACTGGGGCAATCATCCAGCGAATTGGGCAACGACGCGGCTCAGGCCCAGGAACGCAGCCAACAGCAGTCGCAGCAAATGGAACTGGTGGCCACCGCGATCAATGAAGTGACCTATGGCGTGCAGGATGTGGCCAAGAATGCCGAGCACGCGGCCAGTGAGATGCGCGACGCCGAATCCCAGGCCCAGCAAGGCCAGGTCAACATCGATGGCAGCTTGCAGCAGATCGACCGTCTGTCCCAGACCATCGATCAAGCCGTGGAAGTGATTCGTACCCTGGCCAGTGAAAGCACCCAGATCGGCAGTGTGCTGGAGGTGATTCGCTCCATCGCCGAACAAACCAACCTGTTGGCCCTCAACGCCGCGATCGAGGCCGCCCGCGCCGGCGAGCAAGGCCGAGGCTTTGCGGTGGTCGCCGATGAAGTGCGGTTGCTGGCCCAGCGTACACAGAAATCCACCGCCGAGATCCAGGCGATGATCGAGCGCCTGCAAACCCATTCCGAAGCCGCCGTGAAAGTCATCGGCGACAGCAGCCGTGCCTCGCAACTGACCATCGAACAGGCCGGCCTCGCCGGTGCCAGCCTCAACGCCATCGGCCAGGCCCTGCGCAACCTCAACAGCCTGAACGCCTCCATCGCCAGCGCCACCCTGCAACAAGCCCATGTGGTGGAAGACATCAACCAAAACGTCACCCAGGCCGCCGGACTGTCCCACAGCACCGCCATGGCCGCCGAACAATCCAGCCAGGCAAGCAGCCGCCTCAAGGCACTGAGTGAACAGTTGAACGGGTTGCTCAAGCAATTCCGAGTCTAAAGATTGGTGGATTATCCCTGTGGGAGCGAGCTTGCTCGCGATGGCGGTCGCACATTCAGCATTGATGCAAGCTGACCCACCGCTATCGCGAGCAAGCTCGCTCCCACATTGGTTTGTGGAGCTATCCACCACATAGCGTTTACAATCGCCGCCCTCTCCTCTTTCCCAAGGAACCGCCATGTCCGGGCTTGAACTGTTTGCCTCAGCCCTCGGCGTGATCGCCGTCTGGTTGACCGTCAAGCAGAACCCCTGGTGCTGGCCGATCGGCCTGGTCATGGTGCTGCTGTACAGCTGGATTTTTTTCGAGGTGAAGTTGTACTCGGACATGCTGCTGCAGGTTGTCTACGCGGTGCTGCAACTCTACGGCTGGTGGCAATGGACCCGTGCCGGGCGCAATCATGATGGGCGCCAGGTCAGCCGCCTCGGTGGGCCATCGGTGTTGCTCGGCCTGGCCCTCGGCGCGGCGGGCAGCTTGCTGTTGGGTGCCGCCATGGCCCACTGGACCGACGCCGCCCAGCCCTGGCTCGATGCCGCGCTCACGGGGTTCAGCCTCGTGGCCCAGTGGTGGATGGCGCAAAAACGCGTGCAATGCTGGCCGCTGTGGATCGCCCTGGACGTGATCTTCGTGGCTCTGTTCATCTACAAAGGCTTGCACCTGACCGCCGCACTCTACGCCCTGTTCACCCTGCTGGCCGTGCAAGGCTGGCGCGAATGGCGTGCCGACCCGGCCCTGCGCGCATGAAGGTGGTGGTCCTGACCGGCCCGGAGTCCAGCGGCAAGAGCTGGCTGGCGGCGCAATTGCAGGAACACTTCGGTGGAATGCGGGTGGATGAGTACGTGCGCCATTTCATGGAGCAGACCCAACGCGATACCTGCCTGGCCGACATCACCGACATCGCCTCCGGCCAGCTGGCCCGGGAAGACGAGGCGCGTGCCCATCGGCCGGCGCTGCTGATCCTCGACACCCACCTGTTGAGTAACATCCTCTGGAGCCAGACCCTGTTCGGCGATTGCCCGGAATGGCTCGAACCGGCGCTGCTGGCCCGTCATTACGACCTGCACCTGTTGTTGAGCCCAGAGCAGGTCGAATGGACGGGCGACGGTTTGCGTTGCCAGCCCGATCTGATGGAACGGCTGACGTTTTTCCAAGCGATCGAGACTTGGCTGAGGCGACATCGGCAACCTTTCCAGGTCATTCAGGGCAACTGGGTGCAACGCCGCCAGCAGGTGTTTGCAGCCGTTACCCAACTGCTTGAAGCGTGAACGCCGCTTGATCTGTTTCACTTCTGAAACAGCGCACTTCCACCAAACCCTGACTCAACCCCGTTTCATGCCCTTGTCATCAAGACTGTCAAGCTGCTGAAACACTCGCCTGAAAGCCTTGATCCAGAGCCCTGGAGCGGCTGATGGCCATTTGGCCGTCATGCACCTGTCTCAACGCTGAAACAGGATCCCTCCCTGAACGTCCATGCCTGAATCCAACCCATTGAATTGGCAGGCATTTCAAAATACGGCACAACACCTGCTCTTTCCCACTTCGCAACGCTGGACCAAGGCCAGCCCACCGAAGAAGGAATCGATGCCGTGGGGACTTTCGAAAGAAGTTTGACCTGTTTGCTAGTGATCGGCTGCGCCGCCAGCGCGATGCTCAGCCTGCCAGTACAGGCCGAAGGCAACGGCGTCATCGTGCTCAGCCGTGACGTACAACCCATCGCAATCGGTCGCAACGGCGGCAAAGATCCCTACCCGACCACCGTCAATGCCAACCCCTCCGCACGAATCAACCAAGCGACCGCCAGCACCGAACTGAGCGATGGCGAGTTCGCCAGCGTGGCCAGCGGCTCGTCGATCCGCAACATTGTCACCCCCAATACCGGTGTGCAGGGTTTGAACGTGGTCACCAACCCCAACGGCATGCCGGGCATGAATGCCGGTCACGGTGGCGGTAGTGGTGGCGCGATCTCGGGCACCATCAACCGCTCGTTGACTTCCGGCCTGGCCCCGCTGGGTCGGCTGGCGGGAGGACAGTGACATGAAGCCCGTGCTGTTCCTACTCGCCCTGATCGTGCTTTCCCTGCTCAGCTCTTTCACTGTATTTGCCGATTCGGGTGTCGCGGTGGTCAGCAACGCCAACCTGCAGGATTCCGGCAGCCATTACACCGGCAACTTCAACGTCAACCAGGCGGCCGGCGACCGGATCCAGCAAACCAACACCCGGGCCATCGCCATTGGCAGCCACGCCCAGGCAAGCACCCACGTGCAGCAACGTGTCGACACCCAGGCCGCCCCTTCCATGAACACCACCGCCCGCATCGGTGGCCACTCCTTCAGCAACGGCAACGGCGTGCTGGGCGTCAACCAGTCCGCCGGGGCCAACAACCAGATGGCCAATGTCATGCGGGTGGGCATCAGTGCTCATCCGCAGAGCATGGACGACAGCGCCCTGTCTCAACAGAACGTGGCGTTGTTACCGAACTCAGGAGCAACTGGCGCCCCAACCGGCAGTCGCCAGGTCGTTACCAGCGACCAGGCCTTCACCGGCAGCCGAGGGGTAATCCAGGTGAACCAGAGCGCCGGGGTGGGGAACCGAATGGCTAACACCCTGAGCATCCGGGTCGCTGACTGACCCGGGGGCTACATAAGAAAGTACCGACACTTAACCAACGACACGCAAGGAGAAACACCATGAAACCTACAATGGCACTCAAACCATTGGTTTTCGCTCTCGCCGCTGTCATGGCAATGGCTGCACAGGCTGGAGGAAACGATAACCATAATGGCCATGGCAATGGTCACGGGCATCAGCAAGGGCCGACGCTGGACCAGTTGCTCTCCATCAGTGCCGGGGCTGGGGCCGCGGTGCTGGATGAGCAGAACAGCGACGGCAACGTGGTGACCAACCAGGCCACCAAAAACACCGCCGAAGCCAAAGACTCGCTCAATGGCAGCAACGGCAACATGGGCGCCAACATTGCCGGCGGCGACGGCAACCAGCAGGACAACGCCGCCGCCCTGGCCACCGCCGACGAAAGCTTCATCTTCGGCTCGGCTGTCGCCGCCTCCAGCGCCACGCAGGTCAATAACAACAACTACGTCAAGAACAACTCCACGCAAAACAACGCCTCGCTCACCAATGCGGGCAACAACGGCTCCGGCAACATCGGTATCAACGTGACCGCCGGGAACTTCAACCAGCAGAAAAACAACCTGGCCATCGCCGTATCCGGGGGTCGTGTCGCACAGGCCTCGGCCGCGGCCGACCAGGCCTCCACCGGCCTTGTGGTCGACAACAAAGGCGTGCGGACCTACAAGACCGACACGCTCACCAGCACCTATAGCGCCTCAGGCACATTCAAGGCCAAAGGTACCGGTACCGCCGAAGACAACGATCATGGCGGCTGGGACAACAGAGGCGGCTACGGCGGCGGTCATGATGACGACAAGTTCAAGTTCTCCGCCGTGGGGACTTTCGAACTGGCCGGCAGCAACACCCAACAGGTGCTGACCCGCGACGGTTGGAAAAACCCTGTGATCAACAACGCCACCATGACCAACTCCATGAACGGCTTCTCCGGTAACGGCGGCGCCAACGTGTCGGCAGGCGTGGGCAACCAGCAAAGCAACTCGCTGTCCATCGCGGCCGGCTGCAAGGCTTGCATGTAAAAAAGTACCACTGTGGGGGTAGTAGTAGCTCTGTGGGAGCACAGCTCGCTCGCGATCGAGGTCGTCACGTACGGCCCCTCTGCTGGCTTCAAAACCGCTATCGCAAGCAGGCTTTGCTCCCACAGGCTCGTCCCCACAGGGGGCTTTTCCTGGATGTCCACTAGGCGTATTGATCATGCGTGTCACTGCCGTTTTCCTGCTGCTCTGCCTGGCTTGCATGGCCGAAGCGGCGCAGATGCCAGTCGCCGCCCTGCCTGGCGGCATGCTGGTCTACAAACCGGTGCAAAGCGTACGCGAACGTAAATTCAGCGACATCGTCGAGCAGAAAACCGACTTCAGTTGCGGCGCCGCCGCGCTGGCCACGGTGCTGCGCCAGGCCTATTGGCTTGACGTCGATGAAGAACACGTCATCAAAGGCATGCTGGTCAATGCCGACCAGAACCTGGTTCGCACCCAGGGGTTTTCCATGCTGGACATGAAGCGCTACGTGGAGACTATCGGCATGCGTGCCCGAGGCTACCGCATACCGCCAGAGAAGCTCGAAGCGGTGACGATTCCGGTCGTAGTCCTGATGGAAATACGCGGCTACAAGCACTTCGTGGTGTTGCAGCGGGCCGACAAGCAATGGGTCTACATCGGCGACCCGGTGCTGGGGCACAAGCGCTACGCCCACGATGAGTTCGTCAAAGGCTGGAACGGCATCGTCTTTGCGATCGTCGGCCCGGGCTACGACAAGACCAATGCACTACGCAGCCCTCCTCAACCCCTGACAGCCCGTAACAAGCTGGACGGTTTCAACCCGGTCAGGGATGCGGAACTGATGGATTTCGGCTTCATACAGAGCGACTTTTTCTAATCGCCGACCACTGCCAACAATAAGTACAAAAAAGGAGCAGGACGCTCCGGGAGCAGCACATGAAAACGTCACACTGGCTGTCGCTGGCCTGCCTGCTCGCGACCGCCTCGGGCTATGCCCATGCCGGCTTCAAACCCATCGAAGTCAAGGACCAGGAGCTTGCCGAGCTACGCGGTCGTTACGTCATGCCCGGCCGAGTCATCAGTTTCGGCATCGTCATGAGCAGTACCTGGCGCAACGCCAGCGGCGACTTGATCGGCGCCATCAGCACCATGCAGATCCAGGCCGCCACCGTCAAACCCGAGTTCTATGTCTCCACCATCAAGCAGACCGGCAATGGCAGCGTCCCCGAACAGGGCAGCGGCAACATTACCGGTGGCGCCGGCCTTGGCACGGGCCAGGGCGTGACCCAGAGCGTACGTGCCGCCGGCGACGGCAACACGGCCTACAACAACGTCAGCATCGATGTGAAAGAGAGCAACCAGGCACCGGCGCTCGTGCCTTCCCAGGGCCAACTGCTGACCAAGGGCCAGACCATCAGCGGCAGCAACGCCGCTGGCAGCGTCGCGGTTACCGCCACCGGCAGCGGCGTGCAAATGGCGATCCAGGCCAGCCACAACCAGGGCGGCACCTTGCAGCAAGTGGCCCAGGGCGGCTTGCTGCAAAACACTCGCCTGCTGGGCAATAGCAACCTGGTCAACAACATGACCCAGCTCAACGTGGTGCTGAACAACAACGGCCCCAGTGCCGGGGCACTGGACTGCAACCTGACCCAACTGCGCGGCCTCCGTAACCTCGGTTATTGAACTACGCTGTTTTCCGACCACTGGGCAAATAGGGACGGCATATTTCATGTATCGATCCGTATCGTTGCGCGCTGTGATGTGTTTAAGCACGTTGTTCCCGGCAGCCGTGTTGCAGGCGGCCCCGGACGCCGACATCGAGGCCCTGAAACAGGAACTTCTTGAGCTCAAGCAACGATACGAGGTCCAGCAGAAAGCCCTGGCGGTGCTCGAACAGCGGGTCCGCCAGGTAGAGGACCAACCCACCACGCCGCAGCCCAAGCGCCTGGCCAAATCCCCGGCCGACATGAAAGGCAACCAGACCGTGGCCGGCGGTGGCGCGACAACGGCCGGCGGCAGTGGCTATGGGCAATCCCTGGCCGATGATTCCCAGCCGGCCCAGAGTGTCTCCAATCTCTATGACGAGGCCAGCGGCTTCTTCGGCGGCGGCAGGTTCAGTTTCGAGACCGGCGTGACCTATTCGCGCTACGACACGCGGCAACTGATCCTCAATGGCTTCCTGGCCCTGGATTCGATTTTCCTGGGCAACATCAACCTCGACCGGATCAAGGCCGACACCTGGACGCTGGACCTCACCGGCCGCTATAACTTCGATAATCGCTGGCAGTTCGACCTTAACGTGCCAGTGGTCTACCGCGAATCCACGTATCAGTCAGGCGGCGCGAACAACGGCGCGGCCGGGGTCACCAGCGAAGAAACCGTGACCCGCGACCCGACCATCGGCGACGTCAACTTCGGCATCGCCTACAAGTTCATGGATGAGTCGATCAACTCTCCAGACGCGGTGGTCACCCTGCGGGTCAAGGCGCCCACCGGCAAGGACCCGTTTGGCATCAAGCTGCGCCAATCCCAGGCCAACACCAACCTGTTCGTACCTGACGACCTGCCCACTGGCAACGGCGTGTGGTCGATCACACCCGGGCTCTCGCTGGTCAAGACCTTCGACCCGGCGGTCTTGTTCGGCACCCTGTCCTACACCCATAACTTCGAAGAATCGTTCGACGACATCAGCTCCACCGTCAACCAGAAGGTGCCGGGCAAAGTACGGATCGGCGACAGCTTCCAGCTCGGTGCGGGCATTGCCTTCGCCTTGAACGAGAAGATGAGCATGTCATTCTCGGTCTCTGACCTGATTCAAAAGAAAAGCAAGCTCAAACAGGACGGCGGCGACTGGGAGTCGGTGGTCTCCAGCGACGCCAACGCCGGCTACTTCAATATCGGCATGACCGTCGCCGCGTCCGACAACCTGACCATCGTGCCCAACCTGTCCATCGGGCTGACCGACGATGCGCCGGATTTCACCTTCAGCCTGAAATTCCCGTATTACTTCTGATGCCCTCAGGGATATGTGATGGACACCTATCCCAAGGGCACTGCATAACCCTTGTGGGAGCGAGCTTGCTCGCGATAAGGCCTTTTCAGTCAGCATTGATACTGAATGAAAGGCCGCTATCGCGAGCAAGCTCGCTCCCACAATGGGTTGTATGTAGGCTGTTCTAGCGAATCTGATGCTTGTGCAGCAAACGATAGAACGTCGGCCGGGAGACGCCCAGCACCCGGGCGGCCACGCTCAGGTTGTCGCTGTGCCGGTTGAGCACATCGCTCAGGGCCTGGCGCTCGGCGCGGGTCTTGTAATCCTCCAGCGTGCCCATCGGCGCCGCGACGCCCTGGTGGCTGGCCAGCCCGAGGTCCCTCGCTTCGATTTGCCGCCCTTCGGCCAGCACCAACCCGCGACGGACGCGGTTGGCCAACTCCCGCACATTCCCGGGCCAGTCGTGCATGCCCATCGCCACCAATGCATCCTCGCTGAAGCTGCGGGGGCGGCGGCCGGTTTCCTGGCTGTAGAAATGGGAAAAGTGACTGGCGAGCATCGCCAGGTCGCCATGGCGTTCGCGCAAGGGCGCCATCGTCACTTGCAGCACGTTCAGGCGATAGTAGAGATCCTCGCGAAAACGCTTTTGTTCGATGGCCGCCTCGAGGTCCACATGGGTCGCCGCCAGGATCCGCACATCGACCGCAATCGGCTGGCTGCCACCGACCCGTTCAATGTGTTTTTCCTGCAGGAAACGCAGCAGGTTGGCCTGCAGCTCCAACGGCAGGTCGCCAATTTCATCGAGAAACAGCGTGCCTCCGTGAGCGGCCTCGATTCGTCCGATCTTGCGTTGGTGAGCGCCGGTAAACGCGCCCTTTTCATGCCCGAACAGCTCGGACTGGATCAGGTGTTCCGGAATGGCGCCGCAGTTGATGGCGATGAACGGCTTGTTGCGCCGGTGGGACTGACAGTGCAGGGTGCGCGCCACCAGTTCCTTGCCGGTGCCGCTCTCGCCGCGAATCAACACCGGCGACTCGGCAGGCGCCAACTTGCTCAATAACTTGCGCAGTTCGCGGATCGGCTTGCTGTCGCCCAGCAGTTCGTGTTCGGGCCGATCGATGTGAATCGAGCCCTGCCCCCGCAAGCGCGCCATGCCAAACGCCCGACCCAGTGTCACCTGGACCCTGGACACGTCGAACGGCAAGGTATGGAAGTCAAAAAACCATTCGCAGACAAAATCACCGACGTTTTGCAGGCGCAATACTTCCTGGCTGAGCACGGCGATCCATTCGGTGCCGCTACGGCTGATCAACTCCTTGACCGCTTCCGGACGCTCCAGGTGAAAAGGCTGCAAGCGCAACAGGCCGACGTCACAGGTCCGATCGCCGGCGTGTTCAAGGGCGCAACTGTCCACGTCCCAACCAATGCTGCGCAGACCTGGCAACAGGCGATGGCAATCGTCGCAGGGATCAACCACGAGCAGACGACGTGACGTACTGGCTTCGATCATGACTGATCCTTGGCGCCAAAATAAAAGAAATATGATTAGAAACAGTCGTTTGGCAAACCTGCATGTAACAGTAGCAAGAACTTGACGCCCCCTTGTATCAATTGATTATCGAGAACAGGTTAAAGTGGTTATAAGCAAGCGTTTCGTTAGTTGTCGCGGGTACTTTTCTTTCAGGGCGCTTTCAAACAAAAGACCAAAAGCCTGGTCTGAAAGAAAATCGAAATTTATTTAAATAATGTGTGACCCGCCTACGGGTTCGGGACATCAGTACAAGTAACCAGCCGCACGGTACGCCCAACCGACGGCACATCATTTGTTTGGGCACACTTAAGAGAAAATGCCATGAACGCCCCGCTCCGTATCAACGAAGCTCTTTTGATTGCCGACCGCGCATTCCGTCCTTTCCAATGCGTGGCCTGGGCTCCACAAGACGGTAACGGCGAACTCAGCCTGACCGTCATCGACCGCACCAATACCCATATTGGCCGCACTCAGATTCCAAGCAGCGCCTATACCGACCCGGTCCAACTGGCCGATCTGTTGAAGCAGGCCCGTGCCGAACTGAGCCAGGAAGGCTACACCTTGCAGTCTTGGTCGATGCCTGAATAAAACACTGCTAGGGCCTGTTATCGATTGCAGGCTTGGCATTGGGTTGTAAAGCCATTGTTATGGCACGCATCGCCCCTGTAACTGCAGTACCTGACAGTTGTGCATTGTCACATTCAGGGATTGAATGTTGCCCTCATGCAGTCATCGCCCGTTCGGGCCGGTCGACACGCAAGGAGAGGCAGGCATGCTCGATCAGTTCGCGTTTGAACTCCCCCCGGCCATGACCCACGCCGGGAAACTTGACCCAGGCTTTGCCGCCAACGGTAAAGCCTGGGTTCATTTCGAAGGCAGCACCTCGAGCCTGATCACCGGATTGACCCTCGACCGTGCCGACCGCATCCTGGTCGCGGCCAGGATCGAGACCGCCCATGGCAGCCGGTTCGGGCTGGCACGACTCAATCATGACGGTTCGACCGATCCGGGTTTCGGCAACCATGGCTGCGTGATCGGCGTGTTCGAACAGGGCTTCGAAGCGACGGCGGGCAAAGTGATCGAGCTACCCGACGGGCATATCCTGCTGTCCGGCCTGCACTACGAAAACAACGAGCACACCCTTCCCGCACTGGCGCTGTTCGATCAACAGGGCCGTGCCGTCCAGAACTTCGGCAACGCTGGCCGACACATCATCCGGCTCTGCGGCGACCTCTCCCAAGGCCTGCGCGATCCCTGGCTGCCGCCCGGCGTACCGGGGCTCGAGGCCTGCGACATGCAAGTGCAGGCCGATGGCCGGATCCTCTTGCTCGCCAACCATCACTACCAATTGTCCGACCATGTCGGCGTACTGATCCGGCTCCTGCCGGACGGGGCCCTGGATACCTCGTTCAACGGTCGCGGTTTCGTGATGGTCCGACGCGCGCTGAAAAATACCTGGCTCGGCTGCCTGATGCTCCAGGCTGACGGGCATATTGTCGTCGGCGGCGCGATTGACTTGCCCCAGCACGGCTTGATCGCCCGTTATGACAGCAGCGGCAAGCTCGATGACAGCTTCGGCGAAGAGGGCTTCCTGTCCATCCTGGCGCAGGGTCACAGCGTGATGGTCAGCCAGATCGTTCAGGATGCGAACGGCGATCTACAAGCCTTCGGCAGCAGCCGCGATCCGATGCACAGCCTGTCCCTGAAAGTGCGCCTGGACGGCACGCCGGACCGTCATTGCAACCAGGGCCAGTGCCAACTCATGGCGATCGGGCGCAACGCCAGCCAGTGGACCGCTGCCCGGCTTCAACCGGACGGCAAGCTGGTGACCGCTGGCGCCACCATCGGCGGTATCGAAGCCGACTTCGTGCTCGCCCGGCATTTGCCGGATGCCAGCCTCGATCCGGATTTCGGTGAAGGCAAAGGCTGGGTTCGCACTCGACTCGGCTACAGCCTGGACACCGCCACCGCCCTGGCGGTGCAGTCTGACGGTAGAATCCTGGTGGGCGGCTACTCGCTCCAGGGGCATTATCGAGCGGTGGTTGCGCGGTATTGGGCGTGAGTCAGATCGTCGTAGGCGAACGGTATTCACGCCTACGCTTGATATTCCCCATTTGTTACGGCAAGTTGCGCGCTTCTAATTAAAAGGAGCAGCCAATGTCCGGTTCGATGGCTCAAGCTTTCGCGCACAACTTTCTTGGGCAGTCCCCGCGCTGGTACAAGGCGTGCATCATCACCTTCCTGATTCTCAATGCCGTGGTGCTGTGGACCCTCGGCCCGGTGGTCGCCGGCTGGATGCTGGTCGTGGAGTTCATCTTCACCCTCGCCATGGCCCTTAAATGCTACCCGCTGATGCCTGGTGGGTTGCTACTGGTCGAAGCCCTGCTGTTGGGCATGACCACACCCAAGGCGCTGTACGACGAATTGGTGCATAACTTCCCGGTCATCCTGCTGCTGATGTTCATGGTGGCCGGAATCTACTTCATGAAGGACCTGCTGCTGTTCCTGTTCTCGCGCTTGCTCCTGGGTGTGCGCTCCAAGGCGCTGTTGGCCTTGATGTTCTGCTTTCTCTCGGCATTTCTGTCGGCGTTCCTCGACGCCTTGACCGTCACGGCGGTGATCATCAGCGCCGCGGTGGGCTTTTATTCGGTGTACCACCGTGTGGCATCGGGCAACGATCCACGCCAGGACAGCAGCATCGATGAAGACCACGACATGCCGTCGCTGCACCATGGTGACCTGGACCAGTTCCGGGCATTCCTGCGCAGCCTGCTGATGCATGGTGCCGTCGGCACGGCGCTGGGCGGCGTCTGCACCCTGGTGGGCGAACCGCAGAACCTGTTGATCGGCCATGAGATGGGCTGGCATTTCGCTGATT
Organism: Pseudomonas sp. NFACC14; assembly: GCF_900106885.1. Lineage (NCBI taxonomy): Bacteria > Pseudomonadati > Pseudomonadota > Gammaproteobacteria > Pseudomonadales > Pseudomonadaceae > Pseudomonas > Pseudomonas sp. NFACC14. Next base: position 139,914 of record NZ_FNOA01000009.1, read on the forward strand.
TCTTCCTGAAAGTCGCGCCGGTGTCGCTGCCAGTGCTGGTTGCCGGGCTGCTGACCTGCGTGGCCCTGGAAAAGCTGCGCTGGTTCGGTTATGGCGCGCTGCTGCCGGACAACGTCCGCACCGTGCTGGCCGATTACGCTGAGCAGGATAATCGCGAACGCACCGCACGCCAGCGCGCAGCCCTGGTCGTCCAGAGTCTTGCCGCGCTTATCCTGATCGTCTGCCTGGCCTTGCACATTGCCGAAGTCGGCCTGATCGGCTTGATGGTCATCGTGTTGATTACCGCCTTCACCGGCATCACCGACGAGCATCGACTGGGCAATGCGTTCAAGGACGCCATGCCGTTCACGTCGCTGCTGGTGGTGTTCTTTGCGGTGGTGGCGGTCATTCACGACCAGCAGTTGTTCACGCCGCTGATCCAGTGGGTCCTGGCTCTGCCCGCCGACCAGCAGCCCGGCATGCTGTTCATTGCCAACGGCCTGCTCTCGGCCATCAGCGACAACGTGTTCGTGGCCACCATCTACATCACCGAGGTCAAGCAGGCCTTCATCTCCGGCCACATGAGCCGCGAACAGTTCGAGACCCTGGCGGTGGCCATCAACACCGGCACCAATCTGCCGAGCGTCGCGACACCGAACGGCCAGGCGGCATTCCTGTTCCTGCTGACCTCGGCGATCGCACCGCTGATTCGCCTGTCTTATGGCCGGATGGTCTGGATGGCCCTGCCCTATACCGTGGTGATGGGCGGTTTGGGCTGGTATGCGGTGACTTACTGGCTGTAAGCAATTCCTGAGTAAAACCTGGGGCGAGGAACCTTGCTCCCGCTGGACTGTGCGTAGGAGCTGTCGAGTGCAACGAGGCTGCGATCTTTCCCCAGAGACTTGAGTATCAAGCGAAAGATCAAAAGATCGCAGGCTTCGCCAGCTCCTACAGGTCAGGACATCCTACGGCAGGATGTACCGCTCGATCGCCAGGGCTGCGCCGTCTTCGGTCACGGCGGCGGTCACCACATCCGCCTGGCGCCTGATCGCCTCATCCGCCTGGCCCATGGCAATCGATAATCCCGCCCGGTGAAACATCGCCGGGTCGTTGCCGCCGTCGCCCATGGCCGCGGTCTGCTCCAGCGGCACGTCGAGGAAGGCGGCCAGGGTCGACAGCGCTTCCCCTTTGTTGGCCTTCATCGCCGTCACATCCAGGTAGATCGGTTGCGAACGCGACACCTGGGCCTGCCCCTTGAGCAGCGGATGCAGCCGAGCCTCCAACTCTACCAGCAGGTCGGTGTTGGCGCTGGTGGCGACGATCTTGTCGATCCGCTCCAGGTAAGGTTCGAAACTCTCGACTTCGACCGGCGGGTAGCCCAGGCCACGCGTCTCCACCGGCACCATCGGCCCGTGGGCGTCGCGCACCAGCCAGTCGCCATCGGCGAATACCCAGACTTCGATGCCCGGCTGATCGGCGTACAGCGCCAGGGTGGCCAGCGCAGCCTCCGGCGGCAGGTAATGGACTGCGAGGAAACTGCCGTCGGGATGAACCAGCGTGCCGCCATTGAATGCCGCCGTGGGCAGGTCGACGCCCAGGGCCTCGATCTGCTGCAACATCGCCCGCGGCGGCCGCCCGGTAGCGAGGCTGAACAGCACACCGGCCTCACGCAATGCGCGAACCGCGGCGATGGTACGCTGGTTGATGCTGTGATCAGGCAGCAGCAGTGTACCGTCCATATCGCTGAGTAGAAATCGGATGGGGCGCTTCACCAGAACACTCATCCCAGGCCATGCCAGACGCGATTGTCGCGGGTCAGCAAGTCATCGGCGACCGCCGGGCCATCTTCGCCGGCCTTGTAGGGCTGGACCGTCGCGTCCTGCTGCCAGGCATCGAGGAACGGCTGCACGGCACGCCAGCCGTTTTCGATGTTGTCGGCACGCTGGAACAGGGTCTGGTCACCGGTCAGGCAATCGTAGATCAGGGTTTCGTAACCCGTGGACGGCTGCATTTCGAAGAAGTCCTTATAGGCAAAGCCCAATTCGATATTGGCCATGTCGAGCGCCGGCCCCGGCCGCTTGGCCAGCAGGTCGAACCACATGCCTTCATTGGGCTGAATCTGGATTCTCAGGTACGTGGGTTGCAGTTCGTCGACTTCAGTGTCGCGAAACTGCGCGTAAGGCGCCGGCTTGAAGCATATGACGATCTCCGTGTCGCGCACGCTCATGCGCTTGCCGGTACGCAAGTAGAACGGTACGCCCACCCAACGCCAGTTATCGATCATGACCTTGAGGGCCACGTACGTCTCGGTGTTGCTGTCGGCGGCGACGTTGGCTTCCTGGCGATAACCGGTCACCGCCTTGCCAGCGACTTCACCGGCGGTGTACTGGCCACGGATCGAGTTGGCGCGGGCCTGTTCCACCGACCAGGGCCGGATCGCCCCGACGACCTTGGCCTTTTCCCCACGCACCGCGTCGGCCCCAAACGCCGCTGGCGGCTCCATGGCCACCATCGCCAGCAGTTGGAACAGATGGTTGGGCACCATGTCCCGCAGGGCGCCGGTGTGCTCATAAAAACTGCCACGGGTTTCCACGCCGACGGTTTCGGCGGCGGTGATTTGTACGTGGTCGATGTAGTGGTTGTTCCAGAACGCCTCGAACAGGCTGTTGGAAAAACGGCTGACCAGAATGTTCTGCACCGTCTCCTTGCCCAGGTAATGGTCGATGCGATAGATCTGTTTCTCGCTCATGACCTTGAGCAGGCAGGCGTTCAGCGCCTCGGCGGTTTGCAGGTCGGAACCGAACGGTTTTTCGATCACCACCCGCCGGAATGCCCCCTCCTGCTCCTGAAGCAGCCCGGCCGCACCGAGGCGGCTGGCCACTTCACTGAAAAAGCGCGGCGCGGTCGCCAGGTAGAAGACCGCGTTGCCGGTGCCGCTGGCGGCGATTTTCGCCGCCAGCGCCTGGTAGGTGTCGTCATCGAGGAAGTCACCCTGGACGTAGCTGATGCCTTGGGCCAGCTTGGCCCACAGCGCCGGGTCGAGCGCGTGGTCGGCATCACCGCCCTTGCTCGCCGCTTCGTTACGGATGAAATCTTCGAGTTTCTTGGCAAAATCCACATCGCTGATGGCGTTGTGGTCAACCCCGACGATGCGCAGCCCATCATCCAGCAGACCGTCGCGACTGAGGTGGTAAAGCGCCGGCATGAGCAGGCGCTTGACCAGATCGCCATGGGCGCCGAACAGGAACAACGTGGTCGGCGGCGCGGGTTCTGCCTTGGATTTGCTGGCGATCGAGGTCATTTCTTCGGCGTCTCCACGTGGCCGCCAAAGCCGAAGCGCATGGCCGAGAGCATTTTGTCGCCGTAGGTACTTTGCTGGCGCGAGCGGAAACGGGCGAACAGCGAGCTGGACAGGACCGGAACCGGCACTGCTTGCTCGATGGCGGCCTCGATGGTCCAGCGCCCTTCCCCACTGTCGGCGACTTCACCGGAAAAACCGTCCAGTTTCGGATCGCTGGCCAACGCGTCGGCGGTCAAGTCCAGCAACCAGGACGACACCACGCTGCCGCGACGCCAGACTTCGGCGATATCGGCCACGTTCAGGTCGAAACGCTGCTCCGGTGGCAGGCTTTCGCTGGATTTGGTCTTGAGGATGTCGAAGCCCTCGGCGAAGGCCTGCATCATGCCGTATTCAATGCCGTTGTGGATCATCTTCACGAAATGCCCCGAACCCGCCGGGCCCGCGTGGATGTAGCCACGTTCGGCGCGGTCATCGTCGGATTTGCGGTCACGGGTGCGCGGGATATCGCCCATGCCCGGCGCCAGGCTGTCGAACAGCGGGTCCAGGCGCTTCACCACCTCGGCCTCGCCGCCAATCATCATGCAGTAACCTCGCTCCAGGCCCCAAACACCGCCGGAGGTGCCGACATCGATGTAGCTCAGGCCTTTTTCCAACAGGGCCTGGGCACGACGGATGTCGTCCTTGTAATACGTATTACCGCCGTCAATGATCACGTCGCCCGGCTCGAGCAACTCGCTGAGGACGTTGATGGTGTCTTCGGTGGGGGCGCCGGCCGGCAGCATGACCCAGACCGCCCGTGGTTTTTCCAGGCCGGCGACCAGCGCCGGCAGGTCCGCGACGCCCGTGGCGCCTTCCTGGCGCAGGTTTTCGACAAAAGCGGCATTGCGGTCATAGACGACGGTGGCGTGCCCATCGAGCATCAGGCGCCGCGCAATATTGCCGCCCATGCGGCCCAGTCCAATGATCCCGAGTTGCATGTGCTGATGCTCCCTACTACAAATAAAGGTGTGTCAAAGATTTAACACTATCGACTAATGGAGGTTAGTCCAGAGCATTGCTGCATAGTTTCCGGGTAATTCGAGCGATCACAAGGGATAACGCTCAAGATCCGGCCAAAGACACAGCGACCATGAAAAATAAAAAAGTTCCAATCACAAGCAAAAGAAATCAGAATCGGCGCCGATAGTAGAGGTGTCGACCAAATCATGGCGACATCTCTATAGTTGATGTACGCCATTTGCGAGGTGAGCAATGGGCCCTGTCGTTACCGCACGTCCTCCCCAAACCCTTTATGTGACCATTCGTCGCGATGAATTGCGCCTACTCAAGGAAGAACGCGATCTGCTGCTCGATGAAGTGACGCAGTTGCGCATGCAGCTGCAACACGCACAGCTGTCCCACCAGAGCCAGTCCCTGGCTCGGTAACCGCTCCAGAGGCACAGTCGAAGAAGTGACGCTGGTCAAACAGTGTCACTTCCATGCAAGTCCTGCCGTGCCCGCTTGCGGCGAGCATTCTATCTGTGGGAGCAAGGCTTGCCCGCGACGAACGATAACGCGGTTCAGCTGTACGACCGCGGTGCGGATATCGCGGGCAAGCCTTGCCACAGGTCCCGCCTCTAGAGACAAATCCCCTTGCCACAGGTGCATTCGCACCTCACATGCATTTTGTATCCGAAAAACTCACAAAGTTTTCACAACCGGCTCGTAATACTCCCGGCCTTTAGGGTTGCTCGGCGCAGGCCTGCGGTCACCAATCCGGTACCGGCAGCTTCGTCGATATAAGGCTGGAGCGCTTGATGAGCTTGTTCAAACGCAGCAAAACGACTGCGAAAGGTTTCGACTGGGCCGGACTCGGCTGGCTGTTTCTGTTCTTCTGGTACTTCTCGGGTATCACCCAACTGCTTATCCTGCTGAGCGACACCTCCGGTTTCACCGGCTTTCGCCAAGCGTTCGTGATGAGTGCGGTGTGGCTGGCCCCCCTGCTGCTCTTTCCCGCCCGTACACGCTTGCTCGCGGCATTGATCGGCGTGGTGCTGTGGGCTTGCTCCATGGCCAGCCTGGGCTACTTCTTCATTTACCAGCAGGAATTTTCCCAGAGCGTCATTTTCATCATGTTCGAATCGAACGTGTCTGAAGCCGGCGAGTACCTGACCCAGTATTTTGCCTGGTGGATGGTGGCGGCGTTCCTGGCCCACACCGTCGTTGGCTATTGGCTCTGGACCCGCCTGCGTCCGGTGTACCTGCCCCGGGGGCAAGCCTTGGTGGCGGCCGCGGTCATCGTGCTCGCGGTGGTCGGTTATCCGCTGATCAAGCAGACCCAGCGCACCGGCAGCTTCGCCGGTGGCCTGGAGAAGTTCGAAGATCGCATCGAGCCGGCCGTGCCGTGGCAGATGCTGGTGGCATATCGTCGCTACGGTGAACAGCTGGAAAACATGCAAGGCATGCTCCACAGCGCCAGCAAGATTGCGCCCCTGGGCAATCTCAAGGATGCCAGGGCAGAACAGCCGGCCACCCTGGTGCTGGTGATCGGCGAATCCACCAACCGCCAGCGCATGAGCCTGTACGGTTACCCGCGGGAAACCACGCCGGAGCTGGACAAGCTCAAGGACCAGCTTTCGGTGTTCGACAATGTCATCACCCCGCGCCCCTACACCATCGAAGCGCTGCAGCAGGTGCTGACGTTCGCCGACGAGGAGAATCCGGACCTGTACCTGAGTACGCCATCGTTGGTCAGCATGATGAAGCAGGCCGGCTACAAGACCTTCTGGATCACCAACCAGCAGACCATGACCAAGCGCAACACCATGCTCACGACCTTTTCCCAACAGGCCGACGAACAGGTGTACCTGAACAACAACCGCAACCAGAATGCCGCGCAATACGATGGCGACGTGATCGAGCCGTTCAACAAGGCCTTGGCCGACAGCGCCCCGCGCAAGCTGATCGTGGTGCACCTGCTCGGCACCCACATGAGCTATCAGTACCGGTATCCGCCGACGTTCAACAAATTCACTGACCGCCAGGGCGTACCGGCGGGCCTGCGTGATGATCAGGTCCCGACCTACAACAGCTACGATAACGCCGTGCTGTACAACGACTTTGTCGTGTCCAGCCTGATCAAGGATTACGCCAAGACCGACCCCAACGGCTTCCTGCTGTACCTCTCGGACCACGGCGAAGACGTGTTCGATTCGCAGGGGCACGGCACGCTGGGTCGTAACGAAGGCAAGCCGACCGCACCGATGTACACCATTCCTTTCATGGCCTGGGCTTCGCCCAAGTGGCGCGAAAACCATGACTGGAACTTCGCCGGCGACCTGTCACGGCCCTACAGCAGCTCACACCTGATCCACACCTGGGCGGACCTGGCCGGCTTGAGTTTTGACGAGCTGGACCGCAGCAAGAGCCTGGTCAGCGATGACTTCAAGGCCCGCCCGCTGCTGATCGGCAACCCGTATCAAACCCCACGCAAGGCCCTGATCGATTTCAGCCTGATGCAGCCCAAGGCGCCACTGGCCGAAGTCGTGCAGAAATAACCGAAACCGACCGGATGCCCGCTTTCACAGGGGCTTGATCCAGAACTGCATAGGGCCGTGGGCTGGATCGAACATGCCGGGGGCAAAGCCGAACTTGGCGTAGCTGCCCCGTGCCACGGCATTTTCCTGGAGCACTTCCAGGGTAATCTTGCAGCAACCGCGCTGGCGGGAAATATCCTCGACCTTCTGCAGCATCTTCTGGCTCAACCCGAGGCCGCGAAATTCCGGCATCACCGCCACGTCGTGGATGTTCACCAAAGGCCGGCAGGCGAAGGTTGAAAAACCTTCGAAACAATTGACCAGCCCCGCCGGCTCGCCATTGACGAAAGCCAGCACGCTGAAAGCATGAGGGCGCTTGGCCAGCTCCTCGGGCAGATGCAACAGCACCTCGGCCGGCAACGGATGCCCTCCGCCCATCGGGTCCTGCGCATAGCCGTCGAGCACATGACAGATCGCTTCGGCGTGGATCGGGTTGGTGTAGCTGGCTTGCAGGACAAGGATGTCCTTGGCTTCTTCCATGACCTTCCATCTCACTTCGGTAGTACCGGCGGCTCGACGCCGTCGGCGGGATACAGGTCAGGCTGGCTGACCAAAACGTTGCATTTGCATTTCCTGGAGGCGACTGAGCGTACGGCGAAACGGGAATTGCAGATAGCCCTCGGTGTACAACTCATCCATCGGCACCGCAGCCGAAAGGCACAACGGAACCTTGCGGTCGTAGCATTCATCGACCAGGGCGATGAACCGTCGCACGCCGTCGTCGTGGACCGACAACTGCGGCAGCTCACGGTCACCGGCCACGACCCGCTCGACGCCGTCCTCGGTGCCACGGGCAATGCGCCCCTCGCGCTGTTCGGCGCTCAGGCAGGGCACATCACTGAGCAGGATGACGCTGAAGCGGTCGCACAGCGCCATGAAATCCAGCGCCGAGAACGGTTGCTCACACAGGTCGGCGTAACGGCTCCAGAGCACCGTATCGCTGGCCTGGACCGGCTCAAGCAGACGATGGCCCACGTCAATCGGCGCACGGCTCGACACCTGCCCGGCGGTCAACAGGTTGAAGACATCGCCCAGCGGATCGGGCTGCCCGGGATCGCGCAGCCAGTAACGCTGCTGCAATTGGCCTGGGTGCTGGCGATGGTCTTGCCAGCCGTTCACCGGCACAATCTGCATGTGCTGCTTGATCGCGGTGATGGTCGGCAGGAAACGCTCACGGTTGTGGCCGTTGGCATAGAGTTCTTCCGGTGGCAGGTTGGAGGTGCTCACCATCACCATGCCCAGCTCGAACATCACCTGGAACAAGCGCCCGAGAATGATCGCGTCACCAATGTCGTTGACGAACAGCTCGTCGAAACACAGCACCCGCACTTCTGCGCTCAACTCCCGGGCCAGGGCTTGCAAAGGATCCGGCGTGCCGGTGAGCTGGAACGAGCGCTGGTGCACCCACGCCATGAAATGATGGAAGTGCTGACGGCGGGCCGGCACCTTGAGGCTTTCATAAAAGCGGTCCATCAGCCAGGTCTTGCCACGCCCCACCGGGCCCCAGAGATAGACGCCCTTGATCGACTTGCGCCCTTCGTGCAACGCCTGGTGGCATTGCTCCAGCGCCATGATGGCCAATTCCTGGGCCTCGTCCTGGACGAAGCCGTGGTGTTCGATGGCATGCTGCCAGGCAGTCAAGGGGGAGTCGAAAGTCATACGGCCCGGGTCCGGAAAACGAAGGTGGGGAGTATGCCATGACAGCGAGGGAGCTTGCTCCCGCCGAGGCGCGCTGTAGGAGCTGTGTAGGAGCTGTCGAGTGCAACGAGGCTGCGATCTTTCCCCAGACACTTGAATCTCAAGCGAAAGAAAGCGAAAGATCGCAGCCTTCGGCAGCTCCTACGAACCGAGCGGGGACAAAACAGCTCGACTGCAGAACTCAGATTGAGATATCCAACCGACTGATCTTGCCCTGTTCATCGAGCCGAAAGGTATAACGCAACTCCAGCGGGCTGCCGGGGAATGTTCCGGAGATCAGGTTCTGCACCAGCACCTTGCCAGTGCGTTGCTGCACATTGAGCACTTCCACCCGTGGCTGGAATCGCTGGGCGGTGTCTTCCATCCATTGGGCGATGGCCTGGGTGCCAACGCGGTGCTGGCCTTCATCGAACACGTTGGCATCCTCGGCGAAGAAACGCGTCACCGCCGAACTGTCACGGGCATTGGCAGCCGCGATGTAGCCGGCGATGGCCGGGGCCAGGGAAGAGACGGGATTGGACATGGTACGGCTCCTTGTTTTATCGATCTGGCACCATGCTAGAACAGCGTTGTGTCAGTTTTTGTCAGGAGTGAAACGGCCGGTTTCGTCCAACTTCATCAACGCAAACCAGTCCCGCAACAAATCGCTGCGCCGGCCTGGATACCGCTCGCCCTGCTCGGTGGCCGAGGCAATCCGGTCGGTGCGAAAGGTCCGATAGGCGCCGCGCAATTCGCACCAGGCCACTACCACCCGCGCCTCGTTGAAAAAGCCCAGGGCCAGCGGCCAGATCAGGCGTTGGCTCGGAGTCTTGTTCACGTCGGCGTAGTCGATGTGCAGCTTGGCCTGGGCACGAATGGCCTGGCGGTAGACATTCAGCTCCACGGTGTTCTGCGGATAGCCATAACCCGGCGGGCCAGGCAGTACCGTAGGGTTGCGCAACGCGTCCCGCACATCCGGGGCCAGCACGGCGGCGACCTTCGCCAGGGCGTCGGCGGCCGCCTTGCCCAGCACCTCGTCGGCGCGCTGATCCACGTAGCGCAAGCCCAGCACGATGGCTTCGATTTCATCGGCGGTGAACATCAGCGGCGGCAGGAACAGGCCGCTGCGCAATACATAACCAATGCCCGCCTCGCCCTGGATCGGCGCACCGAGGGCCGTGAGTTCGGCAATGTCGCGGTACAAGGTGCGCTCGGATACATTCAGTTCATCCGCCAACGTCGCAGCGGTGACCGGGCAACGCTTGCCCCGCAAGACTTGCAGCAAAGTGAGCAGCCGAGTGGTACGCGACACGATGGACTGTCCGCAAAGAAAAGATGGTGCAGATTAGCAGAGGCTGGTGTCAGAAACTGTCAGGAGCCTCTGTCTATGAGCCAGGGTTCGTGGGTTGCCGTGGGGCACCTGTGGGGTATCGTGCTCAATCGCTTCCGGTTTTTTCATTCTTTGAGAGTCAATCCATGCGCAGAATCCTCGGCCTTTCCGTATTCCTGATCCTGCTCAGCCTCAGCGCCTGCGCCCTCTTCCCGAACCGTGACCCGCTGAACATCAACGTGGTCGGCATCGAACCGTTGCCCAACCAGGGCCTGGAGGTGCGCTTCGCCGTGAAACTGCGTGTGCAGAACCCCAACGAAACCGCCATCGACTACAACGGCGTGGCGCTGGACCTGGAGGTCAATGGCCGTACGCTGGCGACAGGGGTCAGTGACCAGACCGGCTCGATCCCGCGCTTTTCCGAAGCGATCCTGAGCGTCCCGGTGAGCATTTCGGCGTTTTCCGTGCTGCGCCAGACCCTGGGCCTTAGCCAGACCCAAAGCCTGGACAACCTGCCCTATGTGCTCAAGGGCAAACTCGCTGGCGGCGTGTTCGGCACCCTGCGCTTCGTCGACCGCGGGACCCTCGAACTGCCAGGCTCCGCGGCGACGTGGTGAATCACGCCGTGAAGCGCACGCCAGGCTTGGCGCGCTCGTCCACCACCAATTCGAACACATCCGGCCTGGCGTAGTGACCGACCACGTCATAGTCGTAGCGCGCCCGTACCAGGTCATCGGTGTCGATTTCGGCGGTCAGTAGCCCGGCAGTGTCTTTCAGCGGCCCGGCGAGCACATCGCCCATGGGCCCGATAATCACGCTGCCACCGGCAATCAGCGGCCGCTCGGCCGGCCAGTGCGCGACGTCGATACCCAGCGCCTGCGGCGAGGCCTGGACCTGACAGGCACTGACCACAAAACAACGCCCTTCGTGGGCGATATGCCGCATGGTCACCTGCCACATCTCCCGCTCATCCACTGTGGGCGCACACCAGACCTCCACCCCCTTGGCGTACATCGCGGTGCGAAACAGCGGCATCATGTTTTCCCAGCACACCGCCGCGCCGACCCGGCCAACCTGGCTGTCGATCACCGGCAAGGTCGAACCGTCGCCTTTGCCCCAGATCAGCCGCTCGGTGCCGGTGGGCATCAACTTGCGGTGCCGGGCCACCAGGCCCGCATCGGGTTCGAAGTACAGTGCGGTGCAGTAGAGGGTGCTGCCGACACGCTCGATGACGCCCAGCACCAGGCTCGCCCCCGTACGCGCCGATAGCCCGGCCAGCGCTTCGGTTTCCACGCCGGGCACATCAATGGCATTGGCAAAATAGCGGGCGAACGCTTCACGCCCCTCCGGCAGCCGGTAGCCCAGTTGCGTTCCGAACCCCTCGCCCTTGGGATAGTCACCGAGCAACGCTTCAGGCATCACCACCAGGCGTGCGCCGGCCTGGCGAATGGCGTCTTCATAGGAAAGGATCTGCGCCAGGGTCTCGCCCTTGCCGCCAGGCAACGAACCGATCTGCAGGGCAGCCACAATGGATTTGGGCATGGTTTTCAACTCCTTGATCATCAGGTGTTGCTGATTCTCAAGGAGCGGCCGATCATGAATAAAGCCCCAACCGCTGCTAAATGATATGAGCCTCATGAATATCGCCGACATCGACCTCAATCTGCTCAAGACGTTCGAAGCCCTGCATGACGAATCCAGCGCCAGCCGCGCCGCCGTGCGCCTGGGCGTGACCCAGTCGGCCATCAGCGCCGCATTGCGCAGGCTCCGCGGGTTGTATGACGATCAATTATTCGTGCGCACGGGCCGGGGTCTGGCGCCGACGCTGCGGGCCAACCAACTGAAACCGGTGATCAGCGAAGCTCTGGACAAATGTCGCCAGAGCCTGGCGATGGTCGACCCCGATGCCAGCCATTATGACGGCCGCTCGGTCATCATCGGCCTGTCGGACGATTTCGAGATTGCCCATGGGCGGCGCCTGATCGACGAAGTGGCCCGACGTGCGCCGGGACTGCGCTTGATTTTCCGTCAGACCCACAGCCAGATCGTCGGCCGGGCCTTGATGGAACGCGATCTCGACCTGGCGATCACCGCGGGTGGTTTCGCGCAGCGGCTGCTCAGCCGCCAGGTATTGGGTGAAGGCGATTACGCCTGCCTGTTGGACGCGGCGAGCCTGGCGCACGGCCAACAATCCCTCAGTCTGGAGGCGTTCGTGGCCCGCGAGCATCTGCTGGTGTCTTCAGGTGGCTTCATCGGCATCACCGACGAAGGATTGGCCGGGCTTGGCCTGAGACGGCGAGTCTGTGCCTCGACCACCCACTTCGCCGCGCTGCCATTCCTGCTCAAGGGCAGCCAGGCCGTAGCGACGATTCCGGCCCACGCCGCCCGGGCCATCGCCGACCTCAGCGGCCTGGCGTTGCTGCCCTGCCCCCTGGCCTTGCCCCGCTACCCCATCGAACTGGGCTGGCGGACCCACACGCAAATGGATCCGGCAATGCTCAAGGTGCGCGAGGCCATCAGCGCGACGTTTGCCTGAGGTTTACTTGTTGGCGGCCATCAGGCGATTGACTTCACTGCGCACCATGTTGGCGTATTCCGGCGGCGACATGCCGTCCAGTTCGGCACGCACCCACTCGGCCCACTTGCCCTTGCGTTTGGAGCGCTCGCCGAACAGGCGGGCGGCATCGCCCTTGGCCTTGCCCAGGTTGTTTTGCCACAGTTCAAAGAGTCGGGATTTTTCGTCTTCCAGCGCAGCGCGCTCGGCCAGGGGCTTGTCAGCCAGATTGAAGCTCATGGGAATTACCTGTTGCGTAAATAGGCGCCATCTTACACCTTGCAGGGAAACGTCTTAACCACGAATTGCGATGGATTGCCCTGCGAGGGCCTAGGCGCTGCAACTTTTTAACCGGCGCAGCACTCCACTGTTCAATGCCATCATCCACACAAGGAGTACTTCCATGGCCCGTAAAGGCACTGTGCAAGCGAACGGAGAGCAAATCAAGGATCAAGCCTTCAGCGAATTGACGGCGCTGATTGAAGAATCGGAAAAACTGCTCAAAAGCAGTGCCTCGCTGGTGGGCGAAGAGGCCGAAGACCTGCGAGGCCAGATAGCCCAGAAACTGCAACAGGCACGCGACTCGGTCACCAGCGCCCGGGAACGTACCCGTCCCATGGTCGATGCCACTGAGGTCTATATTGGCGGCCACCCCTGGCAGACCGTGGCGATTTCCGCGGGGTTCGGGCTGGTGGTGGGTTTGCTGCTAGGACGGCGTTAAACAATAGCAAGCAGCCCCAGGACCTGATGTGGGAGCGAGCTCGCTCGCGATAACGGTGGACCAGGCAACATCTCTGCTGCTGAACCACCGCCATCGCGAGCAAGCTCGCTCCCACAGGGACTTTTGATTGCCTCAAGCGGCGGGACCCGCCCGCAGGATCGACGCATCCTCCCCGCGGTACAACGCCTCCACCTTCCCTGCCCGCCACTGCAACACCGCCCGTTGGTTGATCGATCCCTTGTCGGTGATTTCACCACGGTCGATGGACGCCGGTTCATCGAGCAAGGCTATCCACTCCAAGCGACTGGCATTGCCGCTGGCTTCGCGGTTCAGGCGTTGCAGCCAGTCGGCGAACCATTGGCGTACCGGCGGGCTGGCGAGGACCTGGGCGTCGCTGGCATCCGCGTCCAGGCCTGACAGGCGCCGGCATTCAACAAGTCGTGGAAACACCAGCGCGCCCAGGCACTCGCGATCCGGTGCGGTGATCACCAGGTCCTGGACGTAGGGTGTGCCTTCCAGCACCGCACGGTTACGCAACGGCCCGACGCTGACAAACACACCGGAAGACAGTTTGAAGTCCTCGGCGATCCGCCCGTCGAACATCAGCCCCAGTTGCGGATTGCTGGCATCGGCCAGTTTGATCGCATCCCCCGAGCAATAGAAACCGTCCTCGTCGAACACTTCGGCGGTCTGCTGCGGCGAACGCCAGTAGCCGGGCATGATGTGTGGTCCGCGAAAACGCCCTTCGAACTTGCCATCCACCGGCACCAGCCGGACCTCGCAGCCGGGCGCCGGAAGACCGATGTAGCCGGCCATGGACAAGGGCCCGGTGGTGAAGGTGCAGGACGGCGACGCTTCGGTCATGCCCAGGCCCGCCATCATGCGGATACGTTCTCCGCAATGCTGCTCGGCGACCTTGTCGAGCCGGTCCCAGGTACTTTGGGACAAGCCCGCCGCGGCAAAGAAGAACAGGCTGATGCGCTTGAAGAAACGCTCGCGCAATTCACCGTCCTGCTCCAAGGCGCTGACCAATTCTTCCCAGCCCTTGGGTACGGTCAGGTAGGCGGTGGGGGAAATTTCCTTGAGGTTGCGCAGGGTCTCGGCGAAGCCCTGGGCGGTGGGTTTGCCGTCGTCCAGGTAGAACGTGCCGCCGTTGTACAGCACGATGCCGACGTTGTGGCTACCCCCGAACGTGTGGTTCCACGGCAGCCAGTCCACCAGCACCGGCGGCACCTCGCCGAACACCGGGAAGGTTTGCAGCAGCATCTGCTGATTGGCGCACAGCATACGCTGGGTGGTGATCACGGCCTTGGGCAGCTTGGTGGAGCCCGAGGTGAACAGGAACTTGGCGATGCTGTCCGGGCCGGTGGCGGCGAACGCCTGCTCGGCCTCCGCGCCGCCGGGTTGAGCCAACAGGCTGGCGAAGCTGGTCCTGGAGCGGCCCGCCATCTCGCCGCGCACCGTGATCAAGGGAACGTTCGCCGGCAATACGGCATTGATCGCTCGTTCGAACGGGGCGGCTTCGCTGACAAACACCAACCCCGGCTGCAACAGATCGCAGACGTGACGCAGCTTGGCGAAATCCTGGGACAGCAATGAATAAGCCGGCGACACCGGGCAATAGGGAACGCCGGCGTACATTGCGCCGAGGGCCATTTGCAGGTGTTCGATGTCGTTGCCGGAGAGCAGCGCCAAGGGTTTTTCCGCTGACAAACCGTAACCGAGCAGGCTTTGAGCGATGGCCCGGACACTGTCGAGCATCTGCGCATAACTGACCCGACGCCAGTCGCCGCCCGCTTCACGGGCCGCGATAAACGTCTGCTGCGGGCGCACCTCGGCCCAGTGCACCAGGCGTTCGAGCAAACGCGCCGGCAGCGGGGCCAGGGGTTCCAGGGAGCGCATGTGCAAAATGCCGCGCTCTTCCCGGACTTCGACGGCAGGATGACCAATCGACACCTGGCGATAACGCCCGGCCTCGGGTCGGGAGGACGATCTGGACTCGGAACTCACGTACATTTCCTCCACCAAGGCACGCTCGGGTCGCGAGGCGAGCGGAGCGTGGCAGCGCGGGGCTGCGGCCTTGTCATTGTTATTCTGGCCTGCATCCGGGCGGCGGCTTTCGAGGCTCGACCGCCCATGATGCGATGGGTTTCAGATCGGGTAATGCCGGGGACCGTTCTGCAAGGTCACCCAGCGCAACTGGGTGAAATGCTCGATGGACGCCTTGCCGCCGAAGCTGCCATAACCGCTGGACTTGACCCCGCCGAAGGGCATCTGCGCCTCGTCGTGCACGGTCGGCCCGTTGATGTGGCAAATGCCCGACTCGACCCGCTGGGCCAAGGCCAACGCGCGGGTGGTATCGCGGCTGAAGATGGCTGCCGACAGGCCGAACTCGGAATCGTTGGCCAGGCGCAACAGCGCTTCATCGCCCTCGCCGCGCAACAGCACCGCCACTGGCCCGAAGGACTCTTCGCGGTACAGGCGCATCTGCGCAGTGACACCGTCGAGCAAGGTCGGCTGCAGGATGCTGCCTTCCAACTGGCCACCGGTGACCAGCGTTGCGCCTTTGGCCAAGGCATCGTCGATCAGTCCCTTGATGCGCTGGCCGGCACTGGCATCGACCAACGAGCCCAGCACCGAATCGCCGGCCGCCGGATCACCGGCACGCAAGGTGGCGATCTTGGCGGTCAGCTTGGCGATGAACGCATCCGCCACGCGGGCATCGACGATCAATCGCTCGGTGGACATGCAGATCTGGCCCTGGTTGAAGTAGGCCCCGAAGGCCGCCGCTTGCACGGCGGCGTCCAGGTCGGCGTCATCCAGCACCAGCAACGGCGCCTTGCCGCCCAGCTCCAGCAACGCTGGTTTGAGATGGCGCGCCGAGAGTTCGCCGACGATGCGGCCGACGTGGGTCGAACCGGTGAAATTGACCCGGCGCACCGCCGGGTTGGCGATCAACCGTTCGACAATGGCCGGCGCATCCGCCGGTGCGTTACAGATCACGTTGACCACACCATCACCCAGCCCGGCGTCCTGCAACACCTGGCCGATCAACCGGTGCACCGCAGGACTGATCTCGGAAGCCTTGAGCACCACGGTGTTACCGCAGGCCAGGGGCATGGCGATGGCGCGGGTGGCGAGAATCACCGGAGCGTTCCAGGGCGCGATGCCCAACACCACGCCACAGGGCTGACGCAGGGCCATGGCGAAACTGCCAGGCACGTCGGAAGGAATGATTTCGCCATTGATCTGGGTGGTCATGGACGCCGCTTCGCGCAGCATGTTCGCCGCCAGGTGCACGTTGAAACCGTACCAGTTGGCCATGGCACCAGTCTCACCGGCCGCGGCGATAAACTCGCCACTGCGGGCCTGCAATTGCTCGGCTGCCCGTAGCAGACGCGTGCGGCGTTCGTTGGGTGGCAGCGCGGCCCAGGCAGGAAATGCCGCCTGGGCCGCGGCCACGGCGGCATCGGCATCTTCGAGGGTGGCGGCGGCCACGTGAGACACCACTTCACCGGTCACCGGGTTGCAGCGCTCGAAGGTCCGGCCGTCGCGGGCCGGGCACGACTGGCCGCCAATCAACAGGGGCACGTCCAGCATGGTGATTCCTCTTTATTGTCTTTATCGGGAACACGTTCACAGTAGCGCCGAGGGCCTGGGACGAACAGCCCGCGGGCACACGATGGCGCCCGCCGCGCGATTGTCTCAGCGCTTGTAGGTCTGCAGGCCCGGCTTGATGGTCTTGTCGTCCAGGAATTGCTTCATCCCCTGCTCGCGGCCACCCTCGGTATCGAGCAGGCGCGACTGGTCGAGCTTGGCGTACAGGTAATCTTCGTTCTGTTCCCAGGTCAGTTCGCGGCAACGCTTGAAGCCATGCTTGGCCGCCCGCAGCACCACCGGGTTCTTTTCCAACAGGTTGCGGGCCAGTTCCACAGTGACTTCACGCAACTGCGCCAAGGGCACGCTCTCATTGACCAGGCCCATTTCGGCCGCTTTCTGCCCACCGAAGGTCTTGCCGGTCATGATGTAGTACAGCGATTGGCGATGGCCCACGGTGTCGGCCATGGCCTTGCTGACGAGGTTGCCCGGCGGGATGCCCCAGTTGATTTCCGAAAGACCGAAAGTCGCTTCGTCGGCGCAGATCGCCAGGTCACACGCCACCAGCGGGCTGAAACCGCCACCGAAACACCAGCCATTGACCATGGCGATGGTTGGCTTGGCGTACATGCGCAGTAATTTCCACTGCCATTGCGAGGCTTCGCGACGGATTTTTTCCTGGAGGATTTCCGGCCCGGCATCCACTTCGCGGAAGTATTCCTTGAGGTCCATGCCAGCGGTCCAGGCGTCACCGGCCCCGGTCAGCACCAATACCCCTGCGGCCGGATCCTGCTCCAGGGTCTCGAGCACGTCGATCATCTCGCGGTTGAGGGTCGGACTCATGGCGTTGCGTTTTTCCGGGCGATTGAGGGTGACCCAGGCGATGCCCTCCTCGATGTCGACCTTGACGGTTTTCCAGCGACCTTCGTAATTGCTCATGATGCGTGCTCTCTTGTTCTTGACTGAAGATGATCAAAAACTAAACCGGAAATTTAGTTATGTCAATTAACTATTAATCAGTTTATCTGTATTTTCCAGAGACTGGATCGAAGGTTTAAAAATTCGAATATGCACAAGCCCGTAGCCAGGGCGCCGCAACCCCGGCAAACTGGATAGCCTTGTTAACCACTTACCTTGAGGACACTCACTTCGATGGCCAAGTCTTCCAAGCTTGCCGAACCCGCCGAGCCCCTGGTCGCCGGTACCGACGCACAGGTGCCGCTGGACTCCGCCCTGGACGACCTGATCGGTTACGCCCTGCGCCGCGCCCAGTTGAAACTGTTCCAGAACCTGATTGGCCGGCTTGCCGTCCACGATCTGCGGCCCGCCCAGTTCTCGGCCCTGGCAATCATCGACCAGAATCCCGGCCTGATGCAGGCCGACCTGGCCAAGGCCCTGGCGATCGAACCGCCGCAAGTGGTGCCGCTGCTCAATAAGCTGGAAAGCCGGGCTTTGGCGGTGCGCGTGCGCTGCAAGCCGGACAAGCGCTCCTATGGGATCTTCCTGAGCAAGACCGGCGAAACCCTGCTCAAGGAACTCAAGCAAATTGCCGCCCAGAGCGACCTTGACTCCACCGCGGCCCTCTCAGGGGCTGAGCGCGAGGAGTTGCTGCGGTTGTTAAAGAAGGTTTACCAGTAGCGAGCCTGGCGCGGGTCCCTGCGGCATCGCTATGTGGGAGCAAGCCTTGCTCCCACAAGCGCTAGCCAACCGACTCGAAACTCACCAGATCGGCACGCTGTACGTCACCAGGAACCGGGTCTGGTTCTCGTCGCGAAACGCCGCGGTACCCGGGAAGTTGTTGCGATAGATCGATTTGCGGGCCAGCAACCCGACGTTCTTCAGCGGGCCGCCCTGGATCACGTACCCCAACTCCATCTGGAACTCACGCTCCTTGCGATCCTCGGCATTGAGGGCCGCCAGCTCGATGTGATCGCCACGCACATAACGCAGTCGAGTCCTCAGGCCTGGCACGCCCACGGCGGCGAAATCGTAGTCATGGATCGCCTGCCAGGTGCGCTCCTTGGCATTGAGGAAGTCCGAGCTCATGGTCATTTCACTCAAGCCCATCAACTCGGTGCCGGACACATACGGCGTGGCCGTATCGCCACTGGCGTGCATGTAGCCCAGGCTCACGCGATGCCCGCCCAGGCGATAGCCGACCAGCGCCGAGACATTGCGGTTATCCACCTTTCCGGCCTTGGCCGCGCCGTCTTCGTCACTGAAAAAACTGCGCAGGTCGGTGGTCAGGACACCATCGCCCAGGGGCAGGTTATGCAACAACGCCAGGGTGTCCTGCTGGTACAGGTCCGCCACTTCGGCGTGGTAGGCCCGCAGGCTGAGGTCTTTGTTGACCTGATAGTCACCGCCCACATACGCCATATGGGAAGAGGTCGCCGCGCCGTTGAATCGGCGGTTGGGCGAGGCGATGCTCATCGGCTGGTAATCGGTGGAATCGCGGCGGGCGATGCGATCGATATAACCGGTGTTCAACGTCAAACCGTCGAAATCCTTGGAACTGAGCGTCGTCCCGCGAAAGGTCTGCGGCAGCAGCCGCGACGGGCTGGCAAAGGCAAATGGCAGGAAGATCGAGACATCGCCGGTCTTCACCGTGGTTTGAGCGAAACGCAGCTTGCCGGTCACGCCCAGGCGCGAATACTCATCCGCCGCGCGCTTGTCGCTGGCGGACACAGGCAACAGTTCAGTGCCACTGCGATCCGGCGACGAATCAAGCTTGATGCCCAGCAATCCCCTGACATCCAGGCCGAACCCGACCGTGCCCGGGGTGAACCCCGACTCCATGTTCATGAACACACCCTGGGCCCATTCTCGCGCTGCGGTCTTGGCGCCGTCGTCCTTGTAGTCGCGGTCCATGTAGTAATTGCGAAGGGTCAGCGTACCGTGGCTGTCGTCGATGAAGCCTTCCGCCCACGATACGGGAGAACCGAGGCTCAGCCCGAGACAGGCCAGCAGAGGGACGAGGGATGAAACAGGGCGCGCCGTCAGCGCGTCCCGAGCAAGATTTGGCATGTTCGGAGTCCATTTATTGTTGTTGTTTTGATCGGCCCGAGCTTGGCGACGGGGGCCGTGCGGACAAAGAATGGAAACGGCACCGGCGCTTCGTCAATCGACAATGTCCGATAATCGAACATTAATATAACTAACTAATTTACCCATTCCTCCGTGAATCCTTTCCAAGCCACTGATTTTCATACTGAACTGCTCGCTTATTGACGCCCTTCCGGCACCCTTCATTTTTTAGTTAGCTTTGTTAATCTTAAACCCATCCGCCGGCTTTCCTTCGAGCGGTGTCCCCTCACAAAAACAATAAGAGGATTTGCCATGGACCGTCCGGCGCGTCGTGCCACGCTGACCATTGCCTTGTGTTTCATCGTTGCGTTGATCGAGGGTTTCGACCTGCAGTCAGCCGGTACCGCCGCCGCAGGACTACGGCAGACCTTTGCCCTTGACCCGAAAATGATGGGCTGGGTGTTCAGCGCCGGGATCATCGGGTTGCTGCCAGGAGCCTTCTTCGGTGGTTGGATCGCTGATCGCATCGGTCGCAAGAAAATCCTCATCACCGCGGTCTTGCTCTTCGGCGTGTTTTCCCTCAGCACCGCTTATGTCGAACACTTCTCCAGCCTGTTGCTGGTGCGTTTCATGACCGGCCTGGGCCTGGGCGCCGCCCTGCCCAACCTCATTGCCCTGTGTGCCGAAGCCGTGGGTGAGCAGCGCCGAGGCACGGCCATCAGCGTGATGTATGCGGGGGTGCCGCTGGGCGGTGCATTGGCTGCCGTGGTGGCGATGCTGTTTGGCGAGCACTGGCAGATGACGTTTTTCATCGGTGGGTTGGCGCCGCTGCTGGTGGTGCCACTGATGCTCCTGTGGCTTCCAGAATCCAGCGCCTTTCGCCAGGTGCAAGATGGCGGCACATCGCGCGGTTCCACCGCCCAGGCGCTGTTCGGTGAAGGCCGCGGCCGTACCACCTTGGCCCTGTGGTTGAGCTATTTCTTCACCCTGACGGTCATGTACATGTTGCTCAACTGGCTGCCGTCATTGTTGCTGGAACAGGGCTTCAGCAAACCCCAGGCCGGCCTGGTGCAGATGCTGTTCAACATCGGTGGCGCCCTTGGCTCGTTGCTGGGCGGCCTGTTGCTGGACCGTTGCAATGGCATCAAGGTAGTGCTGTTCGTCTATGCCGGCCTGTTGAGCGCCCTGGCCGGGGTCGGCTTGTCGGTCGGCATCGTACCGATGGGCATCGCCGGGTTCGCCGCCGGGCTGTTCGTCATGGCCGCGCAACTGGTTCTCTATGCCTTGGCACCGCCCTCCTACCCTACGGCCGTGCGTGCGACGGGGGTTGGTGCCGCGGTGGCCATCGGGCGCCTGGGCTCGGTGGCCGGGCCCCTGGCCGCCGGGCAGATCCTGGCGGCCGGGGGTGGAACCACGGCTGTATTGCTGGCGACTTCTCCTGGGTTGGTGGTGGCGACGTTGGCTGTTCTCAGTGTGATTCGCCATTCGGCGGGGCCACGATTGAGGGCTACGAATCCGGTTGTGAAGCATTCCTGAGTGGCTGCGCATATCCGTTATCAGGTAACGGATATGCGCACCTATCCTAACGCGCCCTCACCCCCTGACCCAACGCTCCTGCCGACTCGACTCAGGCTTTTTTACGAAGACCTTCTGCGGCAGCAGCCACCAGGCCAGGGCGGGCAACAGGATCAAGGCCCCGAGCATGTTCACCAGGAACATGAAGGCCAGCAGAATCCCCATGTCAGCCTGGAACTTGATCGGCGAAAAAGCCCAGGTCGACACCGCCACAGCCAATGTCATGCCTGTCAGCAACACCACTTTGCCGGTGAACAGCAGCGCCTGGTAATACGCCTGGGCCAGGGTGTCGCCGGCACGCATCCGTGCCAGAATCACGCTCAACACGTAGAGCGCATAATCGACCCCGATGCCCACGCCCAGTGCAATGACCGGCAGTGTCGCGACTTTCACCCCCATGCCCAACCCCACCATCAGCGCCTCGCACAGGATCGAGGTGAGCATCAGCGGCAGCATCGCGCACAGAGTGGCGCGCCAGCTGCGGAAGGTCAGCAAACACAGCAGGCTGACCGCACCGTAGACCCAGAACAGCATCTCGCGCATGGACTTCTTCACCACGATATTGGTCGCCGCTTCGATCCCCGCGCTGCCGGCCGCCAGCATGAACTTGACCTCCGGCAGTTGATGCCCGGCGATGAATTGCTCGCTGGCCTCCACCACCCGGTTCAAGGTGTCAGCCTTGTGATCGGCCAGGTAGACGTACAGCGACAGCATCGAGCAGCCCTGATTGAACAACTCTCGCGGAGCACGGGTCTGCACGGCACCCAGTGCGCCGTCATTGGGGATCAGTTCATACCATTTGAAGTTGCCTTCGTTATAACCGGCCGTGGCGATCTTGCTCAGCGCCGCCATCGAGGTGGTCGATTCCACGCCGGGCAATTGCTCCAGTTGCCACGCCAGCGCATCGACCGCGGACAGACTGGCGTAACGGGTGCATTGATCCTCCGGGGTCTTGATCATGACCACGAAGATATCCGAGCTGGCCGCGTAGTTCTGGGTCATGAACAACGCATCGCGGTTGTAGCGCGAGTCGGCACGCAACTCCGGGGCGCCGGGGTCCAGATCGCCGATTTTCAGGTGCAGGCTCACGGCAAAACCAGACGCGGCCAGCAACAGACCCGCCAACATGGCGCCGATGGCCCAGCGCCGTTGGGTGAACAGGTCGAGCACGCGCCACAGGGGATGTTTGATGCGCGCCTGTTGCTCGGTGGTTTCCGCACTCAGGCTGCGTTGTGCCGCCGCCGGGCTGACGCCGATATAGCTGAGCAGGATCGGCAGCAGAATCAGGTTGGTGAAGATCAGCACCGCCACCCCGAGGCTGGCGGTGATCGCCAGGTCCTGGATCACTCGAATGTCGATCAGCAGCAACACCGCGAAGCCCACCGCGTCACAGAGCAAAGCGGTGATGCCGGCGGCGAACAGGCGGCGGAAGGTGTAGCGCGCGGCGACCACCCGGTGGGTGCCACGGCCAATGTCCTGCATGATGCCGTTCATCTTCTGCGCGCCATGGCTCATGCCAATGGCGAACACCAGGAACGGCACCAGTGCCGAGTAGGGATCCAGCTCATAACCGAGCAGGGCCAGCAGCCCCAGTTGCCACAGCACCGCCGCCAGTGAACAGGTCACCACCACCAGGGTACTGCGCGCGCAACGGGTGTAGCCAAACAGCACCAGTACCGTCACCAGTACCGCCACCACGAAAAACAGCAGGACTTGGGTCATCCCCTCGATCAGGTCGCCGACGATCTTGGTAAAGCCGGTGATGTGAATCCGCAGGTCATCGGTCTGGTACTTGTCCCGCAACGCCTCCAGTTGCCGGGAAAACTCGCCATAGTCCAGCGCCTTGCCCGTCTGCGGGTTGATTTCCAGCAACGGCACGAAGATCACACTGGACTTGAAGTTGCCAGCGACCAATTGACCGACTTCCCCGGAGCGGGCCACATTGGTCCGCACCTGCTCGATGCTGGTGGTCGAGCCATCGTAGTCGTCGGGGATCACCGTGCCGCCGTCGAGCCCCTCTTCGGTCACGGCGGTCCAGCGCGTGGTCGGGGTCCACAATGATTTCATGTACGGTCGGTCGACCCCCGGCAGCAAATAGAGCTCGTCGTTGAGCTTGGCCAGGGTGTCGAGGTAATCCTTGGTGAAAATGCTCCCCTGCTTGACCTCCAAGGCGATGCGCAGCGAGTTGCCCAGGCCGCTCAACTCACTGCGGTTCTCGAGGAAATTGGCGACGTAGGGATGCCCGGTGGGAATGGTCTTCTCATAACTGGCATTGATGCCGATGCGCGTGGCTTGCCAACCAAGCACCAAGGTCACCAGCAGGCATAGCAGGATCACCAGCGGTCGATGGTTGAAGATCGCCCGCTCGGCGAAGTTGCCCGACGCCCGGTCGAAGTCTTCCTGGCGGCCGATCACGGTTTGGATTCTGTCGTCTTTCAAGTTTGACTCCTGTTGCACGAGCCGTGGCCCGATAGCGCTACACCGTGAAGTTTCAAGGTTTACCGGAGGCCCGCGGATCCTGGTCAGCGGCCACGCCAGTCAAACCGACGCTGGCCAGGCTGCCGTCGACCGCCTGCTGCACGGCAGCGACCGTCCCGCCGCTGCGGCTCTGACGCTTGTCAAAGCTGCGACCCTGGTCATGACTGAAGAGAAGCTCACCACTCTGGCTGGCCAACAACAGGCTGCCGTCGCGCAGTTCAAGGGCGCTCGCCAGTGTTGATTCGATACCCGTGTCGAGGCGTCGCCAACTGCCGCCACGGTCATCGGACCACCAGGCGTTTCCGCGCAAGCCATAGACAATCAAGGCCCCATCGCGCATGCCGAGCAGGCCGAAAAAGCTGCCTTCATAAGGTGACTTCAAGGCCTGGAATGACTGCCCGGCATCGGTCGAACGCAACAGCAGGCCGCGCTCCCCCACCAGCAGCAAATCCTTGCCCAAGGCGCGGATGCCATACAGGTTCAAACCCTGGGGGTTGTCCACATGCCGCATCCACGGTTGCCAGCTTCGCCCACCGTCATCGGTGCGGTAGATCTGGTTGTAGGCGCCCACGACGTAGCCGTGCAGGCGGTCACTGAAGTACAGGTCGAGGAATGGTTTATCCGGTCCGTCATCGAGCATGTGCCGTGCCTGCGCCAACTGGCTGGCACCGTCGGGTTGATTGGCATCGCGCTCGGCGACTTGCACCGCCAGGGCGATGGCGCGCTCACCGTCGAGTTGCTTCTGCCAGGTTTCCCCGCCGTCCTGGGTGTGCAGCACCACCCCCAGATGACCGACCGCCCAGCCCTGCTCGGCATCGACGAATTGCACCGCCGTCAGGCTGACGCTGACCGGTACCCTGGCCTGGCGCCAACTCACGCCAGCATCATCCGACAGCAGCACGATCCCGCGCTCGCCCACCGCCACCAGGCGCTCGCCAGCCCTGGCCAACCCGAGCAATACCGCGCGCGGAGCCTTGGTCGTCGGCAGTGCCGGTTGCTGCAGCACCGCCAATGTCGTGGCCTGTGCGAGCCAGGGCACACTCGCCAACAGGCAGCCCATCAGGGCACAAACACCCCATAGCGGACCGCGACGCGCAAAGATTTTTTCAACGTTCATATCGTTATTCCGCCTGGAAAATCGTAAGCGACCGCGACGAACCTCCTCTTCGCCACGGCCGCCACAGGTTCAACGCATGTTTTCGTTGGCCATGGCATCCGGCGTGAAGTAGGACGCCGAAGGCTTCGCGACCTTCTGGTACTGAACCGCCAGGTCGTTGCTCGATGAGTTGAGGAAGTAGGCCCCGGTGTCGAGGTTGTAGCTGCCCCACATGACCTGTGCGGTGAGGGCCGGCAGGTCCGGTGCCAGCAGCGTCAGCGAATACATCTGCCGGCCGAGCTTGCCCTGGGCGTCATAACCGTCGGCCATCAGGATCTGCCAGGAATCTTCGTCGACGTAGTAGGTCCGACGCGGCACGACATGACGCTTGCCGGGCTTGAGCGTGGCCTCGACCACCCAGACCCGATGCTTCTCCCAACGCACCAGATCAGGGTTGAGGAAGTTCGCCTTGACCAGGTCGTCGCTCTTAGCCAGGGCGGCGCGGTTATTGTTGTAGCCAACGATCAGCTCTTTCTTGCCCACCAGCTTGAGGTCATAGCGATCGGTCGGCCCGAACAGCATGAACGCCTCGTCGAACAGGCCGACGCCGGAGGTCACGAAATCCGGCGTGTCATAGGCAATGTTCGGCGCCCGGCGAACCCGGCGCTGGCCGACCAGATATTGCCAGGCCGCCCGATTGGCCGGGTCCAGGTCCCAATGGGTCATCAGGCCTTCGCCGGCCTTGGACGACGGCAACTCGGTGAACAGCTTGCCCAACAGGTACTTGCCCGAATAATTTTCCAGGCTGCCGCCTTCGACGTAGTAGGGAAACTGATAGGTGTATTGCGCCCGGGTGGCCTGGACTTTCTTGCCGCCGGCGGTCATCAGCCAGGTATCGAAAGGCGAGCTGATGGTGTCGCCGCCCTGCCACGACAACCGATAATTCCACAGTACTTGCGCACCGTTTTCCGGGATCGGGAACGGGATGCCGCCGTAGGCGTTGGAGACCTTCTCACTGTCCACGTCCAGCGTGGCGCGGGTGGCATTCTTGCTGGTGTTGTCATACACCCATTGCGGCGCGGCGGCCGAGCGATGGGTCGGGTACACGTCCAGGCGATAGTCCGGGTATTTCTTGAGCAGCAGTTTGGTGCCCTCGGCCAATTCGCTGGCGTACTGCTCCATGTTCGCGGC
This sequence comes from Pseudomonas sp. NFACC14, assembly GCF_900106885.1. Taxonomy (NCBI): domain Bacteria; kingdom Pseudomonadati; phylum Pseudomonadota; class Gammaproteobacteria; order Pseudomonadales; family Pseudomonadaceae; genus Pseudomonas; species Pseudomonas sp. NFACC14. The sequence continues at coordinate 166,015 of NZ_FNOA01000009.1, forward strand.
CTTGATCGAATACAGCGGTTTCTCGCTGGCGAATGGGTCGGGGCGCTTGTCTCCCGGTTTGTAGCCGGGCGTGACCTGGGTATAACCGCCCTGCCAAGCCGGGATGCTGCCATCGGCATTGCCGGCACGCTCGCCGCCCAGGGGGGTCAGATCGGTTTTCAAACGTGCGGCCTGTTCGGGCGACACCGCCGCTTGCGCCAGCCCCATACCGACGAGGGCCAGGGTCAGGACGCATGTGTTCAGGAATGCTGTGTTCTGCATGGCGAATCCACCTTATTAGAATGAGGTTTTCACGTAGAGCGAGACGAAGTCGCGGTCGGCCAACGACTGTCCGTAACTGAAATTGCCGTCCTCGCGCAGCCCGGCTTTCGGTGCGCCGAAGAAGTTCACGTAGTTGAGGCCGACGTCCCAGCGTTGCAGATAGGTGGCTTTGAGCCCGACGCTCCAGTCACCGGAATGGGTGTTGCCGAAGCCGGATTTGTTGACCGCCGACGAACGTCCATCGAGCACCATCCCCATGCCGATCGGCACGGTCAGGTCGATTCCGTCGACAATCTGGAAGTACGCCGGCTCGATCAATACCCGCAGTGCCGTGGCATCGCGGGTGGTATTGGAATCCAGCGCGGCAGCGTTCTTGGTTACGCTCAGGGTGCGGTTCCAGGCCAGTTCGGCCAGGGCCGAGCCGCCGTCCCAGAACGCGGTGGGCGATAACAGGTAAATCGCCGACAGGTTGGCGTGGGCGGTCTTGCCCCTGGCGAACAACTCATTGTCGCCACCATCGGCCGCCATGCCGGGAGTCACCACTTGCAGGTTGCTCACCAGCGGTGCGTTCCAGCGCACCGACGTTTCACCGGCAAAGTTGAACGGGCCGGAGGCGGTGGAGAAACTGACGCCAGCGGTCCTGATGTCTTCGGCGTAGACCTGCCGATAGGAACCCAGGATGGGCAACCCGGTGGCCGCTGCCGCCGGACCGTCCAGGTACGCGTACAACCCGATCGGTGCCTTATCGTGATACTGGGCCGCGTAGAACCCCAGCTCCAGCTCGGTGCCGCTCGGCTTGAAGCGGATCTGCATGCCGCCCTGCCCCGAATTGCGCGGTTTCAGATCGCCGCCATTGACCGTGTCGTTGCCGAACACTTCGCGCAACGAACCACTGCCGTACCCGATGGCATCGGTATCGCTCAGGTAGCTGCCGGCGCCGGGCAGATTGGAACGTTCCCACTCGAACTGATAGTAAGCGCCGACCGACAACTGCGGGTTGATCTGCAACTGCCCGGAGATTTGATTGACCGGACGCAGGATCTCCTTGAACTGAGTCCCCGGTACGCTGAGCAACTTGACGACGTCGGTCGGACCCTGGGCATTGGCAATGCCGTTGCCGCCGTAGAACAGGCTTTCCCCATAGATCAGGCTGTGTCGGCCCAGGCGCGCCACGCCCTGGGAGTCTTCACCGAGGTCGCCGCGCAAGAACACGAAGGCATCGAGAATTTCCGCGTCGCGCCCATGGAGCTTGCGGGTTTCGCTGAGAAAATGCGGTTGCTCGCTGCTGTCGGTGTCCTGGTTGTAGATATCGTCGTACCAGGCCGCGCCGCTCACGCGCAGCCCGTAGTTTTGCCGGCTGAGGTCCATTTCGGAAAACAGGTCCAGGCGGTTGGAGACCAGGCCGCTGCTGAAGTTCTTATCGCCCTGGCTCTGGATCGAGGGGTACAGGCCGTTGGCGGTTGGCGCGTTGACCAAGCGGCTGTCCTGCCCGTGCAGGCGCCAGGCCTGGCTGTACTTGATGGTGTTGTCCCAGCGCAGTTTCCAATCGGAGTCACCCAGGTCCATTTGCATGGCCTCGACCCGATCGACCATCACGCCGGTGCTGCACAACGCCAGGAACAAGGCGCAATGCTTGAAACGAAAGCTATCTTTGAAGTTATCCATGGACGCTTCTCATTATTGTTATTTTTGGGCATGGCTTTGCCAGCCAACACGCTCGGGTCGCGGCTAACGCCGCTTTGCGCGGGTGCGCATTCAGATGTAGGTGGAGGCCAATCCACCATCGACCGGCAGGTTGACGCCGTTGATCCAGCGCGACTCGTCGGCACACAGGAAAGCGATCACCGCCGCCACCTCATCGGCGTAAGCGGGACGTTTCATACGGTGGGCATCGGCCTGGGTCCGGGCCTCGCCGAGCATGCTCACGAAGTCGTCGAGGATGGGCGTGAAAACCGGACCTGGCGCGACACTGTTCATGCGCACCGAATGCTCGAGGAACCAGGGTTGGGCCTGCAGGTAGTTCCAGACGATCAAGGCTTCCTTGAAGTACTGGTAGCAGGTCTGGTCCGGCACCGGGTGGTCAGCCAGCCAGGCTTGCGCGGCGGCAAAGTCTTCGATGCGCGCCAGCGCCTTGTGCTGTTCCAGGCGTAACGGCCACTCGGCACCGAGGATCGAGGCGATATTGACGATGCTGCCACCGGCGCTGATGCGCGGCAGCAGCGCACGGCTCAGGTGGCGCAGCCCGAGGTAGTTGACCCGCGCCAGCAGTCGCGGGTTGGCAGTGCCCGGCACGCCGGCGATGTTGCACAGGCTGTCAAGCCGTGCGGGCAGCTGTGGCAGCAACCGTTCGATGTTCTCGGCGCTGCTCAAGTCGCCCTGCACAAAACCGTCCAGGGTCATGTGCGGCGCCTTGAGATCCACGCCAATCACCTGGGCGCCGTGTGCGCGCAGCAGGCTCGCCGTGGCAGCACCGATACCCGACGAGACACCAGTCACCAGCACAATTTTGTTGTCGAGTTTCATGTTGAGTCCTCTTATTATTTTTGTGTACTCGCAGGGCCCTCAGCTCATCGGGCCCGGTAAAGACTGGCCTGTCAGAACGGGTAGATCGGCGCCGTGTCCTTGACCGTCACCCACTGCCATTGGGTGTATTCATCCCAATCCGCCGGGCCGCCGACGCTACCGCCATTGCCCGAGGCGCCGCGCCCGCCGAACGGGTTGACGCATTCATCGGCGACGGTCTGGTCATTGATGTGCAACATGCCGCACTGCAAGCGCTCGCCGATGGCCATGGCCCGGCCCACCGACGGAGAAATGATCGCCGCCGCCAGACCGTATTCGGTGCGATTGGCCAATTCGATGGCTTCGTCATCGGTGGCGAAGCTGACCACCGTGGCCACCGGCCCGAAGACCTCCTCGTCGAAGGCGCGCATGCCCGGCTTCACACCGCTGAGCACCGTGGCCTGGTAGAACAGCCGATCGTGATCGCCGCCCGCCTCCAGTCGGGCCCCGGCAAGTACGGTATCGCTGACGATGTCGTGCACCCGTTGCAACTGCCGCTGATTGATCAATGGCCCCATGGCGGCTTCTTCCCGAGCAGCGTTGCCGAGGGTCATCGCCTGGGCCTTTTCCACCAGTTTGCGGGTCAGCTCGGCGGCGATGGACTCATGGGCGAGAATCAACCCGGTGGCCATGCAAATCTGCCCTTGGTGCAGCCAGGCGCCCCAGGCCGCGTTCCGGGCCGCGAGGTCGAGGTCGGCGTCTTCGAGAATGATCAGTGGGTTCTTGCCGCCCAGCTCCAGGGCGACCTTCTTCAGGTTGCGTCCGGCCACTTCAGCGACCTTGCGACCGGCGCCGGTGGAACCGGTGAAGGCGATCATGCGCACATTAGGGTCGCGGCACAGCGCCTCCCCGGCCTGCGCCGCGCCGGGCAACACTTGCAGCAAGCCCTTGGGCAGGCCTGCCATTTCGAACAACCGGGCGATGAGGAAACCGCCACTCACCGGGGTCTGCGGATCCGGCTTGAGCACCACCGCGTTGCCCGCCGCCAGGGCCGGTGCGACGGAGCGCATGGACAGTACCAGGGGAAAGTTGAAAGGCGAAATCACCCCCACCACGCCATGGGGCTGGCGTCGCGCATAGGACAGGCGCCCTGCCTCGCTGGGCAGCACCACCCCATGGGCCTGGGACAAAAGACCCGCGGCCTGATGCAACAGCACGATGGCTTCGCGCATTTCGTGCTGGCCCTTGAACAGCGCGGCACCGGTCTCCCGGGCCACGTACAGCGACAGTTCGTCGAAGGACTGCTCGGCCACGTCGGCGGCCTTGCGCAAGATCGCCGCCCGTTGCCGCGGGCCCAGCGCCGCCCACGCCGGCTGCGCCAGGGCGGCGTCGCGACTGGCCTTGGCGATGTCGGCCGCGTCGGCCATCGCACAGCGCATCAGCCGTTCACCGGTGGCCGGCTCGATAATCGATTGCAGCGGGCCAGAGGCAGGCACCCAGTCACCGTTGAAGACACATTCCGATTCGATCACCTGGGACAGCAGGTGGCTTTTGGGTGCAGACATTTAACACTCCCGGCTCTTTTGTTTTTGTCATCGTTTGCCGCACCTCGTAGGTATCGACGCAAACGCCGTGCAAGTGCTTGAGCAAGCGCTGTGCCGGTTTTGCCCACGGGCCTGGATAAACCTGGCGCAAGGCTCTGGCTCGAGGTTCTTCGCCAGGCATGACGTACAGGGCGCTTCCACCGGCCTGGCCGTTGGCCAGCTGTCGCTTGTTCATTTGATAAAGTTATGCTTAATAACTATTTCGCCAGGTGATCATTTCGATCACCCCGTCATCAGGGGCATAACAATGAATAATCCCCACTGCCAGTTGCCGGATCACCGGATCGCCACCGAGCATTTCCATCCACGGGGCGATAGCAACGAGTTGAGCGACAGCAGTTCGCCCACGCCGGCAGAACTCACCGCGTGCCTGTTTTTCTCCCCCGACGATGGCCGCATCTGGCTCAACGACCAGCGCATGTTGTTGCTGCACAGTTCCTCCTTCGGTGCGTTGCGCCGGGAAATCATCGAGCGCCAGGGGCTGGAGCAGGCCCGAGGCATGCTCACCCGCACCGGTTACTCCTCCGGCGCCCGCGACGCCCGGCTGATTCGCGAACGCTGGCCCCAGGCCGATGCCGCGGCGGTGTTTCGCGCCGGCACGCATCTGCATACCCTCGAAGGCATGACCAAGGTCGAGCCGCTGCATTTCAAGTTCGATGCCGACTCGGGGTTCTATGAGGGAGAGTTTCTCTGGCATCACTCCTGCGAGGCCGACGAACATGTCGCCGCTTATGGCACCGGGCAGGATCCGGTGTGCTGGACCGAACTGGGCTACGCCATCGGTTTCGTCAGCGGGCTGTTCGGGCAACTGGTGGTCTTTCGCGAAGTGGAATGCCGGGGCATGGGCCACGAACGCTGCCGAGTCGTCGGCAAGACCGCTGAACAATGGGGTGACATCGAGCAGGACCTGAATTACCTCAACGCCTCACCGCCGACCGTCGTCGCCCGCGCCGACATTCAGTCCGACAGCGTGGCCGGAACCGTCCCGTTGCCGGACAGCGAACAGCCACTGATCGGTGCCAGCGCCGCCTTCAACGCCGCGACCCAGGCTTTGCAACGGGTGGCCTTGACCCCTGCCACCGTGCTGGTCAGCGGCGAATCCGGCGTGGGCAAGGAGATGTTCGCCCGTCAGTTGCACCAACTGAGTCGCCGACGTGAGGGGCCGTTCATTGCCCTCAACTGCGCGGCCATCCCCGACAACCTGATCGAGGCTGAACTGTTCGGCGTCGAGCGCGGAGCCTACACCGGCGCCACCCATTCACGCCCCGGACGTTTCGAGCGCGCCCACGGTGGCACGTTGTTCCTGGATGAGATCACCTGCCTGAGCCTGGCCGGGCAAAGCAAGTTGCTGCGCGCCTTGCAGGAGCGGGAAGTCGAGCGGGTCGGCGGCGGCCATGGCATCAAGGTCGATGTGCGCGTCGTGGCGGCCACCAACATCGACCTGCGCAAGGCCGTGGCGGACGGCGCGTTCCGTGAAGACCTGTTCTACCGGCTCAACGTCTACCCCATCGCCCTGCCGCCCTTGCGCGAGCGCCGCGATGACATACCGTTGCTGATCAACGCCTTTCTCACGCGCTTTTGCCAGGAATACGGCCGCACACCGATGGGCCTGACCATGCGCGCCTTGAAAGTGCTGTTGCGCTATGACTTTCCGGGCAACGTGCGGGAATTGCAGAACCTCATCGAACGGGGCCTGATCGCCAGCGAGGAAGGCCAGGCCATTGACCTGGTCCACCTGTTTCGCAATGAGCAATTGCCGGTGGACGCCTACTCCGTGGACCACCTCGGCGGTCTCTCGCCGATGGGCCTGGCCGCCAACGATGCCGCGGAAAAACCGGCGCTGCTCCAGTCCCTCAGCCAACTGGACGCGGACTTCTCCATTGACGGCCTGGAATCACGCCTGATCAACGAAGCCCTGCAACTGAGCAGCGGCAACCTCGCGGCGGCCGCACGCTCGCTGGGGCTGAGCCGGGCGCAGTTCGCGTATCGCTTGAAGAAGCATCAAAAAGCTGTCCCGGGCTAACCACCGAACCGGGGAGATGCTGCAAAGGCAGGTCTTGGGGCCGCTTCGCGCCCCAGCGGGAGCAAGCTCCCTCGCCACGGGTTTGTCGACAGCCTTAAATAAACAACATTACCTGTGGGAGCGAGCTTGCTCGCGATGGCGGTGGCTCGGCTGCATTGAAGTTGAATGTGCCGTCGTCATCGCGAGCAAGCTCGGCTCCCACAATGGATCGGTGGTGTTCCTTGCACCCGCGTCCACCATCATTCCCCTGTGGGAGCCGAGCTTGCTCGCGATGGCGGTGGGTCAGTTGCCATTGATATTGGCTGTGTTGACGTCATCTCGAGCAAGCTCGCTCCCACAGGGGTTACCGGGTGGAGGCTCTGTCAAGCAGGGCGAAAGCGCCCCGCCGATATTCGCTGGGGGTCTGGTTCATCTCGATGCGGAAATGCCGGTTGAAGTTAGACAGGTTGTTATAGCCCACTTCAAAACAGATGTCGGTCACCGGCATCTCACTCTGCAACAGCAAACGGCAGGCGCGCTGGACCCGCAGCTTGCGCATCAAGTCGATGAAACCGTGCCCGGTGATGCGCTTGAAGAACCGCGAGAAGCCCGGTTCGCTCATGGCCAATTGGCGGGCGATCACCGACAGGCGCAGGTCGCCGGTGAGTTCGGTTTGCAGGTACTCGAAGGCTTTATGGATGCGCTCGGAACTGCGCGCATCCAGGGTCGGCGCATAGCAAGGGCTCGCCAGGCTCAGGGCCTCGTCGCCGGGCGCTTGGTTGAGGGTGTGGAGCAGTTCCAGGAACAGCGTCAATCGCGCCAGGCCCTGGGCCGGGCCGATGGCTTCCAGCAGGTGCGCGGCCTGCTGTGCCGTATTGCCACCGAAGGCCAGGCCACGGCGAGCGCGTTCGAACAGCCCCTGCAGATCCCCCAGTTCAGGCAAGGTGCGACGCAAGGCCAGCAGCGTGGCGCCGTCGAATTGCAACACCACGTCGCGCCCGGCCAAGTGCTCCTCCGGCGCCAGGTCGCCCATCCAATCGTGGGGCAAGTCCGGACCGATCATCGCCACATGGCCTGGGCCAAACGGGCCAATGTAATCGCCCGCCAACAGTTTGCCGCTGCCCTGGCGGATCAGGTGGATTTCAAATTCAGGATGATGGTTCCAGCGCGCCAGCGGGTACGGGTAGTCATGCTCGTACCAGCGAAAACTGTGTTCGGGCTCGGGCAGGATGACTTCCAGTTCGGCCGGTCGCTGCTCGAACAGGGGCGTTCGGTGATCAGGCATTTCGCGCCTCTTTTATCGTTATAGCGGGCACCTTACGCCGAGTGCGCAGCGCTTCGCCAGCCTCGGCCCGCCCACCCACCGATACTTTTTTAACCCAGGCGGGAGACACCGGTACAGGTTAAAAAAGTACCACTTCATCATCCTTCGCGGGTTTGTCGGCTTCCAACGGCACTGCTGTAATCGGCCTGCCATCGCCATTTGGCGAGTGCGACGCTGATTACCCTCTGATGCCATTGCAGCAAGGACCAAGCCCCATGAAACGACTGGAAGGAAAAAGTGCCCTGGTGACCGGCGCCGCCCGGGGTATCGGCCGGGCGTTTGCCCAGGCCTACATCGACGAAGGCGCCACGGTCGCGATTGCCGACATCGACCTTGAACGCGCCCAGGCCACCGCCGCCGAATTGGGCGACAGCGCCTACGCGGTCAAAATGGACGTGACCGATCAAGCTTCCATCGACCAGGCCATCGCGGCCGTGGTGGCCCGGGTGGGCAAGCTGGATATCCTGATCAACAACGCCGCGCTGTTCGACCTGGCGCCCATCGTGGACATCACCCGCCAGAGCTATGAGCGGCTGTTTTCCATCAACGTCGCCGGCACGCTGTTCACGCTGCAGGCGGCGGCGCGGCAGATGATCCGCCAGGGCCACGGCGGGCGGATCATCAACATGGCCAGCCAGGCCGGCCGGCGTGGCGAGGCCCTGGTGGCGGTCTATTGCGCCACCAAGGCAGCGGTGATCAGCCTGACCCAGTCCGCGGGGCTGGATCTGATCAAGCATCGGATCAACGTCAACGCCATCGCCCCCGGCGTGGTGGATGGCGAGCATTGGGATGGCGTGGACGCGCTGTTCGCCCGCCACGAAAACCTGCCGCCGGGGGAAAAGAAGCGCCAGGTCGGGCAGCAGGTCCCCTATGGCCGGATGGGCACTGCGCAGGACCTCACCGGAATGGCGATTTTCCTGGCCTCGACGGAGAGCGAATACGTGGTGGCACAGACCTATAATGTCGATGGCGGTAACTGGATGAGCTAATAATCCGGGTTTTTATGGCCTTGAAACGACGCAAATGGACTTATTCGCTTGAAAATTGATCCCACTACTTGAAGATTGTCCCGAGCGGTGCCCGACGGTGCCGTTCCAAGGGATTTCAAGAGAGCGTGAATACCGTTGCCCCAGCAGGGCAAAAATTGCGCATCATAGGCGCCGTCCGCTCAAGGGAGATTTACATGCGTGCCATTTCATCCGTCATGGGTCTTGTCGTGCTGTCGCTGGGCCTGGTGTTCGCTACCAGCGCCACGGCCACCGAAGAGACGCAACTGGTCGAGTCCATCAATCTTTACCGCAGCCAATCCCAAAGCTGTGCCGGCCAGGCCTCGCTGGAGTTGCCGCCGCTGGCCATGGACTCCCGGCTGATCCTGTCGGCCAATGGCATCGGCGACCTGCAACAGGCGCTGGCGCGGGCGGCCTATCCCATGGTCAACGTGCAAGCCATCAGCCTGTCCGGGCCGCGCGATGCGCAATCGGCCATGAAAGCCGTGCAGGAAAGCTTCTGCCAGGTGGTGCTCGACCCGCAGTTCGTCGACATCGGCGTCAGCCGCCTGGATCGCGAATGGCGCATCGTGCTGGCGCGCCCGTTGTTGTCGGCGCGACTGGGTGATTGGCAAGCCGAAGGCCAGAAACTGCTGAAACTGATCAACAGCGCCCGCGCCCAGCCACGTCGCTGCGGCACCGAAGCCTTCCCCGCCACCACGCCGCTGGTCTGGAACGCCACCTTGGCCCTGGCCGCCGTCACTCACACCCGGGCCATGGCCAACAACAATTTCTTCGACCACAAGGACCGCGACAACCGCATGCCGGGCGACCGCGCCGAACTGGCGGGTTATCAGGGCCAATTGATCGGCGAGAACATCGCTGCCGGGCAAGACACCGCGCTCAAGGTCGTGGACGGCTGGCTCGCCAGCCCGGGGCACTGCGCCAACCTGATGAACCCGCAGTTCCGCGAATTGGGCGCCGGGTATGCGACCGATCCGAAAAGCGATGCGGGGATCTATTGGACGGCGATGTTTGGCACCCAGTAGTTCCGGCACCGGCGCCATCGCGGGCAAGCTCGCTCCACAGGGCTCAGTGCCTCAATAGGGGAACGAGCCTGCTCGCGATTCAATGCCCCCCGAAGATCAATGATCGATGCACGCCTGAACCCGCCCTCACCCCGTCCCCCACCGACAGCGCCACCGAGCCGAAGGGCATGGCCGCGTCGCCACAGACGAACACCCCTGGCACGCTGGTTTCCCGGGTCATGTCGCTCCGGATGAAGGCCCCCATCGGCCCGTCCTCGAATTCACATCCCAAGGACTCGGCCAACGGACTGGCGACGCGGGTGCGAGGCAGGACAAACAAGCCATCGATGCTCACCACTCGACCATTGGCCAACACCACGTCGGCCCGGTCGCCTTCGATGCGCTCGACGTGCTCGGGCACCATCGTGACTCCACGTCGCTCCAGGCTGGCACGCTGCTCAGGGTCGGGCTCGAACACGCCGCGCGTGAAGAACGTTGTCGGCCCCCAGTCCGGAAGCATCAACGCATGGTGCAAGGACATTTCCGAGGTCGCCAGCACGCCGATCGGCCCTTGCTGCAGCTCATAGCCATGGCAATACGGACAATGAAACACGCTCTTGCCCCAGCGCTGCGCCAACCCTTCCACGTCGGGCAACTCATCGATCACACCGGTGGCCAACAGCAGCCGGCGGGCATCGAAGCTCTGCCCGTCGCTCGTTGCCAGGCTAAAGCCGTCCGCCACCTTGCTGGCATTGATCACCGTGCCCGATACCCATTCAACGGTCGGATAGACCATCAGTTGGCGGCGCGCATCCTCGGCGATGTCCCCGGGAGCCCGGCCATCCTGACCGAGAAAGCCATGGGAGCTGGCCGCGAAGCGATTGCGACGCTGGCCGGCATCGATCACCAATACCTTGCGGCGGGCACGGGCCAGTTGCAGGGCTGCGGACATACCGGCGTAGCTGCCGCCTGCGATAATGACGTCATAGCGCATGATCATTCTCCAAGAAAGGTTTCGACGGGTGCGGCAACGTCACGACACATCGTAAGTTCCTTGAAAAGCGCCTGTCAACGATCTCGTAACTTTTGCAATTACAGGCGATACTCACATCCGCCTCTGCTATGGAATACCGTAACGATCATGAGAACCGACACCCGCCTGTCCCGCATGCTGCATGTGCTGATCCACATGGACCGCCACCAACAATCCGCCACCTCCGATACCATTGCGCAGATGCTCGGCACCAACCCGGTGGTGGTGCGTCGGACCATGGCCTTGCTCAAGGAACAAGGCTATGTCACGTCGGAAAAAGGCCATCGCGGCGGCTGGACCTTGAGCAAGCCGCTGTCGGAGATGACCTTGCTGGATATCCATCAGGCCTTGGGCAGCACGTCGATCTTCGCCATCGGCCTGTCCACCGATCATCCGCAATGCCTGGTGGAACAAGCGGTGAATGCGGCGTTGACTGATGCGTTCGATGAGGCCCAGGCGTTGCTGCTCAAGCGTTTGGGGACGATTACCCTGGCGCAGTTGGCGGAGGATTTTGATCTGCGGTTTCGACAGGTTTGCGCAGAGGACGAGACGGACCTTTCGCGGATGGGGCATTGATGTTGGCAGGTGTACCACTATCGCGAGCAGGCTCGCTCCCACAGGGTTAACCGAACCCCCAAAAAAACGCCGCTCAATGAGCGGCGTTTTTGTACCTCACCAGACAGCGTCCGGCTTACAGCGCCATGTCAGCCGCTGGATTGGCCTCACGGGCCTCGGCTGGCTTGGCCGGTGCCGCAGGAGCGCCTGGCTTGCCGATGGCCGGTGGCGGGTCCAGTTGCAGGACCTCGCTGGTGTAGGCCCATTCCTGGGCGACGCGCTCTGGGCTGTCGTTGAGCTTGGTGCCGTAGCTCGGCACGATCTGGCGCAGTTTTTCCTGCCAGGCCGGGCTGGCGACCTTGTCCTTGAAGACCTTCTCAAGCACGGTCAGCATGATCGGTGCAGCGGTCGAGGCGCCAGGCGAAGCACCCAGCAGGCCGGCGATGCTGCCGTCCTGGGAGGCAACCACTTCGGTGCCGAGTTTCAGGACGCCGCCCTTCTCTTCGTCACGCTTGATGATCTGCACGCGCTGGCCGGCCTGCCACAGGCGCCAGTCTTCCTGCTTGGCTTCCGGGAAGTATTCTTTCAGGGCGTTGAAGCGATCTTCGTCCGACAGCATCAACTGACCTGCCAGGTATTCGACCAGTGGATACTGTTCGATACCAACCTTGGTCATCGGCCACATGTTGTGGGTGGTGGTGCTGGTCAGCAGGTCGAAGTACGAGCCGTTCTTCAGGAACTTGGTGGAGAACGTTGCGAACGGGCCAAACAGGATCACGCGCTTGCCATCGAGCACACGGGTGTCCAGGTGTGGAACCGACATCGGCGGTGCGCCCACCGAAGCCTTGCCGTACGCCTTCGCCAAGTGCAGCTGGGCAACGGTCGGATTTTCGGTGACCAGGAACGAACCACCCACCGGGAAACCTGCGTATTCACGGGCTTCCGGGATGTCGGACTTCTGCAGCAAGTGCAACGCACCGCCACCGGCGCCGATGAACACGAACTTGGCGTCGGTTTCGGTTTCGGTACCGTCTTTCAGGTTCTTGTACGAAACGCGCCAGGTGCCGTCTTCGTTGCGGGTGATCTCTTCCACTTCGCTGGACAGCTTGAGGGAGAAGTTCGGCTTGGTTTGCAGGTAAGCCGCGAATTGGCGAGTGATTTCGCCGAAGTTCACGTCAGTACCCAGGGGACTCCAGGTGGCCGCGACTTTCTGGCTCGGATCACGCCCTTGCATCATCAGCGGAACCCACTTGCTGATCTGCTCGCGATCTTCGGAATACTGCATGCCGGCGAACAACGGGCTGGCCTGGAGGGCTTCGTAGCGCTTCTTCAGGAACGCGATGTTCTCGTCGCCCCACAAAAAGCTCATGTGCGGCGTGGAGTTGATGAACGAGCGCGGGTTCTTCAGCACACCGTTCTTGACCTGCCAGGACCAGAACTGGCGGGAGATCTGGAAGGCTTCGTTGATTTCGATGGCCTTGGAGATATCGACCTTGCCGTTCTTGTCTTCCGGTGTGTAGTTCAGTTCAGCCAAAGCAGAGTGACCGGTACCGGCATTGTTCCAGCCGTTGGAGCTCTCTTCGGCAACACCGTCCAGGCGCTCGACCATTTCCATGGTCCAGCCCGGCTCCAGCTCATTGAGCCAGACGCCGAGTGTCGAGCTCATGATGCCCCCACCAATGAGCAAGACATCCACTTTTTTTGGCTCGGCGGCGTGCGTGGTCGCAAGACCCATCGCCATCGCCAGGCCCAGTAGCGCCGTGTGTGTTTTCTTCAACATGTGTGTATCCCTAGGATGGAACGCCATTCCGCCCTCCGGTTCTGTTCAAGGATAAACCACGCCCATGGCCAGCGAGCCAGCACGGTGGTTATCGAGAAAAACCGGAGGATGGACCTACAGGGCCGAGCAATACGTCGGCCTCACATTTATGTCTCTCCGGCGCTGACTTCTTGTAGGTCTTGGCTTCAGCTGGGTGAGGGACACTGCAAAACGGTCGTCATCGGGCCTGGCGTGGCCGTGCCCGATTGTCGCAGCGGGGGGAGTTTACATAATGAAATAAACAGACCGAAGCGCATTTTTACATTCTTGGCAAAAACGCCGACCAAATGACGGCATTTTAATGGCCCTCGCGACGGATTCGTGTAGGAGCTGTCGAGTGCAGCGAGGCTGCGATCTTGCCCTGGCCGCTTGAGTCTTAAGCGGATGAATTAAAGGATCGCAGCCTCGCTGCACTCGACAGCTCCAACAGAGTATCTACAACACAAACCTATCCGAGCAGCTGACTCAACACCGCCCGCAACTTGCCCGGCTTGACCGGTTTGTTGAGCAGCGGTGCATCCAGCTTGCGCAAGGCGCGGCGGCACTGGTCGCTGCGGTCGGCGGTGATGATCACCGCCGGAATCGCCTGGCGGAAATGCTCGCGCAGGTGCTTGACCACTTCACAGCCCACGACCCCATGATCCAGGTGGAAATCCGCCAGGATCAGCTCCGGCGCACGGCCTTGCAGCACGTCAAGGGCGCCCGCCTCGTCGGTGGCGGTCAACACGTCACAGCCCCATTGCCCCAACAGCGCGGCCATGCTTTGCAGGATGCTCAGCTCATTGTCGATCACCAACAAGCGCCGCCCCGGCAGCGGGTTGCCGGCGACCGCCTGTACCGGGGCCAGCGACACGGGCAGCGGTTTTTCACTGGACAGCGGCACTTCGATACTGAACACCGAGCCGCGTCCCGGCCGCGAACGCACCTGCACCCGGTAGCCGAGGATATGGGCGATGCGTTCGACAATCGCCAACCCCAGGCCCACGCCTTTGCGATCCGCCGCCCGGCCGACGTCCAGTTGGTTGAATTCGAGGAAAATCGACTCCAGGCAATCGGCAGCGATTCCCCGCCCCGTGTCCCAGACTTCCAGGCTCAGGCGCCCTCCCCGCCGCCGGGCCGCCAGGAGAATGCCGCCTTGGTCGGTGTAGCGGCAGGCGTTGCTCAGCAGGTTACGCAGGATACGGCTGATCAATCGCAGGTCGGTCAGCACCGCTTCGTCGCCAAACCGCACTCGCAACTCCAACCCGGCGGCACCGGCCACCGATTGAAACTCCGACACCAGCGGCCCCAGCAACTCATCCAGCCGGTACGGCGCCAGGTCGGGCTTGACGGCGGCCTGATCCAGCCGGGAAATATCCAGCAGGTCGGTGAGCAGGTCTTCAGCGCCCTCAAGCGCCTGGTGGGTGCGTTCGACCAGCACGTGCTCGGCGGCAGGCAGTTCGCGCTCACGCAACGTGGCGATCAGCAAGCGCGCCGCGTTGAGTGGCTGCAACAGATCATGGCTGGCGGCGGCCAGGTATTTGTCCTTGCTGCGGTTGGCGGCCTGGGCGACGTCCCGGGCATCGCGCAATTGCTGTTCTACCCGTTCGCGCTGGGCAATCTGCTGCTGCAGGTTGTGGTTGGCCTCCAACAGCGCATCGGTGCGCTCGGCCACCCGCTGTTCCAGCTGGTCGTTGAGCTGTTGCAGGTGTCGCCGGGCCTGTTCCAGCTCGTCGAGGCGCGCCGTCAGTTCCGGATAATGACTCTTGCGCGTCGAGTGATTGCCCAGCCCCAACAGCCCCTCCAAGGCTTTTTGCTGCTCGTCAGAGGGCTTCGCCATAAACGACCTCGACATCCCGCTGGCTCGACTCCCGAGGATTGGTGAGGATGCACGGGTCGTGCATCGCATGTTGCGACAGGAACGGGATGTCCGAGGTGCTCACGCCGTGCAGGCCCAGGGTCTCGTGGAAACCGATGGTGTGCTTGAGGGCAATCAGGTGCTCCACCAGCCGGGTGCGGATCTGCCGGTGGTTGAGCCCCCGGCAATCGATGCCCAGGGTCTCGGCAATCACCTTGAAACGCTCCGGTGCCGAGTTGTAGTTGAACGCCACCACGTGCTCCACCAGTACCGCGTTGCACAGGCCATGGGGCAAATCGAGGAACCCGCCCAGGCTGTGGGACATCGCGTGCACGGCCCCGAGGATCGCGTTGGAGAACGCCAGCCCGGCCTGCATGCTGCCCAGCATGATTTTTTCCCGCAGGGCGATGTCCGCCGGGTTGGCGATCATCTGCACCAGGTTGCCATTGATCAGGCGCATCGCTTCCAGGGCATGGGGGTCGGTCAACGGGCCGTGACCGGTGGACACGAACGCCTCGATGGCATGCACCAGCGCATCGATGCCGGTACAGGCGGACAGGAACGGGTCCATGCTCAGGGTGGTTTCCGGGTCGATCAGCGACACGTCCGGCACCGCCGCCTTGCTGACGATGGAGAACTTCATGCGTTCTTGCTGGTTGGAGATGATCACGAATTGCGACACATCAGCCGACGTCCCCGCCGTGGTGGGGATCAGGATCAGCGGCGGGCTGGGCACGTTCAGGGTGTCAACGCCTTCGAACTCGAGGATATTGCGGCCGTGGGCCACGACGATGCCGATGCCTTTGCCGCAATCCATCGGGCTACCACCGCCCACCGCGACGATGACATCGCAATGGTTTTCCCGGTACAGGTCGGCCCCGAGCATCACTTCCTCGACCCGTGGATTGGGCGAGACCGCGCTGTAGATGCAGTAATCGATACCTTGGGCCTGGAGACTGGCTTCGACGTCCGCCACCCAACCGGCGGCGATGACCCCGGGATCGGTGACGATCAGCACTTTGCGTGCCCCGAAGGTCTTGGCGTAGTTGCCGACATTGTGCCGACAACCGGCACCGAACATGATTTCAGGAGAAACGAACTTGCGCAGCGGGCTGAGGCTCATCTTTTCAGTTACGTGGCTCATTGGTAAGCCTGTTGTTATTGTCAGGGGATACCTTGAGCCTAAAGCATCCCGCTGTGAATGCAATCAGACCAATGGGTAGCCCGGCCTGAATGTTCCAGGCCGGGCCAGCACTCATCGGTTGGCGAAGTACATCGTCACTTCAAAGCCGATACGCAGGTCGGTGTACGCGGGTTTAGTCCACATGGGTCTTTCCTCTTCTTGTACCGGGCCATTCCGGCAAGGTCATTAATGCACGCCACGCCTGGGGCTCGAATGCTACTTTCGAAGCGGTGGATGGGGTGCGTTGGTATGGGGTGGCTGGCACGCAATCGCATAACCTTTGTGGGAGCGAGCTTGCTCGCGATGAGGTCGGGGCATTCAACACTGATGTTGACTGATCGGCCGCTATCGCGAGCAAGCTCGCTCCCACAGGGTGTAGCTGTGTTATCGGGTTAGAAGAACCCCAACGGATTGATGTCGTAGCTCACCAGCAGGTTCTTGGTCTGCTGGTAGTGATCGAGCATCATCTTGTGGGTTTCACGCCCCACGCCGGACTTCTTGTAGCCACCGAACGCGGCATGGGCCGGGTACAGGTGGTAGCAGTTGGTCCAGACGCGACCGGCCTTGATCGCCCGGCCCATGCGGTAGGCGCGGTTGATGTCGCGGGTCCACAGGCCGGCGCCGAGGCCGAACTCAGTGTCGTTGGCGATCGCCAGGGCTTCGGCTTCGTCCTTGAAGGTGGTCACACCTACCACCGGGCCGAAGATCTCTTCCTGGAACACGCGCATTTTGTTGTGGCCCTTGAGCAGGGTCGGCTGGATGTAGTAGCCGCTCGACAAGTCACCTTCCAGGTGCTCGGCCGCACCACCGGTCAACAATTCGGCCCCCTCTTCCCGGGCGATCTCCAGATAGGAAAGGATCTTGTCGTATTGCTGCTGCGAAGCCTGGGCACCGACCATGGTCTCGGTATCCAGTGGGTTGCCACGCTTGATCTTGGCGATTTTCTTCATCACCTCAGCCATGAATGGTACATAGATCGACTCCTGCACCAGTGCCCGGGACGGGCAGGTGCAGACTTCGCCCTGGTTGAAGAACGCCAGTACCAGCCCTTCGGCAGCCTTTTCGATGAAGGCCGGCTCGGCCTGCATGATGTCTTCGAAGAAGATGTTCGGCGACTTGCCGCCCAGTTCCACAGTCGACGGGATGATGTTCTCGGCGGCGCATTTCATGATGTGCGAGCCCACCGGGGTGGAACCGGTGAAGGCGATCTTG
The DNA here is from genome assembly GCF_900106885.1 of Pseudomonas sp. NFACC14. NCBI lineage: Bacteria > Pseudomonadati > Pseudomonadota > Gammaproteobacteria > Pseudomonadales > Pseudomonadaceae > Pseudomonas > Pseudomonas sp. NFACC14. Next base: position 183,361 of record NZ_FNOA01000009.1, read on the forward strand.
GCGATGCGCTTGCTGGTGGCCAGGGCTTCGCCGGCTTCGCGGCCGAAACCATGGACAATGTTCAACACGCCAGGTGGCAGCAGGTCGGCGATCAGTTCGATAAACACAGTGATCGACAGCGGCGTCTGCTCCGCCGGCTTGAGCACGATGCAGTTACCCGCGGCCAGGGCCGGGGCAAGTTTCCAGGCGGCCATCAGCAGCGGGAAGTTCCACGGGATGATCTGCCCGACCACGCCCAGCGGTTCGTGGAAGTGATAGGCCGTGGTCAGTTCGTTGATCTCGGCGGCCCCGCCCTCTTGGGCGCGTATGCAGCCGGCGAAGTAACGGAAATGGTCGGCCGACAGCGGCACGTCGGCATTGAGGGTTTCGCGTACAGCCTTGCCGTTGTCCCAGGTTTCTGCAACAGCGAGGACTTCCAGGTGCTGCTCGATGCGGTCGGCGATTTTCAACAGTACCAGGGAGCGGTCCTGCACCGAGGTCTTACCCCAGGCGTCGGCGGCGGCATGGGCGGCATCCAGGGCCTTGTCGATGTCGGCGGCGCTGGAGCGCGGGAATTCGGCAATGACTTCGCCATTGACCGGTGACGTGTTGGTGAAGTACTCGCCGTTGACCGGTGCGACGAACTCGCCGCCGATGAAATTGCCATAGCGCGGCTTGAAGGAAACGACGGCGCCTGGGGTTCCGGGTTGTGCATAGATCATGATGGGGCCTCTGCCTGGTCGATGCCTGTCACGGGACAAGCGATAGGCCGATGGTAGAGAGCCCCGCCGGCCGGACGAATGCGTCGTTGGCAGGGGGGACTCTCGTTATTTGGTAGTAGGTTTTGCTGCGATCCGAGGATGAGCCGGGCTTTTTTGTGGGAGCGAGCTTGCTCGCGATGAGGTCGGCACCTCCAGCATGGAGGGTGCCCGATTGACCGCTATCGCGAGCAAGCCCGCTCCCACAGGTTCGCTACTTGCCAAGGTTGGCTCAGCGCTTGGCGACAAGTTCTTTGGGCAACTTGAAGGTCCAGAGCATGCCGCCCTGGTTGAAGTCTTTCACACGCTTGGCCACTTCGCCGCCCCACAGCGGCACCGCGCCGCCCCAACCGGACACCACGGAGACGTATTGCTCGCCGTCCATTTCCCAGGTGATGGGCGAGCCAAGCACACCGGAGCCGGTCTGGAATTCCCAGACCTTTTCCCCGGTCTTGGCGTTGAAGGCCTGCAGGAAGCCTTCAGGCGTGCCGGTGAAGACCAGGTTGCCCTTGGTGGTCAGCACCCCGCCCCACAGTGGCGCATAGTTCGTGTGGCGCCAGACTTCCTTGCCGGTCTTCGGATCGATGGCCCGCAGCACGCCGATGTAATCCTCGTTCAGCGGCTTGATGGTGAAGCCGGCCCCGAGGAACGCCGCGCCTTTCTTGTAGGCGATGCCTTCGTTCCAGATGTCCATGCCCCACTCGTTGGACGGCACGTAGAACAGGCCAGTGTCCTGGTTGTAGGCCATGGGCATCCAGTTTTTCGCGCCGAGGAACGCCGGTGCCACGAACACCGAACTGCCCTTGGCTTCGCTGCCCGGCGCACCCGGACGGCTGGCCTCGTTGTAGATCGGCCGGCCGTCCTTGTCCAGGCCGGTGGCCCAGGTGATCTTGTCGACAAACGGGAAGCCGCGGATGAATTTGCCATTGGTGCGGTCGAGCACGTAGAAGAAGCCGTTACGGTCGGCGGTGGCCGCGGCCTTGATGTCCTTGCCGCCTTCCTTGTAGTTGAACGAGATCAGCTCGTTGACGCCATCATAGTCCCAGCCGTCGTGCGGCGTGCTCTGGAAGTGCCATTTGATGGTGCCGTCGTCCGGGTTCAGGGCCAGGCGCGAGGAGGAATAGAGGTTGTCGCCAGGACGCAGGTGGGAGTTCCAGGGCGCCGGGTTACCGGTGCCGAACAGCAGCAGGTTGGTTTCCGGGTCGTAGTAGCCGCCCAGCCAGGGTGCGGCACCGCCGGTTTTCCACAGATCGCCCGGCCAGGTCTTGCCCGCCTCGCCTCCGGAGATACCGTTCTCGACCGCCTTGCCATCCTTGTAGACGTAGCCCATGTGGCCTTCCACGGTCGGACGGGTCCACAGCAGTTCGCCATTCTTCGGATCATAGGCACTGATCTGGCCCACCACGCCGAACTCGCCACCGGCCACGCCAGTGATCAGCTTGCCGTTGACGATCAGCGGAGCGGCACTGATGGAATAGCCTTCCTTGTGGTCGGCGACCTTCTTGCTCCACACCACTTTGCCGGTGTCCTTGTTCAAGGCCACCAGCTTGGCGTCGAGGGTGCCGAAGAACACCAGGTCCCCGTACAAGGCCACGCCGCGGTTGATCACGTCGCAGCAAGGGCGGATGTCATCGGGCAGGCGCGCATCGTACTGCCACAGTTTCTTACCGGTGCGCGCATCCACGGCAAACACCCGCGAATAGGAACCGGTGAGGTACATCACCCCGTCCTTGATCATCGGCTGGGCCTGCTGGCCGCGCTGCTTTTCACCGCCGAAGGAGAACGCCCAGACCGGACGCAGGTCCTTGACGTTGCTGACGTTGAGCGTGTCGAGCGGGCTGTAGCGCTGGCCCTGGACACCCAGGCCATTGGTCACAATCTGCTCGGGGTTCTTCGGATCCTGGAGAATTTCCTGATCGGTCACGGCTGCAAGGGCCGAACCGGACAGCAGCATGGCACTGAGCAGCAGGCTCACGGCGAAGGGTTGGCGACGTGCGGGATGACTCATGACGGCTACCTCTGCGGTTTTTGTTATACCCGGGAAATTTTCCCGGTCTGTCGCAGATTCTTAGGCTCGGGGCCGCTGGCAACAATTGCCCGCTGTGTTGAGTTTTCTAGTTCCTTGGTACATGTGGGGCCGTTGCCTGTGTCCACATTTCCTGCGACGGGCCCATTTGTGGCGAGGGGATTTATCCCCGTTGGGGCGCGAAGCGGCCCTTTATCTTCTGCTGACGATCAGGGTGACTGGACTGGCTCATGGGGCTGCTTGCGCAGCCCAGCGGGGATAAATCCCCTCGCCACAGGGGTGTGTCTTCAGCCTGGGTCATGAGCATCCACCCGTTTCATCACCGCCCGTTCATAACGTGGATAGAGATGACTGACACTACGGATCAACTCATACCGACTCAGGCTGATCCCGGCGAAGCGTTCAGGGATGGGGCTGCGGATCATCTCGGCCATGTCGTCGCCCCTGGCCGCGCCGTCGCGCATCAGTTGGTCGAGCCAGCCCAGGTAATCGCGCATCTGCGCAAAGGGTCGGGCGTCAGTCGCCACGGGGCCATGGCCGGGCACGATCTGCTTCCAGGGCAAGGCCTGCAGGGTGTCCAGGTCTTTGAGCCAGACCTCCAGCCCGGGGCTGTTGGGGGTGGTCAGGGCCCGTTCGTAGAACACCAGGTCGCCGGCGAACAATACGCCGGTGGTTTCGTCGAGGATGGCCAGGTCGGCCCCGGTATGCCCGGCCAGTTGCAGCAGTCGCAACGCGTGATTGCCCACCTTGAGCACACCGGGCGTCAACACTTGGGTGGGCAGCACCACCTCGGTGCCGCGCATCCAGTCGCCCACCAGGCGGTACATGTTTTCCGCCATGGCATCGCCCTGCTGCCGCAGCAAATCCGTAGTCCCGGCCAAGGCACCGATGGGCACCCCGCTGAACGCCTGGTTGCCCAATACGTGGTCGGGGTGATGGTGGGTCAGCAAGACCTGGATGACCGGCTTATCGGTGGTCGCCGCAATGGCCTGGCGCAACGCCTCGCCGTAGCGCTTCGACGGCCCGGTGTCGATCACCACCACGCCGACATCGGTGACGATAAAACCGGTATTGACGATATTGCCGCCGTTGGCCTTGGCAAAGTTCTCTGTACTGCCTTCCAGCAGCCAGGTGCCTTCGGCGATCTGCTGGGGCTTGAGTGAGTAATCCGTACCGGCCCAGGCTGGTCCGTTCAGGCACATGACAATCAGCAGCAACCAACGCATGGCGCGCTCCTTGTGGTCAGGGGATCGCCGCCTCGAACGCGTTGCCGCTGTTGTCGCGCAGCAACAGGCGGGTTTGCCCGGGGCCTTGTATATCGAAGCCCAGGCTGGGGTTTTCGCTGACCGCCGGAAACAGCTCCAGGCGCGCCAGCACCTGGCCGTCGGCGTCCAGCAGTCGGGCCTGGTCGAGGAAGAATTCGGGGATGCCGCTCACCAGGCCGTTATCCATCGGATGGGCCACCTGCACGCGCAGGCGGCTGGTGTCGCCACGGGGAAAACGCCGCCCCAGGACTTCGCCAAGGTGCTCTTCCCAGCCTGGCTGGGTACGCACCACGCTGGGCGCGGTACAGCCGCCCCCGGCCGCGTCGATCAGGGTCGAGCCAACGTGCCACAGACCGTCCCGGGTCTGCACGGCGGCCCGCAGTGGCGTGGCCTGTTCGATGCGAATACGGATCGACAGCCAGGGCAGCACCCGCTCCCCCGGTTGGAAGTCGACGATTTTCGGCAGCGGATTCAATTCGGCCCAGGCCAGCACCCGCACGACGTCCCCGGCGAAGGCCCGGGCATCGATTTCCAGCGGCACCTGGCGCGCATCCTCGGCGAAGGGCGGCGCCAGCAACCGCACCCGGTCATCGAACACGAATGGCGCATCACCCAACAGTTGCTTGTGGTAGAAAGCCCACATCACCGAGGGCACCGGATCCTTGCCGGGCTCGACCGCCGCCTGGGCCATCAACGACAGGCCGCACCACAGCAGGCAACAGCCCAAGCGATAAGCACGCCATTTCATCCCTGTGCTCCTATTGGTACATCTCGGGCACTTCGTAACGCAGGCCGTAATGGGCGTAGACAGCCTTGACGCTGCCATCGCGGATCAAGCCTTCCAGCGCCTCTTCCACCGCATAGGCCAACTGACGGTTGCTTTCATGCACCGCCATGCCGATTTCCCAGCGTTGCTTGCCCATGTTCGGATAGGCATTCTCCGCCAGTGCCAGTTGCGGATCGGCCGCCTCATGCACTTGCCAGTCGATTTCCCCGCGCATGGCCATGACCGCGTCGACCTCGCCAGCCTGCATGGCCTTGAAGGCCTGGCTGACACCAGGGTAATGGCGGGTCTTGGCGCTGAGCATGCCGTTGAACACCGAAGTCAGGTAGAACGACGGCACGCTGTCGACTTCCACCCCGATAGGGTGCTGCTGGAACACCGCGACGCTGCCCACCGAATCCAACCGGCGACGGTCGTACGCCACCTGCCAGCACTCCTGCTGATAAGGCCCGAACATCACCACCTGGGCGTTTTCCAGCTCACCGACGTCGTTGCGCTTTTGGACGTAGTCGTGATCGTACGGCACACGCATCATCAAGTCGGCCAGTTGCCGGTCATGCAGCGGGCTGCTGCGCCAGATGTAATCACGCAGATCGTCATCGAGCTTCTCGCCAGGCGGCGCCCACATCAGCTTCAGGCGCACGCCCAGGGCCTTGGCCAAGGCCTGGGCCAGTTCGACGTCGACGCCCCTGGGCTGGCCCTGGTCTTCGAAGCTGTAGGGGGCGAAGTCCTTGTAGACCGCCACCTTCAGTTCCCCGGCGGCAATCATCTGGTCGTAACTGCGCACCTGGGCCTGAACCGCCTGGGCACCCAGCAACACGCAGCAGATTACCCAGGCGAACCAGCGCATGGCGATCACTCCTCGACGTGCACGCTGTCAAGATAAGTGCGCACTGCCCACAAGGCTTCCTGGCTCAGGTAATCAGCCATTTTCGGCATGTAGACTCGACCGTCGCGTACCGCGCCATGGCGTACGCGCTCGACGAACCATTCGTCTCCGGCTTCGGCGGCGTCCAACATGCGCAGGTCCGGGGCGATCCCACCGGACTTGGCTTCCAGGCCGTGGCATGCGGCGCAGTTCTGGTTGTAGGCCGAGGCGCCGATTTCCACGGCCCGATCATGCTCGGACGACGTGCGATAGGGGTTTACCGTCGCCCAGCCGTCGCCGTCCACGGCCACTCCGGTGTCTTTGATCGGGGTCAGTCCCTTGGTTTCCACTGCCTGGGGCACTACGTTGCCGTGGGCCCATGCGGAGCCTGCGCCGATCAGCCCCATCAGCAATGCGGTAGCGATGATGGCGTTGCGTTTTGTTGTCATTGTTATGCCCTCTGGATTGCACGCAAGACCTCTGTGAAGAAGCCGTGCCGTCATCTTAGGAACCCTGGGGCGCCAGCCGAATGCTGCTTTGGTGGCCGGGGTCTAGTCCCTTGGTAGCAGGCCATCCGACGCAAGTCGCAAAGACAGGCGGTTCGGGAAGTCTTCCCGGCAAGGGCGGGACTTTTTCCGTATCGGCCAGGCACCGGCGCGACCCAACCTAGTCAGGCCAAAACCTTCACTGGGAACTGCCACCATGAGAATAAAAACGCTACCCGCCCTCTCCGCCCTGACTGTTGCCTTGCTGCTGGCCGGCAGTCTGTCGCTGAGCCCCTTGGCCAGCGCCGCAGCGCCAGGGGTCAGCTGGGAAGACATTGCCAACGACCACCTGACCACCCAGGACGTGCTGCAGTACGGCATGGGCACCAACGCCCAACGTTGGAGCCCGCTGGCCCAGGTCAACGACAAGAACGTCTTCAAGCTGACCCCCGCCTGGTCCTACTCGTTCGGTGACGAGAAGCAGCGCGGCCAGGAGTCCCAGGCCATCGTCAGCGACGGCGTGGTCTACGTCACCGGCTCGTATTCGCGGGTATTCGCCCTCGACGCCAGGACCGGCAAGCGCCTGTGGACCTACAACCACCGGCTGCCGGACAACATTCGCCCGTGCTGCGATGTGGTCAACCGCGGCGCGGCCATCTATGGCGACAAGATCTACTTCGGCACCCTGGACGCTCGAGTGGTCGCCCTGGATAAAAACACCGGCAAGGTGGTGTGGAACAAGAAATTCGGCGACCACGCCGGCGGCTACACCATGACCGGCGCCCCGGTGCTGATCAAGGACAAGACCAGCGGCAAGGTGCTGCTGATCCACGGCAGCTCCGGCGACGAATTCGGTGTGGTCGGGCAATTGTTCGCCCGCGACCCGGAAACCGGCGAAGAAGTCTGGATGCGCCCGTTCGTCGAAGGCCATATGGGCCGCCTCAACGGCAAGGACAGCACCCCGACCGGCGACGTCAAGGCGCCCTCCTGGCCCGACGACAAGACCACTGAAACCGGCAAGGTCGAAGCCTGGAGTCATGGCGGCGGCGCACCTTGGCAGAGCGCCAGTTTCGACGCCGAGACCAACACCATCATCGTCGGTGCGGGCAACCCCGGCCCTTGGAACACCTGGGCGCGCACGGCCAAGGACGGCAACCCCCACGACTACGACAGCCTCTACACCTCGGGCCAGGTCGGTGTCGACCCGAGCACGGGCGAGGTGAAGTGGTTCTACCAACATACGCCCAACGACGCCTGGGACTTCTCCGGCAACAACGAACTGGTGCTGTTCGACTACAAGGACAAGGACGGCAAGGTGGTCAAGGCCACCGCCCACGCCGACCGCAACGGCTTCTTCTACGTGGTGGACCGCAACAACGGCAAGCTGCAGAACGCCTTCCCCTTCGTCGACAACATCACCTGGGCCAGCCACATCGACCTGAAGACCGGCCGCCCGGTGGAAAATCCCGGCCAGCGTCCGGCCAAGCCATTGCCCGGCGAAACCAAGGGCAAGCCGGTGGAAGTCTCGCCTCCGTTCCTCGGCGGCAAGAACTGGAACCCCATGGCCTACAGCCAGGACACCGGCCTGTTCTACGTCCCCGGCAACCAGTGGAAAGAGGAATACTGGACCGAAGAAGTGAACTACAAGAAAGGCTCGGCCTACCTGGGCATGGGCTTTCGTATCAAGCGCATGTATGACGATCACGTCGGCAGCCTGCGGGCGATGAACCCCACCACCGGCAAAGTGGTGTGGGAGCACAAGGAGCCGCTGCCACTGTGGGCCGGCGTGCTGGCGACCAAGGGCAACCTGGTGTTCACCGGCACTGGCGACGGATTCTTCAAGGCCTTTGATGCGAAAACCGGCAAGGAGCTGTGGAAGTTCCAGACCGGCAGCGGCATCGTCTCCCCGCCCATCACCTGGGAACAGGACGGCGAGCAGTACATCGGCGTGACCGTCGGCTACGGCGGCGCCGTACCGTTGTGGGGCGGCGACATGGCCGAACTGACCAAGCCCGTGGCCCAGGGCGGGTCGTTCTGGGTGTTCAAGATTCCGAGTTGGGACAAGGCGACCGCGCAGAAGTAGACCGATCCCGCCTGGGTCCTGACACACACCACAACCTCCTGGGGGAGCGAGCTTGCTCGCGATGGCGGTCGTTCAGCCGGCATTCATGTTGACTGATATTGCGCTATCGCGAGCAAGCTCGCTCCCACAATTGCCCGAGTTCATGCCATGAGATGCTTGTCATTGCTGCTTCTGTTCGTTGGCGCCTTTGCCAACGCCGACGACCTCGACACCCCGCTCACCCTCAACGGCTGCGTCATCGCCGAAGCCAGCCAATGCCCCGGCGCCAACCTGCGTGGCGCAAAACTGGCGAACCAGGACTTGCGCAAAATGAACCTCATCGGTGCCGACCTGCGCGACGCCGACCTGCGGCACGCGCGGCTGGACCTGGCCAACCTTGAGAAAGCCCAGCTGCAGGGCGCCAACCTGACCCGCGCCAGCCTGCAACAAAGCAACCTGCGCCTGGCGGACTTCAGCGGCGCCACGCTCAAGGCGATCCAGGGCTGGGGGCTGTTCGCCCAAGGCACGCAATTCCAACGTGCCGACCTGACCGCCGCCTACCTTCAGTTCGCCCGCTTGTCCGGCGCGCGGCTGCAGGGTGCCAACCTGCAGGCCGCTGACCTGGAAATGGCCTGGCTGAGCAAGGCCGACCTCAAGGGCGCCGACCTGCGCGATGCCAACCTGCAGGAAGCCAAGCTCGGCGAAAGCAACCTGGAACAGGCCAACCTGAGCGGTTCTCGCCAGCACTATGGAAATTTCCAGGATGCGAATATGGAAGGCTGCACCGGTTGCCCGACTTCCTGGGATCAGTGAAGTCTGCGGATACACATACAACCTTGCTCCTGCTGGGCTCTGTAGGAGCTGGCGAAGCCTGCGATCTTTTGATCGTTCGCTTGGGACTCAAGCGGCTGGGGAAAGATCGCAGCCTCGCTCCGCTCGTCAGCTCCTACAGGGCGAAAGCAAGTTCCCTTGCCACAAGTGGTCGGCATGTCAAATCAGATATTCATCCCGCCACCCGCACCACCCCAAGGTCAATCCCCAAGTGCACCAGTTCGGCATGGGAGCTGACCTGCAACTTGCTCTTGAGCAACGTCAGGTGGTTGGACACAGTCTTGGCGCTGATGCATAGCTGTTCGGCAATGGTGCGCGCCGGCGTGCCCTTGGCGAGCATGACGAAGATCTCCAGCTCCCGCTGGGTCATGCATTGCAGGCGTGGGTCAACATCCTGCCGGGAGCTGGCGCAGGCCAGTTGCGTGGCCAGGGACTGTTCGATGTAGGCATGGCCGGCCAGCACCCGGCGTACCGCTTCCACCAGCACCTGGGGCGCCGAGTTCTTGGTCAGGTAGCCCGCGGCGCCAGCGTCCAATGCCTGGCGCACCAGCGGCAATTCGTCGTGCATGCTGAAGAACAACACCCGCAATTGCGGCAGGCGCTGGCGCAGCCGGCGGGTGGTTTCCAGACCACTGATACCAGGCAGGCCAAAGTCCATGATCACCAGGTGCGGCACCTGCTCCTGCACCAGACTCAGCGCCTCCTCACCCGTGGCCGCTTCGCGGACCTGCAGGTCTGGCATCAGCACCCGCAACAGGCTGGCGTAGCCCTGCCGAACCACCGCATGGTCATCCACCAACAAAATGTTCATCACGCCTCCAGGGCAATATTCAAGGCCAGCGCCCAACCGGCGCCAGGCTGGCTGATGACGCGCAACTCCCCACCCAGGCTGCGGGCCCGTTCGGACATCGAGTGCAAGCCCACACCGGCGCGTGGTGGTTGCGTCGCACCGCGGCCGTTGTCGCGCACCAGCAAGCGCAGGCGCCCGGCGCGATGTTGCAGGCGAATCCTTACCTGCGTGGCACCGGCATGCCGGGCAACGTTGGTGAGTGCTTCCTGCAACAAGCGATACAGGTGGGTCTTGTCCGATCCGGACATAGGCGGCAAGGCTTCGTCTATCCACAACTGACAGGCGATGCCCTGGCTGGCCTGCCATTGCCCAGCCAATAGGCCGATGGCCTCGCATAACGGCAGGTGCTGCAACACCACCGGGTACAAGTCATGCACCAGCGCCCGGAACCCCTGTTGCAAATGCTCGCAATGGTCTTCGAGCTGGCTGACGGTCTGCTCCAGCGCCGGCGGCTGATCCATCACCAGGCGCAACAGGCAGGCGCGGGCACGAATGCCGGCCACGTATTGGCCCAGGTCGTCGTGCAGGGTCTGGGCCAGCCGGGTACGCTCCTGCTCCTGCACGGCCAGCAAGGCCTGGGTGAGCCGCGCGTTATCGGCCTGGGCCTCGGCCAGGGCGGCGGTCATGCGATTGAAATGCCCCGCCAGTTGCTGCGCTTCCGGAACGCCTTCAGTGTCCAGGCGCACCTGCAGGTTCCCGGCAGACACCTGACGCAGTGCCTGCAGCAGTTCATCGAGCAAACCCATGCCCCGGCGTACCGCCCAGCGGATCACCAACAGGCTGAGCGACAGCGCCAAAGCGCAGACGTACAGCAGTTGCACCAACGAATCGAGAATCTCGTCGATTTCGTCCCGCGGATCGACGGCAATCCAGGCCCGCCGACCGTCAGGCAACTCCACCACCTGAGCCGCGGGACCGTCGTCCAGTAGCTGGCGGCCGAGCCAGGCTTTCATCCCGTCTTCATTCGCGGGGAACCGTTCCCCAGGGGCCAGCCAACGGACCCGCACATGACGCAGGCTGCCGGTCAACCGCGGCTGGAGACTGGCCGGGTCGCGCTCGGCGGTTTCACGCAGGTAATGCACCACAGACTCGGCCGATTGCAATTCTCGCTTCACATCGGCCATGGCCTGGTGCAACAGCAGGACGGCACAGGCCAGGGTGACCAGGGCGAAGAAAGCTGACACCCAGAGGTTGATGCGCCAGAGGGCTGACATGGCTAGTGTTCCAATCCTGAATGGATACTCCCACCCTGTGGGAGCGAGCTTGCTCGCGATGACGGCGGCACAGCCGATACCGCGTCCGACTGAACCACCGCTATCGCGAGTAAGCTCGCTCCCACAGGAGGGCTTGGGGAGTTCCAGGCTTGGGGACGATCCAGCCCGATCAAACTCAGGATCAGCAGCAACGTCAGCAGCAGGGTCTTGAGAGTCCGCATGGTCTGTCCCTTCCTGGGCAATGACAATGCCTTGCATCCTAAAACCCCGGCTTCCGAGGCGAGTTACTACCTTGGTACTGCCCCGGCGGTACTTTCTGCATATTTCCCCAGCGCCATAGCCTTCCTATGCTGGCGCCACCCGCAATGGAGGACGTCATGCGCCGGCTCGTCAGTTACGCCCTGGTTTTTCTGCTGGCAGCGGCGACCGCTCACGCGGGCGATGCCACGCCGCTGCAAGTGCGCATCGGCTACCTGGGTTATCGCCCAGACCCGGGGCCGCTGCTGTCCAACGTCATTGTCGAACCGGCCGACACCGGGTTGCGCGGCGCTGAGCTGGCGATCGTCGACAGCAACAGCACCGGGCGTTTTCTCCAGCACGACTATCGCCTGGAAAGCGCCAGCGTCGACAGTCCCGAAGCCCTGCTCCAGGCCGCCCGCGCCCAACACGACCAGGGCCTGCGGCTGTTCGTGGTCAATGCACCGGCCGCCAGCCTGCGCGATCTCAGCGCCGCCCTGCCCGACAGCCTGCTGTTCAACGCCGGCAGTCCCGACGACAGCCTGCGCACCACCGACTGCCTGGGCAACGTGCTGCACAGCCTGCCCGACCGCGCCATGCTCGCCGATGCCCTGGTGCAGTTCAGCGTGGTGCGCAAATGGCAGCGGGCCCTGCTGATCGTCGGCCAGACACCCGAGGACCAGGCCTATGCCGCGGCATTGCGCCGGGCCATGAAACGCTTCGGCATGAAGATCGTCGCCGAAAAAGCCTGGCAGTTCGACAACGACCAGCGCCGCAGCGCCCAGGCCGACATGCCGCTGTTCACCCAGACCGCCGAGTACGACGTGGTGCTGGTGGCCGACGAGCGCGGCGATTTCGGCGAATACCTGCCCTACCAGACCTGGTACCCACGGCCGGTGGCCGGCACCCAGGGACTGACACCCACCGGCTGGCACAAGACCGTGGAAACCTACGGTGCGGCGCAGTTGCAAAAACGCTTCGAAGCCCTGGCCGGACGCTGGATGAACGACCGCGACTTCGCGGCCTGGATCGCCGTGCGCAGCATCGCCAGCGCGGTAAGCAAACTGCGTCAGACCGACCCGTTCGCCATCCGCCAACTGGCCCTCAGCGACCAATTGCCCCTGGATGGCTTCAAGGGACGCAAGCTCAGCTACCGGCCATGGAATGGCCAACTACGCCAACCGATTCCCCTGGTCCAGCCCCGTGCACTGGTCAGCACCTCGCCCCAGGACGGTTTTCTGCACCCCTCCAATGAAATGGACAGCCTGGGCTATGACCGGCCCGAAGTGAGCTGCCGTTACCCCTGATCGATAACAACAATAAGGAAAACCGCCATGCGCCGCCCGCTGTTCAAACCGGCCCTGCTCTGCCAAGTCCTGACCCTGGGCGCTGTTCTGCTGGCGGCCGGTCCCGCCGCTGCCAGCATCGCCTGGGTCTCCAACGAAAAAGACAACAGCCTGAGCCTGATCGACATGCAAAGCCTGGAAGTCATCGAAACCTTGCCCGTGGGCCAGCGCCCCCGCGGCCTGTTGCTGTCCCATGACAATCGCCTGCTCTACATCTGCGCCAGCGACTCGGACCGGGTCCAGGTGATGGACGTCGCCACCCGCAAGATCATCAAGGAACTACCCTCCGGCAAGGACCCGGAGCAGTTCGCCCTGCACCCCAACGACCGCTGGCTGTATGTCTCCAACGAAGACGATGCCCTGGTCACGGTGATCGACACCCAGACTTCCGAAGTGCTGGGCCAGATCGGCGTGGGTGTCGAACCCGAAGGCATGGCTGTCAGCCCCGACGGCAAGTGGGCGGTCAACACCAGTGAAACCACGAACATGCTGCACTGGATCGACACCAGCACCCAGACCCTGGCCGACAACACCCTGGTGGACCAACGGCCACGTTTCGTCGAGTTCAATCGCGACGGAACGCAGCTCTGGGCCTCGGCGGAGATCGGCGGCACCCTGACCGTGCTCGACGTCGCCACGCGCCAGGTGCTCAAGACCCTGGCGTTCCAGATCAAGGGCGTGCATCCGGACAAGGTGCAGCCGGTGGGCATCAAGCTCAGCGCCGACGGCAAGCTGGCGTTCGTCGCCCTGGGCCCGGCCAACCATGTGGCCGTGATCGACGCCAAGACCTTCGAAGTGCTGGACTACCTGCTGGTGGGCCGACGGGTCTGGCAACTGGCGTTCACTCCGGACCAGAAGCGACTGCTGGCGACCAATGGCGTCAGTGGCGATGTCTCGGTGATCGATGTAGAGAGCCGCAAAGTCCTGAAGTCGGTGAAAGTCGGGCGCTACCCTTGGGGCGTGGTGGTCACGCCATGAATGCCCTGGAGGTCAGTGACCTGAGCTTTGCCTATGGCCCGCGCGAAGCCCTCAGGCAGATGAATTTCAGCCTGCCCGTCGGCCGTTTCGCCGCGCTGCTGGGGCCCAACGGCGCCGGCAAGTCGACGCTGATCGCCCTGCTCACGCGCCTGTACGACCTGCAACGCGGCGATATCCGCGTCGGCGGCCACTCCCTGCACAAGTCACCACGACCGGCCTTGCGCCAGTTGGGTGTGGTGTTCCAACAAAGCACCCTGGACCTGGACCTGAGCATCGAACAGAACCTGCGCTATCACCTGGCGCTGCATGGTTTTTCGCGGCGCCAAGGCAGCGCCCGCATCGATGCCGAACTGACCCGCCAGCACCTGACCGAGCGCCGCCACGAGCGGGTGCGCGACCTCAATGGCGGCCATCGGCGCCGGGTGGAAATCGCCCGCGCCCTGCTCCATGAGCCGCGCCTGTTGTTGCTGGACGAACCCAGCGTCGGCCTCGATCCGGCCAGCCGTCTTGCCCTCGGCCTGCACATTCGGCAACTGTGCAGCGAACAGGGCATCAGCGTGCTCTGGACCACTCACCTGCTGGACGAAGTGCAACCCAGCGACGATCTGTTGATCGTGCATCAGGGCCGCCTGGTCGCCAGCGGCCAGGCCGACGCGGTGAGCCTGGAACACGGTGGCTCCCTCGGTTCGGCCTTCACCCATTTGACCGCCTCGGGAGCCCGGCCATGAACGCGTATTGGCACTGTTTCAGCGGCATCGTGGTGCGCGAATGGCTGCGCTTCGTGCTGCAACGCACCCGGCTGCTCAGCGCCCTGGTCCGGCCACTGTTGTGGCTGCTGGTGTTCGCCGCCGGCTTTCGCGCGGCGCTCGGCATCGCCATCATCGCCCCCTATGACACCTACATTCCCTACGAGGTGTACATCGTGCCGGGGCTGGCCTGCATGATCCTGTTGTTCAACGGCATGCAGGGCTCGCTGTCGATGGTCTACGACCGGGAAATGGGCAGCATGCGCGTCCTGCTCACCAGCCCCCTGCCCCGGGCTTTCCTGCTGGCGAGCAAATTACTGGCGACCTCGCTGATCTCGCTGCTACAGGTTTATGCCTTTCTCGCCATCGCCTGGCTGTACGGCATCCAGCCACCGACCATGGGCCTGCTGCTGGCCTTGCCAGCCTTGCTACTGGTGGCCCTGATGCTCAGCGCCCTGGGCTTGTTGTTGTCCAACGCCATCCGGCAACTGGAGAACTTTGCCGGGGTGATGAATTTCGTGATCTTCCCGATGTTCTTTCTGTCCTCGGCGCTGTACCCACTGTGGAAAATGCAGGAAGCCAGCCCCTGGCTGTATTGGCTCTGCGCGGTGAGCCCGTTCACCCATGGCGTGGAATTCGTGCGGTTTGCCTTGTATGAGCAGTTCAACCTCCTGGCGATGGCGGTATGCGTGGGGTTGACCCTGGTGTTTGCGCTGCTGGCGGTGTGGACCTTCAATCCGCAGCATGCGGCGTTGCGCAAGGCCAGTTGATCCTGCCCTATCCCAATATCCCTATGGGTGGAAAACCTGTGGGAGCGAGCTTGCTCGCGACAGCGGCGGATCATTCAGCAATGATGTTGACTGACACACCGCTATCGCGAGCAAGCTCGCTCCCACAAGGGTTCTGAGCAGGGCCCCATGGCTGAAATTACTACTTTAGTACCGGTTTTCCTGTCTATGGTCGCATTCACAAGACCTCGACCCTGGCATGTAATGGGCGCATAACAAAAAGGATAAATCCTATGCCCCGTTTGCTGGCGATCCTCTTGCTGGGCCTGGCGTTGAATGTCGCCCAGGCCGAGACCGCGCTGTTTTCAGCGCAGGGCTACCGCATCGCCCAATACCGCAGCCCCACGCCCGCCACCGTCGACGGCGCCCAGACCCTCGACACCCAGGCCCTGCAACGCCTGCTCGGCCAAGCCTCGCCCCCGCTGCTGATCGACGTTTATCGTCGTCCGTGGGTCCAAGGGCGTTTCATCGACAACGAGCCCCACGCCAACCTCCCCGGCAGCCTGTGGCTGGCCAATACCGGTGATGGCGATCTCGACCCGACCTGGCAGGACTACTTCAGCCATCACCTGCGCACGGCCACCGGCGGGCGGCTGGATCTACCACTGGTCTTTTATTGCCGCGCCGATTGCTGGTTGAGCTGGAACGCGGTAAAACGCGCCGCTGCCATGGGCTATAAGCAAGTGTACTGGTATCGCGATGGCCTCGATGCCTGGGAGGCGGCCAACCTGCCCCTGCAGGCCGCCCACCCCGAACCTTTTCCCTGATTTTGCAAAGAAATGCGCGCAACTGCCCTGCCCCACACGACAATAACGAGGTGAATGGCCATGTATAAAATCCTGATAGCCGACGATCACCCACTGTTTCGCGAAGCCATCCACAACGTCATCAGCGACGGTTTTCCTGGCAGCGAGGTCATGGAAACCGCCGACCTGGACAGTGCCCTGGCCTTGACTGCCGAGCACGATGACCTGGACCTGATCCTGCTGGACCTGAACATGCCCGGCATGCACGGGCTCAATGGCCTGATCAACCTGCGCAACGAAGCACCGACCATTCCCGTGGTCATCGTCTCCGCCGAGCAGGACAAGCAAGTGGTGCTGCAGGCCATCACCTATGGCGCGGTGGGCTTTATCACCAAATCCTCGCCACGCTCACAGATGACTGACGCCATCGAGCAGATCCTCAACGGCAACGTGTACCTGCCGCCGGACATCATCCGCACGCAAAAGAGCCCGGTGGGTCGGCGCCTGAACGAAACCCCGGCGTTCCCGCCGGAATTGCTCCAGGCCTTGACCCGCAAGCAACTGCTGGTGCTCGAACGCATGACCAAGGGCGAGTCGAACAAGCAGATCGCCTACACCCTGGACATCGCCGAAACCACGGTCAAGGCCCACGTCTCGGCGATCCTGCGCAAGCTCAATGTGCACAACCGGGTGCAGGCGATCCTCAGTGCCGGGGACATTGATTTCGGGGCTTATTTGCGGCGTTGAGCAGGCGCCATGAATCCCTGTGGCGAGGGAGCTTGCTCCCGCTGGGCTCTGTAGGAGCTGGCGAAGCCTGCGATCTTTTGATCTTTCGCTTGGGACTCAATTGCCTGGGGAAAGATCGCAGCCTCGCTCCGCTCGACAGCTCCTAACGCGCGCGCCAGCGGGAGCGAACTCATCTTCACAAAATCCATTCGGCTCAATGGTTCGGAAGCTGGCCCAACAGATGACTCATCGCAATCTTGAGCTTCATCGGCCGCACCGGCTTATGCATCAGGGTGTGCCCGCGCTCGCGGATCTGCTGCTTGAGTTCGTTGCTGTAGTTGGCGGTGATCATCATGGCCGGGATCGGTGAGGCCCGGCGGGCGTTGATCCGGGCCACCGCGTCGACACCATTCTGCTCATTATCCAAGTGGTAATCGGCAATCAGCAGGTCGGCTTCGGCATGGTAGTTGTCCACTTGCCGCGCCAGGTCCTGCTCCGACAATGCGGTGACCACCACGCAGCCCCACCCTTCCAGCAAGGTCCGCATGCCGGCGCAGATCGCCGCATCGTTGTCCAGCACCCAGACCCGTGCCCCGCGCAGTCGTTCGAGCATTGGCTCGCTCATGTCCAGGCACGGCAGCGGCTTGGGCGCGGTGGCACTCAGCGGCACGTCGATGGCGAACATCGAGCCCTTGCCCGGCCAGGAGCGCACCTGGATCCGGTGTCCGAGGATCCCGGCAATTTTCTCGACAATCGCCAGGCCCAGGCCCAACCCACGGTCCTGGTTCGGGCGCTGCACGTCGCCGCGCTTGAACTCCTGGAATATTTCCTCCAGGCGGTTCTCGGCGATGCCGATGCCGCTGTCCCAGACCTGGATCGACACCCGCTGGCGATGTCGGCGACAGCCCAGCACCACCCGCCCGCTGGGGGTGTAGCGAATGGCATTGCTCAGCAGGTTACGCAGGATCCGCGCGAGCAATTGCATGTCGCTGCGCACCAGCACCGAACAGCCGACAAAGTGCAGTTCCAACCCTTCGCTGCGGGCGATCTGGGCGTATTCGGCGGCCAGGTTGTCCAGCAACTCACTGAGGCCGAACGGCGCGACATCGGCCTTGATCACCCCGGCGTCCAGCTTTGAGATGTCCACCAGGGTGCCCAACAGGTTCTCCACGTCCTGCAGCGAATTGCTGACGTTGCGCACCAGTTGCGCGTTGGCGACCGGCTCGCGGCGCTCAAGCAAGGCACTGGTGAACAACCGGGCAGCGTTGAGCGGTTGCAGCAGGTCATGGCTGACCGCCGCGAGGAATTTGGTCTTGGACAGGTTGGCCTGCTCGGCCTCGCGCTTGGCTTCGCGCAAGCGCAATTCCACCCGGCTGCGCTCGTCGATTTCGCGCAGCAACTGGTCATTGAGCGTGGTCAGTTCGGCGGTGCGTTCCTGGACCCGCTGTTCCAGGTTCTGGTAAGCCTGGTGCAAGGCTTCGGCGGTGCGGCGGCGTTCAGTGATGTCGCGGATCAACACGAAAATCCCGACCACTTCGCCATTGGCCAAACGGTTCGGCACGTAGGAGCGCAGCATGTAACGCTCCTGGTTGTTGATGTTGGTCTCGGCGAATTCGAACGTCACGCTCTCACCCGCCAATGCCCGTGCCACGTAGGCTTCCAGGCGCTGGTAATGTTGCTCGCTATGGGCTTCGCGCAGGCTCTGGCCGAGCATCACGCCACGGGGCCAGCAATACCATTGCTCGTAGACCTTATTGGTGAACTCGTAGACCAGGTCGGCGTTGAGGTAGGCGATCAGCGCCGGCACATGGTCGGTGATCAGGCGGATCCAGCGCTCGCTTTCGCTCAATGCCTCGGCGTGCTGGTAGCGCTCGGTAATGTCGGTGAAGGTGTTGACGTAGCCGCCGGTGGGCAACGGATGCGTGCGAATCTCCAGCACCCGACCATCGGACAGGCGTTGCTCGCATTCGTGGATCAGCCGGCCGTTGCTGTCGCGGCTGGCCGGGGTCAGCAGTTGCAACTCACTGTCGGCAATCACTTCGTTGAACGGCCGGTGGGCCGCCACCGGCGCCAGGCCGCTGAGCTCGAGGAAGCGCCGGTTCCACAGCTCCAGCACACCTTGGGCGTTGACCATCGCCACGCCCTGGGACAGGTTGTCCACCGCCCGCTGCAACAGATGGGATTTCTGCGCGATGGCCTGCTCGCGGCGCACGGTTTCGCTGAGCTTGACGTCGGTGATATCGGTAAACAGGATCACCCGCCCGCCTTCCTGGGTCGGCCGCTCGCTGACTTGCAGCCAACGCCCGTTCTGCAAGCGATACAGCACGTGCTCGTCGGCCTGGCCCCGGGGTTCTTCGCTGAACAGCCCGTTGGCGGTCATCAGGCGCTTGACCTCGGACAGGCGCATACCGGCGACGATGCGCACCCGGCTGTTGGCCCAGAAGGCCTTGAAGCGGCTGTTGAACAGGACGATGCGTTGCTGCTCGTCGAACAGCACAAACGCGTCGGAGATGCTTTCGATGGCGTCGATCAGGTGTCGATGGGCGGTTTCCGCCCGCAGCCGCGCCTCGCCCAGCAAGTGATTGCCGGCCTTGAGTTCGGCCATGGCCTGGTTCAGGGCATCGGTGCGCTCACGCACCTGCTCGGCCAGCACCACCGAGTGTTGGAACGCCGCGTAGGGGTCGTTGCCCCGGGTGACGCCAGACTCCACCCGCTCGATCAGCGCCTCGTTGATGCGCCGCAATTTTCGGTTTTCGTGCTGCAGGCTGGCGAGCTGGGCCTGCAGGTCAGCGATGGCCGGGGACGCGATGTCGGGCAATGGCAACTCCGGTGAACGTCTGGTTGATGTGCATGCCATTGAACTGTTCTCCATAGGTGTTGAACCCCATCACCCGTTGTTCGCGCAGGAACTGGCCGATCTGCTCCAGGCCGCCACGATCTTCCAACTCCAGGCGCCGGAGGAAGCAATCGCAGCCGATGGTCAGCAACAAGTCGCCGAGGCGCGCCTGCAAACCGTCGAACAGCGTTTGCAGGTTGTGCAGCAAGGGACCGGGAGTCATCGCGGTGAGGACAATGCCGTTCTCCACCGCACAGTAGAAACTCAGGCTCAAGTCCGGGTGCACCTGCTGGATCGCCCGCACGTAGTACTGGTCATTGATGCGCACGGCCAAGGGATGGGCGGCGAACACCCGGTAGTCGAGCGCGCTCACCGGCACGCCAATGTGCCGGGCATACTCCTCGGCAGCGGGTTCGGCGTTGAGCTCATAGACCCGCCGCGAGGCGCTGTCCGCACCGGTCACCACCAGCTTTTCCTGGCGGGGCAGGATGTGGTGGGTAGTGAAGACTTCGAATTCCAGCCAAGTGTTGATCAGCACCACCACGGCCGCGCCGCTGTGGAATTGGCCTTCGAAGTAGACGTGGGTGTGGGTCAGGTAGTTGTCATCGCCGGCCGAACCGCCGAAATGCGGGATGTCCCCCAGGGCGGCGCTCAAGGCCGCCAGCACCATTTCCTCGCGGCTGGACAAGCCATCGAGCAGAGTCAAGGCGAAACTATGCCCCTTGATCGGCGCCAAGGCGTTGCTGCGACAACCGCTGGCCAGGCGCTCGACCATTTGCTGGGCGTCGATCAGGCTGAAGTGTTCCATTTCCCCGATCAGCTCGGCGGCAATGGAAAAGTGCCGATGATCGAAACCCACTGCCGTCACACAGTTGCGACCGTAACCCTGGGGGGTGATTTCCCCGGCGCTGGTGCAGCCCACCAGGCGAATCCCGCCGAAACTCTGGGACAGTGCCTGGCCCAGGGCCGGCAAGTCGTATTCGGCGGAACAGAAAAACAGCACGAACCCCAGGTGCGGGTGCAACAACTGCCGCGCCAGTGCCTGGGCCACCTGCTGGACGTCGCTCGCCTGGGACATGGCGCTCACCACACCTTCGCTCTGGGCCTGCTGCATCGTCGCCTCCGGCGGGTGCGTGATAGGAGCCCTGAGTGTACGAAGCCGCGCCGGCTCGACGAATGCTACTTGGGTAGCGGGTGGACGCTTCCATGGGATGAGAACGCTCCCACAAGCTCCCTCGCCACCAAAAGAGCGGTTCGGTGCACGGGCATCAGTGCCCATTGGCGCCCAATCGGCATCGGGAGGTCCTTAGCCCGGGGAAAAACTGCGAAGCTGTTCTCAGGTCGGTTGTCCGGCGTAAATTTTTATCGCACGAGAATGGACGAACCCGGTCGCATACATAATTGTCAACGTTACGACCCAGGCTCCATGCTCTGCGTGACGCCGTTTCGCCTGAAAGCCCCAATGCGTTAAGCAGACGCCCACAAGGAACGCTCCATGCCCGCAAGCTCCGGCCCCGCCACCGCCTCTTCATTGCCGCACGCCACCGGTTTCGTCCGGGTGCGTGGCGCCCGCGAACACAACCTCAAGAATGTCGACGTGGACATCCCTCGCGATGCCCTGGTGGTATTCACTGGCGTGTCGGGTTCTGGCAAGTCGTCGCTGGCCTTCTCCACGCTCTATGCCGAAGCCCAGCGTCGTTACTTCGAATCCGTCGCGCCTTATGCGCGGCGCCTGATCGACCAAGTGGGCGTACCGGACGTGGACAGCATCGAGGGCCTGCCGCCGGCAGTCGCCTTGCAACAACAACGCGGCACCCCCAGTGCCCGTTCATCAGTGGGCAGCGTCACCACCCTGTCGAGCCTGATTCGCATGCTTTACTCCCGCGCCGGCAGCTACCCGGCCGACCAGCCCATGCTCTACGCCGAGGACTTTTCACCCAACACGCCCCAGGGCGCCTGCCAGGAATGCCACGGCCTGGGCCGGGTCTATGAAGTGACCGAAGCCTCCATGGTGCCAGACCCATCGCTGACCATCCGCGAACGTGCCGTGGCTGCCTGGCCCATGGCTTGGCAAGGCCAGAACCTGCGGGACATTCTGGTGACCCTGGGGTATGACGTCGACATCCCATGGCGCGACCTGCCGAAAAAGCAACGGGACTGGATTCTCTTCACCGAAGAAACCCCCACCGTTCCCGTCTACGCCGGCCTGACACCGGCCCAGACCCGCGCGGCCCTCAAGCGCAAGCTCGAACCCAGTTACCAAGGCACGTTCAGCGGTGCCCGGCGCTACCTGCTGCACACCTTCATGCATTCCCAAAGTGCCCAGATGCGCAAACGCGTGGCGCAATACATGCGCGCCAGCCCGTGCCCGGTGTGCGAGGGCAAACGCCTCAAACGCCAGGCGCTGACCGTGACCTTTGCCGGCCTGGACATCGCCGAGCTGTCGCACCTGCCGCTGCTCGAACTGGCCGAGGTGCTCAAGCAGGTCCTGGCGCCCGACTACCTTGCACAGGCCGAAGAAACGGGAGACGTCCTCAGTCACCGGCAAACCCGCGAGGCCCGTGAGCAACGCGCCGCCAGGGGCGACAATCCCCATGCGGGCGGGCCCGACGCCCGCCACACACCCAACCTCTCCCTGGAAAAACGCCTGGCCGCCCAACGCATCGCCGCCGAGCTGCTGGAACGGATCGTCACGCTGATCGACCTGGGCCTCGGCTACCTCGCCCTGGAACGCAGCACGCCGACACTCTCGTCCGGCGAATTGCAACGCCTGCGCCTGGCGACCCAGCTCAATTCCCAGTTGTTCGGTGTGATCTACGTGCTGGACGAGCCCTCCGCCGGCCTGCACCCGGCCGACAGCGAAGCTCTGTTTGGCGCCCTGCAACGCCTCAAGGCAGCGGGTAACTCCGTGTTTGTGGTCGAACATGACCTCGATACCATGCGCCGCGCCGACTGGCTCATCGACGTGGGCCCGGACGCTGGCGAACAAGGCGGGAAAGTCCTCTACAGCGGTCCGCCGGCAGGCCTTGGCCAAGTGCCGGAATCACGCACCCGCGCCTATCTGTTTGGCGAAGGACACACCGCGACACGCAGTCCACGAGCACCCAAGGATTGGCTGCGCCTGGAAGGCATCACTCGCAACAACCTCGACAACCTGAACGCGGCCTTCCCGTTGGGCTGCTTCACCGCCGTGACCGGTATCTCTGGCTCAGGCAAATCCAGCCTCGTCAGCCAGGCCCTGCTGGATCTGGTCGGTGCCCACCTGGGCCAGGCCAGCCCCAGCACCGAACCCGACGAGCAAAGCCTGGAAGACGAACCCGTGCAAACCAGCTCAGGGCGCGTTGTCGCCGGGCTCGATGCGATCAAGCGCCTGGTCCAGGTGGACCAGAAACCCATCGGCCGCACCCCGCGCTCCAACCTCGCCACTTACACCGGGTTGTTCGACCACGTGCGCAAACTGTTTGCCGCCACAGAACAGGCGCAGGCACTGGGATTCGATGCCGGGCGGTTTTCCTTCAACGTCGCCAAGGGGCGTTGCGAAACCTGCGAAGGTGAAGGCTTCGTCAGCGTGGAGTTGCTGTTCATGCCCAGCGTATACGCGCCCTGCCCCACCTGCCACGGCGCCCGCTACAACCCACAGACCCTGGAGGTTCGCTGGCAGGGCCTGGACATTTCCCAAGTGTTGCAACTGACCGTGAACCAGGCACTCGAGGTGTTTGCCGAACAAGCGGCGGCCAGGCGTTCGTTGCAAGTGCTGCAAGATATCGGACTGGGCTACCTGCGCCTGGGGCAACCGGCCACGGAGCTGTCCGGCGGCGAAGCCCAGCGGATCAAGCTGGCGACGGAACTGCAGCGCAAGGCCCGGGGCGCAACCCTGTATGTGTTGGATGAACCGACCAATGGGCTGCATCCCCAGGACGTGGATCGCTTGCTGGTGCAGTTGAATCGCCTGGTGGAGGAAGGTCATACGGTGGTTGTGGTGGAACATGACATGCGGGTGGTGGCGCAGAGTGACTGGGTCATCGATATCGGCCCGGGAGCTGGAACCCAGGGCGGAAACGTGGTGGTTTGCGGGGCTCCGGCGACGGTGACGAAATGCCGGGAGAGTCGAACGGCGGCGTTCCTGGAACGGGCTTTGCGCGATGAAAAATAAAGGTTTTTTAATGTTTCCGCTGTTGCGAAAAAGCTGTCTATACTGTCCTCCAGTTAATCGTTTCAGTAGTCGTAATTAACTATAACCTCAGGGGCAAAGGGCTGAGGTTACACCAGCAAGGACGCAAAATGACATCATCTCAATTGAGAGAGCAGGCATTACATGACGACATGAAGGGGTATTATCGCACCCTGAAGCGAACCCCGATGAACCGGAAAACCCCACCCGATACTCCAGCCCCTTTCGCAGCCCCGACAACGGTCACTAAGCAGCGTGTGGGTATTGCTGCCAACGCTATAAAACCTCCCTCCTCCGCTTGGCGAATATCAACGTGAAGCCTTTGCTACCTACAGGTACTCACATTAATATTTTTCGAGCGCGCCCACTATGCTCAAGCCCATTTCAAGCCACCTGCTCAATTTAATTCAAGAGGTGGAGAATAGTATCCCAGGAAAAAGCCACGAAGAGTATACCGAGATACTAGGCTGGATATTCTCGAAACTAGGGCTTGAAAAGTTTGCTTATGTTCACTTGGAGCCCATCTCCTTCGACAATTCAAAGGTCTCCATCCACAGCAACTATCCCGCCGAATGGGTGGACACCTACCGCAAGAATTCGCTGCACAAATCAGACCCAGTGATGGCCAACACAGCCATTACCGCCACGCCTTTTTTCTGGGATGAAATCCCACAAGAAATCGACAACAATCCGGAAATATTTGATCAATCCGCATCCTATGGCATCAAGCAAGGGTTCACTGTTCCGATTCATGAGCCTGGCAGATCGTTCGGCTCCGTTCACTTCTCCTCGGAAGAAAATGATCCCGATTTCCCAACCATTGTCAGGGAAAACATACTCATTATTCAAACGCTCAGCATCATCGCCAACCAGCACCGCCCGGTTGAGACCGTTGTAGAGAGCACGCTCAAGCTATCGCCCAGGGAAATTGAATTCCTGCATTGGCTTGCGCTTGGCAAAAACTATAAGGAAATCGGTTTGATCATGAATATCACCGAACGAACAGTGAAATTTCATGCCAAGCAAATGACTGAAAAAATGGAGTGCACCAATGTCAAGCAGGCCATGTTCAAAGCGGCGCAGTTGAACCTCATCTAAATCGTTTTACATTCAAGCTCACTTACTACCCTGCCCCCAACTCGCACGCGATGCCTCAACCTCAATACCAGAGCACAATCAGACGAAATTCACCTGGGATGCGATATTGAAAAGCATGCCGCAGGCGAACAACCCAATCACCAAAGAAATGGCTCGATTTAAAAATCGTCCAGATACAATTGCATGAAATTTTCGGCCACAAAAAGCGCCAATGGCGATCCACACAAGCCCTACCGGAAAAATAATAGCTGTAAATAGCAAAATGAATGACAGCCAGTTATCCAGCGACAGAAATGTGCCCGCCGGTGCAACGAAAGAAACAAAAAACAGCCCCTTGGGATTTGTCAGCGTTGCCACAAACAAATCCGGAACGGTAATCCCCGCTGTTGCACCCGGCGCATGCTCTTTGACCGAAAACCACAGCTTCAAGGAAATATAAAACAGAAAACACACAGCAAACATCTTGGTAGCGATCACCACCCACGAGTGCTCGGTCATCAGTAAGTCAATGAATACTCCCCACATCGTCATCTGAATAACGTATGCCAACCACTCGGCTGCGACGAAGCGCATCGAACGCGTGTTGAGCCCTCTACTGATGCCAGCTTGCAACAATAATGAATTCGTCGGTCCCGGAACCAACAACACGGTCAACAACGAAAGCGCAATATAATTCATAGCATCCATCCATATCAGAAGCCTGTACGGCTCATTTTCAGGGTCAGATCAATCCGTCATCTTTCCACATGACTTCAAGCACAGTGACATGAAGTCAGCCATTTCAGTCATACGAGGTCATACAACCAATCTAAATAGAGCAATCACACTAGACCAACATCAATGTGCCACACACTAAAAACCACTCGCCTATCGATATCCACTGGATTTACATCCGATGAATCAACCACGAAAGAAAGTCATCATAACCATTGCTAGATGACCGTTTGCTTACAGATGCTGGACTCTATCTGAGCGCGTCAATTTTTTGAACAACACAATATCAATCAGTTACGATGGGCATTTTTCTCGTCGTCAAAAAAACAATAAATCGAGCCCAGTAAGAATCATGTAAATCCACTCGACCGACACCTGTTTGCCACCATGCCGCACCTATACTTTTTTGGATTCGCAGCGATACAAATCCACAACTAACAAGCCCACCCACAATTTATAAGCCACTCGCAAAATCGCACCCACTAATTAGGCTGCACACTCTATAAATCAAAGACTGTACTTTAGGACAGTTGAAATACCCTAGTGCAAAGTTAACAGTAGTCTCACCTGCAGCCAAGAAGTCGCATCCATGAACTACTCCCCATGCACCTATGGATTTTCCGGCGTATCCACCAGCATCGTAAGCTACTCAAAAATCCCTCTTAACACCCTCGAACAAATACTGTCCATTCGCAAACTCGCTTTCATCGATCGAAAGAAGTGGGACATTGAAAGTTATCAAGGCAGCGATTATGAGTGGGATGAATACGACGATCCCGACGCGATCTATATCTACGCCCATGAACACGAGCGCGTCACCGGTTGTGTTCGACTCCGCCCCTCCAGCAAACCCACACTGATGAGTGGCCCCCTGAGCTTTATCCTTCCAACCGAAAAAACCAGACCGCACTCTGGTCACTGTTGGGAAGCCACAAGATTTGCACTTTCAACTAATAATTTCCCCACGGGAAAACTCACCCGAGCTAATGTAGACATTCGCACAGCGGCACTTTTCCTGTCAATGATTAAGTTCGCCCAACAACAAAAAATACACGCCTATGAAATCGTCGTAGACACCCTGATGGAAAAAATCCTGAAGCGCTCTGGCTGGCCAATTGAAAGACTCAATACGGCACTAGGCTCGAAGGGAGAACATATAATTTACGGCACCTTGCCCTGCACGCTCAAAACTTATGACGAGGTCCTCGCCAAGAACGCCATCAACCGAGCAACGGTGCTTACCAATCCCCTCATCACACACCGCTCGTCAGATACACTCCATAAATCCTTGGATACTGCCCAGATACTCCCCGCTCGAAATATTCCGGCAAAGATACCCATGCACACTGAGCTGCAGTTTTAATCAAATAATTGGATGATTTTGGAGAAAGGATGAACCTACAACGATTATTCCCGCACGTTGGCAAAGTCATTGCCAGTACAGGCAGTCGCAATTTTCCGCGCATGTTGCACGACCTGATACTCACGGAAATACCCGTGGACGCAACACATATTACCGAACAACGGATCGGTACAAGTAATATGTCTGAACCCAGCACCTCCAGCATCGGTTGCGTCGGCCTGGACAACGCTTGCGTCGGTGCGCTCATGGACACGCATACCGCCAAGCCCTTTTTCCTGGCCGACGACATACTCTTTGAAGATGCGGCATCGCAGAAAATACCCAACTTTTCCCGCTGCCTGCTTAAGTGCGAGCGCCCGGAAAAATCCCCCGGCCACAGCACGACGACGCAACTACACCTGTCGACCCGAAAGAATGGTCGTCGTTATGTGCTGTCCATCTATCGATCGCCTCTTTCAAAGGGATTTACCGCACAGGAACATGCATTATTGAAAGACTTCTCCTGTCTTTTATTGCCCATGGTCGAGGAGCACGTGGCAGCCCTCGTTCCACCGGAATCCACTCGGCAGGACCCTTTCCTGGCATTGGACGCTTCGGAAAACGGCGGCATGGAAGCACTGCGCCAACGGTTCGCCGATCGATTGCTATTGTCGGGATTGAGTCTGTCTTCCCGCGAAACGGAAGTGTGCGTAGGTTTGCTGGCCGGGCGCACTGCCCCCGAACTTGCCGAGCAACTGAACCTGAAGGTCAATACAGTCGAAAGTTATCTCAAGCGCGCAGCCATAAAGATGGGGATTGGTGGGCGTCGTTCGCTGATCCGCTGGATGCATTCGATGGATGCCACACCGGCTCACATGGAATGGAATGGCAATAGCCCGATCCAACAAGCCGTATAAACCTACCCCCAACGATTGCTCGTTCACTGACCGAATCGAGTACTTGTTGGGGGAATATTGTTTTGCCCCTCAAACTTCCTCTAGCGCACCGTCTTCTATCGGCGATCGAGTGCGACGCTTCAGCCATTCAAGCGCATCGTCCACGTAAGTGAAAATCACCGGTACCACCAGCAGGCTCAACAACGTCGACGTCAGCAATCCCCCCATGACCACCACCGCCATCGGTTGCCTGAAACTCGGGTCCTCGCCCATTCCCATCGCCGTCGGCAACATCCCGGCCCCCATCGCGATGGTGGTCATCAGGATCGGTCGGGCACGCTTGTGGCACGCATCCACCAACGCATCGTATCGACCCAGGCCATAATCGCGGCGAGCCATGATGGCGTACTCCACCAACAGGATGGAGTTCTTGGTCACAATGCCCATCAACATCAACAAGCCGATGACCGAGGACAGGGAGAAACTGAAGTTGCACACCAGCAAGGCCAACAACGCGCCACCCAGCGAGAGCGGCAAGGCCGAAAGAATCGTGGCCGGTTGCAAGAAGTCGTGGAACAACAGCACCAGGACTGAATAGATACAAAACACGCCGATGGCCATGGCCAGGCCGAAGCTGGCGAACAACTCCGTCATCAGTTGCAATTCGCCCTGCTCCACCAGTTTCACTTCAGCTGGCAAGCTGCGCATCACCGGCAGTTGACGGGCCTCGGCCATGACCTCACCCAGGTTGCGACCGTTGAGCTCGATAGACAGGGTGACATTGCGCAGGCGGTCCAGTCGGCTGATTTGCGCCGGCCCACTGCCCATGCTGATGTCCCCCAACGAGGCCAGGGCGACCTGGCCGTCTCGACCGGTTACCCGCAATTGGCTGATCGCCTGCAAATCGTCGCGCAACAGCGAATCCATGCGCACCCGCACGTCCACCTGGCGCTGGGATAGATTGATCTTGCCCAGTTGCGAGGAGTATTCGCCGTAAGTCGCCATGCGCAAGGTATCGGCGATGTCCTGGCTGGTGATACCCAATTCCGCTGCCCGGGCAAAATCCGGCCGCATCTGGATTTCCGGCCGTTGCAAGGCGCTGCTGGACGAAACATTGCCGATCCCGCGCAACCCACGCAACTGGACCTCAAGGGCGCCGGCCGTGCGCTCCAGCAGATCGCCGTCATCGCTGGCGAGCACGATATTGAGCTTCTCTCCGCTGCCATCGCCGCCAACATTGATGCGTACTCCTGGAAGTGTGCGCAACACCTGGCGCATCTGCGCTTCGACCTCCACCTGCTTGCGATCGCGCACATTGCGAGGCGCCAGCTCCACCGTCAGGATCGCATCGCCGGCGCCAGTGATATCGCCAGGCCCGGTACCCGAACTGCTGGCGGTCCCCACCGAGCTGAACACATGCGTGACGTCGGGGAGTCCGCGCAGTCGTTCGCTGGCCTGCAAGGCCATCGCGGTGGTGTGTTCCAGTGTCGTTCCTGGCGGCAGCTCCAATGTTATCTTGCTGCGGCCGGTGTCTTGCGCCGGCAGGAAGCTGGTGGGCAGCAACGGAACCAGCGCCAGGGCCCCGACGAAGCACAGGCCGGCCAGGCCCATCGTCGTCTTGCGCCAAGTCAGGCTGGCATGAATCCAGCCCAGGTAGCGGGTCATCAACGGGCTGTCATGGTCGACTTCATGCCTTGCCTTGAGGAAATAAGCCGCCATCATCGGCGTCAGCAGCCGCGCCACCAGCAGTGAAAACAGCAGCGCCGCCGACGCGGTCACGCCGAACTGGCGGAACAGCTTCCCGGCGATCCCCCCCATGAACGCCGTGGGCAGGAACACTGCGACCAGGGTGGCCGTCGTGGCGAGCACCGCCAGACCGATTTCATCCGCGGCCTCGGTGGCGGCCTGAAGCGGGGTTTTGCCCATGCGCAAATGCCGCGCGATGTTCTCGATCTCGACGATGGCATCGTCCACCAGCACACCGATGACCAGCGCCAGGGCCAGCAGGGACACGGCGTTGAGGGTGAACCCGGCCAGGTACATCACGCCAAAGGTGGGGATGATCGACAGCGGCAGTGCCGTGGCGACGATAAGCGTGGCGCGCCAGTCTCGCAGGAACCACCAGACCACCAGTACCGCCAACAACATGCCTTCGTACAGCAAATTCATCGAGTCGTGGTAGTTGGCGAGCACGGCCTTGACCGTGTCACTGGCTTCAACGATCTGCACGTTGGGATGCTGTTTTTCAAACGCGGCCATGGCCTTGCGCACGTCATTGGCGACGCCGACATCGGAGAACCCCAGGGAACGGGTGACCTGGAAACCGATCACAGGCCTGCCATCGCGAAACGCCCGGGTGCTGCGTTCGGCGTGGGTGTCGCGAATGTCGGCCAACTGTCCCAGGGCGAGCAGGCGGCCGTCGCCGCTGGGAATGTCGATGGCACCGAGGCCCGCCGGATCGTCAATGGCCCCCAGGGTCCGCATGGCTTGCTGGCCGCTGCCCAGATTGCCCTGGCCGCCGGAGTTGTCCTTTTGCATCGCCCGCAACTGGTTGGCGATGTCCGTGACGCGAATGCCCAGGCCCGCCATCAGGGCCGGGTCGAGATTGACCTGGACTTCCCGGTCGACACCGCCCATGCGTGCGATCATTGCCACTCCGGGCACCGCCAGCAGCTGTTTGCTCAACTCATTGTCGACGAACCACGACAACGCCTCTTCATCCAGGTTATCGGAGTCGATGACATAGGTCAGCAATGCCGAGGCGCTGGTGGTCAACCGGGAGACCGAGGGTGTGTCCAGGCTCGCCGGCAACTGCGCCATGGCACTGTCGACCGCGTTACGGACTTCGTTGAGCGCCTCGTTGCCATCCTTGTCGATGTCGAAGCTGACGCTGATATTGACGGCACCGTCGGTGATGGTCGTCGTCACGTGCTTGAGCAGACGCAGGGACGTCAGTTTGTCCTCGATCTTGCGCGCCACTTCCGTTTCCAGTTGCTCCGGGGCCGCGCCTTCCAGCGAGGCGCTGATCACCACCACTGGCAGGTCCATGTCCGGGAAATCCTGGATGGCGAGCTTCTCGAAACCCGACAGGCCAAACAGCGTCAGCAGAATGAACAGCATGACGGCCGGGACCGGATGGCGGATCGACAGGGCGGAAATGTTCATGGCTGGGCGACCTGGGATTGAACGAGGGTCACACTCGCGCCATCGTTGAGGAACGCACCGCCGGCACGCACGATTCGGGCAGGCTCATCGAGGCCGCTGAGGATCTCCACGGCCTGATGCAAGCGCCGGCCGACCACCACCGGTCGCTGGACCACGCGCATGTCGTCATTGAGCGTGAACACATAGGAACGCCCGTCCCGCAGGATGACGGCAGTGTCTGGCACCGTGACGGCCTCGCGGGGCGCCAGCTCGATCTGGCCGCTGGCATACATACCGGCCTGCGCGGCGCTGTCGGTGGGCAGGGAGACGTAGACCAATCCCCGGCTGGTCTTGGTATTCAACGTGGGCGATACCAGCCGCACGCGCCCTTCCAGGCTCTGGCCGTCGGGCAACGTCATACGGGCGACCTGGCCAGGCTGAACCTGGGCCAGTTGCCGGGCATCCAGCTCGGCCTGCCATTCGATGCGGCCATCGCGCACCATGCGAAACAGCTCGTCACCGGCGGAGAGCACCTTGCCAAGCAGCGCCGTGCGCGCCGAAATGACGCCATCGTCCACGGCGAGGATGCGGGTTTGTCCGAGCCTGATCCGCGTGCTCTGCAATTCGGCACGGGCGCCGGCCAGGTCAGCCTCGGCGAGCGCGACCTTGATCCGGTAGTCTTCACGCTGTTGCTCAGACAAGGCCCCGCCCTGCCCGACGACCCGGGCCCGACGATCATTGGAGCGGGCCTGCTCCAGGTTGGCGCCAGCCTGGGCGACGAGCGCCTTCTGCTTGTTCTCCTCGGCAATCACCGTTTCGCTGGCCAGCGTGGCCAGTAATTGGCCTTTCTTCACCCGGCTACCCACATCGGCCTCGATGCTGGCGATGCGCAGATTGCTGGTCTCGGCATTGATGACCGCTTCCTGCCAGGGGGCGAGCGCGCCATTGGCAAACAGTAACTGCGGCCAGATCTGGCGTTGCGCCTGGACGACTTCCACGCTCAAGCTGCTGACCTGGGGGGCAGCCTCGACCGGTTCAGCGCCCCGGCGAAAATAGATCAGCGCCACCACGATCGCACACACCGCGATCGCCAACGCGAACTTGCCTGATCGCGACCTCACGCGCCGTCCCCGCCCGAGGCCCGACTGCGCGCAAGGGGCTGACCGGCTTGCCAGCCGCCCCCCAGTGCCTTGTACAGGGCGATCCAGTAGCGCACTTGATTCTGCTGCAAGGTGATCAATTCAATCTCGGCTGTCAGCGCCTGGCGGCGTGCGGTTTCCCGGTCCAGGAGGCTGACATTGCCGGCCTGCCAACTGCGGTCGATGGCCTCGAACGATTCCCGGAAGCCTGCGGTGGAACGCTCCACATCCGACTCCCGGCGACGGGCCGCATCGAGACGCACCAGCGCCTGCTCCACTTCCATCACACCGGTGCGCAGCGTTTGGCGATAGGCCGCCAGGGCCGCTTCATACGAGGCCTTGGCACCCTCCACTGCCGCGCGCCGCTTGCCACCGTCGAACAGCGGAACCGACAGCACAGGGCCCAGCGACCAGGAACGGTTGCGCTGGCCCACCATGGTTCCCACGGAAATCGTCCCGGAAAGACTCAGGCTCGGCAGGCGATCAGCCTGAGCCACGCCGATCTCGGCATTCGCCGCTGCCAGCTCGCGCTCGTCGGAGGCGATGTCCGGGCGTTGGCGCAACAAGTCGGCCGGAACCTCCTGCACGTTGAGTTCGGCCGGCTGCGGCAGTTGCGCAGGCGTGTGGCCCAACACATCCAGCAGTCGCCCTTCATCACTGCCTGTCAGTGCCACCAGGCTCTTGAGCAGCACCTGGCATTCACTCTGCTGCTGGACCAGGGTCGCGGCGCTGCTGGCGGCACTGGCATCGGCCAACGCGGCGTCGGCGGAAGACGTGAAGCCCGCCCCGAACGACTGACGCGTCATGCGCGCGGTGTCTTGTTGTGACTGGGCCTGGTCACGGTAAGCCAATACCAACTTCTGGCAGCCACGGTATTGCACGTAGTAATCACCCACCTGGGCCGCCAGGGAAACCCTTGCGTCATGCCAGTCATCCACCCGTGCTTCGACGCGGGAGTTGGCGGCTTCATTGTTGCGGCGCAACTTGCCGAACAGATCGAGTTCCCAGGCGGCATCCATCGCTGCAGAAGAGCCAGAGCCCCCCTGGCGCTGCGAACCGGTCTGCTGCCCACCTCGGCCACCGGACACCCTGGCGTCGAACTTGGGCAAGGCATCGGCGGCGTCACTGTCGGCGGTCGCACGGGCCAGCGAGATATTCGCCCAGGCCTGGTCCATGGAGGGGCTGTCGGCTTCGGCCAGGCGCAACAGCTCGGCCAATGCCGGGTCATCGAATTGTCGCCACCAGTCGGCCAACGCGGCCACGGACGCGCCATGGGGCACCGGTGCCTGCCACTTGGCGGCGATCGGGACGTCTGGCACCCGATAGTCGGGGCCCAATACGCAGCCACTCAAGGCCGCCGCACACAGTGTCACCAGCAATATGCTCTCTGGAGGCTTGAAGACATGCATAGGGTTCTCTAGGGGTGTCAAAGGTGAAAACAGCAAGGCACCCGGCACCGGCACAACTCAGGGAGATGGCGGATTATTAACGATGGCTTGATGAGGCTCGCATGGCCGTTATTTAACCTTGTGCCCGTTCCGATGTCTGGCGTGGAAATTGGGGACAGGTGCCGGCAGGAAAACTCGCGATAACGACGGGGGCCTGTTGAAATGAGCTCGACCTGCCCAGTAATGGCTGCACTTGCTGTCGAGCATGAATGGCCCCGCTCGGTTCACGTTCCATAGCCAATGGATGATCGAATATGGAAGCACT
This sequence comes from Pseudomonas sp. NFACC14, assembly GCF_900106885.1. NCBI lineage: Bacteria > Pseudomonadati > Pseudomonadota > Gammaproteobacteria > Pseudomonadales > Pseudomonadaceae > Pseudomonas > Pseudomonas sp. NFACC14. Next base: position 217,103 of record NZ_FNOA01000009.1, read on the forward strand.
CACTTATCTCGAAAACATCGAGTCGAACGCACGTACCTATGCGCAGACTTTCCAGCGCCTGTTCGTCAGCGGCAGGGGCATGCGTATCAAGGATGCCAGCGGCCAGGAGTTTCTCGATTGCCTGTCGAACGCCGGGACACTGGCCCTGGGGCATAACCCGCCCGAAGTCCGGGACGCGGTGATGCGCTTCCTCGACAGCGATCACCTGCAGCAGGCACTCGACCTGGCCACGCCGGCCAAGCATGCGTTCGTGCAGGAGCTGTTCTCGATGCTGCCTGCGCAAATGCGCGACACCAGCAAGATTCTCTTCTGCGGGCCCAGCGGTTCGGATGCCGTCGAGGCCGCCATCAAATTGGCCCGCCACTACACCAAACGCTCGCCATTGATGGCGTTCCACGGCGGCTACCATGGCATGACGGCCGGCGCACTGTCAGCGATGGGCAAGCTGTCCCCCAAGACCGGCGATGGCCTGATCGCCCAAGGCACGCACTTTCTGCCCTTTCCCTATCGGTTTCGATGCCCGTTCGGCACCAACGGCGAGCATACCGATCAACTGTCCATCGACTACATCCGTACCGTCCTCTCGGACCCCGAAGGCGGCATCGCCAAACCGGCAGCGGTCATCGTCGAGGTGGTACAGGGCGAAGGCGGTTGCATCCCGGCCTCGGCCAACTGGCTGCGGGCGCTACGGGAAATCACCCTCGAGCAGGATATCTTGCTGATCGTCGACGAAGTCCAGACCGGCCTGGGTCGCACCGGCAGCACATTCGCCATCGAGCACGCCGGCATCGTCCCCGACATCCTGGTGCTGTCCAAAGCGATCGGCGGTGGCTACCCACTGGCGGTGATCGTCTACGCCGAACATCTGGATACCTGGGGCCCCGGCATGCATGCGGGGACCTTCCGCGGCAATCAGATAGCAATGGTTGCCGGCGCCGCCACCATGCAGCAAATCCGCAAGGACCATCTCGTCGCCCATGCCGCCCGGATGGGCGAACGACTGGAAAGCGGCCTGCGGGACATCGCGCAGCGTTCCCCATTCATCGGCGATATCCGCGGTCGCGGGCTGATGATCGGCGTGGAAATCACCAAGCCGACCGACAACCAGCGCGCCGGCCAGGCTGACGGCGCCCGGGCACAGGCCATCAAGCTCAACTGTTTCGACAACGGCTTGATGATGGAAACCGGTGGGCGCCATGGCGCAGTGCTCAGGTTCCTGCCGCCCCTGACCATCACCGAGACCGAGGTCGGCATGGTGCTGGACCGCTTCGAACAGGCGGTGAGGAAGGTGGGCGAGACTCGCCCGCAGGCGGCACGCGTGGCGGTATAAGGCGCCAGGCACACCTTATGTGGCGAGGGAGCTGGCTCCCTCGCCACAGGGTTCCCTACCTGGCTTCAAGCCAGGGTAGCCCGGATCAATCCCGTGCCAATGCGTTGATCGGATCGAGCCGCGCGGCATTACGCGCGGGCACGAAGCCGAACACGATGCCGATCAGGGTCGAGCAGACGACAGCGGCGACGATCGATCCCATCGAGAACACCATCTGCCATTCCTTGACGAAGATCGAGAAGACGTAGCCGATCCCGAACGACAAGGCGATGCCAATCGTGCCGCCCATCAGGCACACCATCACCGCCTCCACCAGGAACTGCTGGCGTATATCGGACTGACGTGCACCGACAGCCATGCGGATACCGATCTCACGGGTACGTTCGGTCACCGAGACGAGCATGATGTTCATCACCCCGATGCCCCCCACCACCAGCGAGATGATCGCAATCAACGAGAGCAGCAGCGCCAGGGACTGGCTGGTCTTTTGCACTGTCTGCAACACGCTGTCGAGGTTGTAGGTGAAGAAGTCCTTGATGCCATGGCGTTGGGTCAGGAGCTTGACAACGTTGTCTTCCACGACTTTGCTCGGTTGCCCGTCCTTTATCCGTACCGTGACGCTGTCCAGGAATCGCTGGCCCAGCAACCGGCCGGCCGCCGTTTCATAGGGCATCCAGATGTTCAGGTTTTTGTTGGTATTGAACACGCTTTTGCGGTCTTCGGTCACGCCGATGACCGTGCAAGGCAGGTTGTCGATGAGAATCACCTTGCCCAATGGGTCGGTGTTCGGGCCGAACAGTCGCTGGCGGGTATTATGGTCGATCACCACCACTTGTGACTGCCGCCGGGCATCGTCCTTGCTGAACGCGACACCGGAACCGATCTTGATCCCGCGAACCTGGAAATAGCTCTCGCTCACACCGTTGACGGTCGCATTGAGGTCGATATTTTCATAACGCAACAACAGGTTGCGGCCAACGTTGGGGGTCGCGCTGTCGATGTAATATTGATCACTCAGGGCCGTAACGTCGGACAGCACCAGGGTTTCGATCGCCGTCGAACGACTGTCCCCCCAGTCGGCCCCGGGCATGATCTCGATCGTATTGCTGCCGATCGCCTGGATGTCTTTCAGGACATACTGCTTGACCCCTTCGCCGATGGCCACGATCGAGACCACCGAGGTGATGCCGATGATGATGCCCAACATGGTCAGCAGAGTGCGCATGCGATGGGAGATCAGCGCCACCCAGGCCATGTTGAACGCCTCGCTGAACAGGCCGAAGCTGGCGAGCAGGCCGTTGGCCGATTTGGCTTTGGCCGGACGCGTGCCTTGCGGCGCCTGATCCTCCAGCGGTTGCTGCGGATTGGGCCGATCGCTGACAATCTCGCCGTCGCGGATCTCGATGATGCGCTGGGCGTGGGCCGCCACTTTCTCATCGTGAGTCACGATGATGACCGTGTGCCCCGCCCTGTTGAGCTCCAGCAGGATCTTCATCACTTCCTTGCCGCTGGTGGTGTCCAACGCCCCGGTGGGCTCATCCGCCAGAATGATGTCGCCACCGTTCATCAGCGCCCTGGCGATACTCACCCGTTGCTGTTGACCACCCGAGAGCTGGTTGGGCCGATTGCTCAAGTGCCCCACCAATCCCAAACGTTTCAACAACTCTCCGGCGCGACTGTGCCGTTGCGACTCGGCGGCGCCGGCATAAATCGCCGGCATCTCGACGTTATGCAAGGCGCTCAGGTGCGGCAGCAAATGGTAACGCTGGAAAATGAAACCGAAGTGATCGCGACGCAACACCGCCAGTTCCTGGTCGCTCATCGAACCGGTTTCGCGCCCGTCCACCTTGTAGCTTCCGCCGCTCGGATGGTCGAGGCAGCCGAGCACGTTCATCAAGGTCGACTTGCCGGAACCGGACGCCCCGGTGATCGCGACCACCTCGCCGGCATTGATCGTCAGGTTGATGTCCTTGAGGGCGACGAAGGCTTTTTCGCCAGCCAAGAAGCTGCGGGTGATGCCCTTGAGTTCCAGCAATGGTCGGGTCATGGTCAGGCTCCCGCCACGGCCGGGATTGGCTCGCCGATGACGACCTTGTCGCCTTCGGCCAGGCCATCCTTGATCTCGGCCCTGACATTGTTGTTGATGCCCATGCGCACGTTACGCGGCTGAGCCTTGCCTTCGGCATCCAGCACCCGGACCACGTAGCTGCCATCCTGGTTTTTCGCACCCAGGGCAGCGACGGGAACCGTCAACACGTCCTTGGCCTTGTCCAGGACAATACGAACCTGGGCCGTCATTGAAATGCGCAGGCGGTGATCGGGGTTCGGCACGTCGAAAAGGCTGTTGTAGAACACTGCGGTGTTCTGCTTCGGCGTCCCGGCGTTCTGGGTTTCGAGGAAGTTCTGTGGCGCCGGCTCAGTGCCGCGCAGCTTGGCGTAGTAACGCTTTTCCGACTCCCCCAGGATGGTGAAATACACCTCTTGGCCAGGCACGATGTGAATCACGTCGGCTTCCGACACCTGCGCCTTGACCGTCATGGTGTCCAGGTCGGCGAGCTTGAGCAGGACCGGCGCCAGTTGTTCGGCGATCACGGTCTGGCCTTCCTGCGTGACGATCCCCACCACATAGCCATCGATCGGCGCGACGATGTGGGTATAGGCCAGGTTGACGCGAGCGGTTTCCACTTGGATGCGGGCGTCCTTGATCTGTGCGTTGAGGGAGAGCAGGTTCGCCTCTTCCACCCTGTAGTTGGACTCGGCGGTCTCATACTCCTGTTTGGAAATCGCGTCGTCCGGCTGCAGTTTCCTGTAGCGATCGTAGGTGGCCTTGGCGTCCTTGAGTTGCGCCGCCGTGGCCTGCCGCTTGGCCACCAGGTTCTCTTCGTTGACCAGGGCCTGGCGCAGGGAGTTCTGCGCCAGCATCGGATCGATTTCCGCCAGCCACTGGCCCTTCTGGACCTTGTCGCCCAATTTCACCTTGAGCGATTTCAGTTGGCCCGACACCTGGGCGCCGACATCGACCTGCTTGACCCCCTGCAGCGTGCCGGACGCCAGCACCGCGTTCTCGATGTCCGTGCGCTCGACCATGGCGGTCAGGTACTCCGGCGGTTTGCCCGGCGATTGCGCGCTGTAGAAAATCAGACCGGCCACCACGACCAGTACGAGCACGATAGCGATTTTGCGAAACTTCGACTTTTCCATAAATAACCATGAGTGCGTTGATTTCAGACCCGGCCAACGTGGCGCCGGGCTCCATGGATGCGCGTCAAGGAGAGACAGTCATACGTAATCACTGGCGGCCTCCTCGTCGAGCATGGGAAGGCCGTCCTGCCACCAGGCTGCCAGGTTGTGTACGTGAGGGGCCTTGAGGATCGTGAAGTGGTTGCCCGGACCGTACCAGATACTGAGATCGGGGATATGCTTGCGCCATCCTTCGATCATTTGTTCCTGTTCGCGTTTGTTACCGGCCGTGTCCAGGGTTGGATCATTGGCCAGCACCAAGCGCACCGGCCCGGTGTAGCGATGTTGCGGTTGATAAACCGTGCGCAGGGCCGTACCGAAGGCCCGCGCCGGACCGCGCATCGAATCCACCGCCGAACGCTGCGGCAGCATGCCGGCCCGTACCATGCCCGCATGCAGCAAGCGCATCTGCGCGGTATCGTCCTGGGCACCGAAGACCGTGGCATCGATCCCCAACGACTTGCCGGAAGCCAACTGCATCGCCTCGATCAGCCGATTCAGCACCCCGGTCGCGGTATAGGGCTTGCCCACCACGCCGTTGCCGCCCGGCGACTCACTGTCGATCAGCGTCAACGAAGCCACCTTGCGCCCCCGGGCATGCAGGCGGGCCGCCATCTCGAACACGATCCAGCCGCCGAAGGAATGGCCGAGCAGATGCACCGGCCCCTCCGGTTGGACCTTGTCGATCGCGTCGAGGTACGCCTGGGCGGCCGTCTCCACGAGGCTGAAAGGCTCTGTGCTGCCGTCCAGCCCGCGGTGCTGCAGCCCATGGATAGGCCAGTCAGGACCGAAGGCATCGGTCAAGCCGATGAAACCGGTCACGCTGTCGCCTGCTCCCGGCACGCAGAAGATCGGCGCCCGATCGGCACGCCCGCCCTGGATCGTCAGCAGCGGCTGGTAACCGCTCTTCGGTGAAGGGGCCGGACGCGATGCGGCGGTGTGGAGTGCAGCAGTGATGGCCTGGCCCAATGCCTTGACATGGGGCATTTGCATCATGCTCTGGTGGTTACCCGGCACCTTGACGCAATGCAACTTGGACGTGGGCAGGACAGCGTCCCAGCCCAGGTAGCCGGAGTGCTCGGGCGCGTCGTCCTTGCGTTCTTCGGCCACCAGCAGATGCACCGGTACGGAAATCGGATACACCGTGTAATGGGCCAACGCATGACCATGGGCCACTTCGCGATCAAGGTACTGCCAGAGTTGCTCCGCGCTATAGACGGCCAGCTCGGCCGGCAGCACCGCCTCGTCGCGGCAATGCTGCACCAGGCCTGTGAAATCGAATCGATCCAATTGTCCGTGCAGATCGGCCAGATTCTCCAGGATCGCTGCAAGTACTTCTTCGCCAGGCAACGCAGCCCTCCAGAAAACATCGCAGCGGTCCAGCAGATGCAGCTTGTGGGCTTCGTCCAATGCCCAGCGCGACCGGCCCTGATCCACCAGCCGAGGCAGATAGCTGTCGATGAGACCGACGAACTCCACCTCCTCGTCCAGGCCGATCAGCTGGATCGCGGTCTCGTAGGCCAGCACGCCACCGAACGACCAGCCGGCCAGGCGATAAGGCCCTTTGGGTTGTACCGAACGAATGATCCCCACCAGGCGCGAGGCCATGCACTCCATCGTTTGCAACTGCGGCTCACCCCATTCGACGGCAGGCAGGCCATACACCGGGATATCCGGATCGATGTGCTTGCCCAGCATCGGGAAGTACAGGTCCAGGCCACTGAACTCATGCACCAGGAACAGCGGATTCTGCTGGCCGGTGGTGCGCACCGGTACGATGGCCTCCTTGACCTGGGCATCCTCGGTGCGGGCCTGCAGCATCGATGCCATCGACGCGACGCTTTCGTGCTGGAACAGCTCGGCCAGCGAGACGGTCAGGTTGGCCTGTGCCAACAATCCGACCAGCCGGATCGCCAGCAGTGAATGACCGCCCAGCTCAAAGAAGTTGTCGTGACGACCGATCTGCTCCAGCTTCAGGACGTCGGCCCACAAGCCTGCCAGCGCGACTTCCAGGTCGCCTTGCGGCGCCTCGTAGCCCTGGCTCCCATAAGCGTGCATTTCCGGCACCGGCAACGCCCCGGTGTTGACCTTGCCGTTCAGTGTCAGCGGCAACGACGTCAATTTCACATAGGCCGCCGGGATCATGTATTCCGGCAGCACGGAGCGCAGTTGGGCGCGCAGGACATCCGCATCGAGGTCCCCACCGTTCTCGTGCTCGGTGTAATACGCGATCAGGCACTTGTCGCCCGGACTGTCTTCACGCGCTACCACCAGGGCCTCGCGCACCCCATGGCACTCGTGCAAGCGGGCCTCGATCTCACCGAGCTCAATACGGAAGCCACGTATTTTGACCTGACCGTCATTGCGATCCAGGTATTCGATGGTGCCGTCGGGCAGCCAGCGGCCGAGATCGCCACTGCGGTACAGGCGCGCGCTGCCCGAATCGCTGAACGGATCGGCAATGAAGCGTTCCTCGGTCAGGTCCGGCCGGTTCAGGTAACCAAGGGCCACCCCGACACCCCCGATATGGATCTCTCCCGCGACACCCACAGGTACCGGTTGGCGCGCGGCATCGAGAATATACACCCGGGTGTTGGCAATGGGACGGCCGATCGGAACACTCGTTGCGCCATGTGGCACGGCAGTGACCACATGGGTCGTCGCAAAGGTGGTGGTCTCGGTGGGACCGTAGCAATGCACCAGCCGCAGCGAAGGAGCATGGGCCAACAGCCGCCGGAAGGAAGCCGGATCACCGCGCTCGCCACCGCACAGCAGGATCCGCAAGCCTGCCAGAGCATCCGGGATCAAGACCAGGTATTGATTGAACATGGCGGTGGTGACGAACAGCACCGACACCTCGGCCTCTGTCAGCGCCTGGGCGAATTGCGTCGGGCTGAGCAACGTCTCGTGATCAATGATCACAACGCGCCCGCCGTTGAGCAATGCCCCCCACACTTCCATCGTACTGGCGTCGAACGCCGGGTTCGAGGCGAACGCCACGCGATCCTGTACACCGAAATCCGCGTAGCCGTTATTGATCGCCAATCGGCCTATGGCCAGGTGCGGCACGATCACCCCTTTCGGGTGGCCCGTGGAGCCCGAGGTGTACATGATGTACGCCGGCGTATCGCTGGTTTGACCGGGGAATACCGCCGGCTGTGCAGCCTGGATCAATTGCAGTGTGTCCAGGTCCAATCGCGGCACGTCCTCCGGCAAGGCCCTGTCACGGGTCGTCAATACCAGCACCGCGGCGCTGTCTTGCAACATGAAACGCTGCCGTTCCTCGGGCGCATGGTGGTCCAGCGGTACATAGACGGCGGCGCACTTGAGGATCGCCAGTTCGCTGATGATGAGCTCGAACGAACGGTTCAGCATGATTGCGACTCGAGCCCCTGGCTGGACGCCTCGTTCAAGCAAGCAATGCGCCAGGTGATTGGCTCGCTCGTGCAGCTCCCGGTAGGTGAGTTGCCGCGCCCCATGCTGGAGTGCAATCGCGTCAGGCCGGGCCCTGACCTGAGCTTCGAACAAGCCGTGGACCGTCTCTTCGCGGGGATAGACCGTGTCGGTCGCATTGAAGTCGACCAGCAGTTGCCGGCGTTCCGCCGCTGGCAATATCGCCAGCTCACGCAAGGGCACCTCGGGCCTGCGCTCAAGCGCATCGACCAGGCTTTCCAGCGCCATGTGCATGTAGCCGCAGATGCGTTCTGCCCCGATGCGCGACTCCGCCAGGGCGGTCAGCACAAAGGCCTCGCCGAGGTCGTCGATGTTCAGCGACAGTGGGTAGTTGCTCCACTCCTCGCCGCCGAGCCCCTCGATCCCGTTCCAGGCCGACTGGGCCTCCTCGGTGACCTGCGTTGCGGTGTGCCGATAGTTCAGCAGTGCACTGAACAACGGCGTCGACGTAGCGACACCGCTGCAACGCTGTGCCAGTGCCAGCGACGCATGTTCGTGTCCCAGCAGCGCGGTGAGACGCGCATGCGTTGCCTTGACGCCTGCCCGGGCCCCGTCGACGCCGACGTCAACCCGCAGCGGCAAGGTGTTGATGAACAACCCTAGCGCCCGATCGGCCCCCTCACCGCCCTGCATCCGGCCCATCAGTACGGTACCGAACACCACGTCTTCGCGCCCGGACACGGCGCCCACCACCCGCGCCCAGGCCAGGTGATGCAGGCTCGCCGCGCTGACGCCAAGCAGTCGCGATTGTGTCCGCAGACGACGATTCAAACTGTCGTCCACACCCAACCTGGCCTGTTCGATGACATGGCTGTCGCCCTGCACGTCCTGCAGACCGAATGGCAGGGTCGGCTCCTGGATATCCTGGAGCATGTCCCTGAAGAACGCCTCGTGGGCGCTTTGCGTCACGCCAAGCCGCGCCTGGGCCACGTAGTTGCGATACGGCACGGCATCGCCCAACTGTGCCTGCTGCCCGAGCAAGTACGCTTGCATATCGTGCTGGATCACCTCCAGCGCGGTGTGATCGAGTGCAATGTGATGAAACAGCAGCAGCGCGACCCAGCGCTGGTGCTCGTCGTCATAGGCACAGGCAAGCCGCATCATGGGCGCCTGGCGCACATCGAGCCGAGAGTGCCGAGGGTCGAAACGCTCACGAAGCTGCGTCACCACGTCCTCGCCCGGCTCGACCGTACAGGTCTGCACCGCCAGTGGCGCTTCCCGCAGCACCACCTGCACCGGCTCGCGCAAGCCCTCCCAAAGCACAGCCGTGCGCAGGATATCGTGGCGGTCGATCACGCCTTGCAGCGCGCTCACGAACGCATCCAGCCGAGCACGGTCCTCTAGGTTGAACATGGCCTGCTGCACATAGAGATCGCCCTGCGACGAAACCAGGTGGTGATACAGAATCCCTTCCTGCAATGGCGCCAGGGCGTAGATGTCCTGGACATTGCTCACGCCACCGGGCACCCAGGCGACGATGGCGTCGACTTCCTGCTGCGTCAGGTCGGCAAGCGGCAACATCTGCGGGGTGATCCGCTCACAACCCGGCACGATGCCGTTGTCCGGCACCACGATTTCCGTCGTGCCGCCCACGGCTGCCGCCAACGCGGCCAGGGTCGGCTGGCCGAACAGCACGCGCACATCGGCGCTCAAGCCGGCTTGGCGCATGCGTTCGATCAACGTGACCGCCAACAACGAGTGCCCGCCCAATTCGAAGAAGTGGTCATGACGCCCCACCTTTTCGACCTTGAGCAACTCGGCCCACAGTTGCGCCAGTGTCGTTTCCACAGCGCCCTGCGGCGCTTCGTACTCACTGGTAATCACCGACGCCAGGTCCGGCGCCGGCAACGCCTTGCGATCCAGCTTGCCGTTGGGGGTCAACGGCAATGCCTCAAGCTGCACATAGGCTGCCGGCACCATGTATTCCGGCAGTTGCGCTAGCAACTGGGCACGCAGGGTTTCGATCTCGACGCGGTGCTCGTCACCGTGCACGGTGAAATACGCCACCAGCCGCTTGGACCCCGGCACGTCTTCGCGAGCCAGCACCACGCTTTCCTTGATCGCCTCGTGCCGGGCAAGCTTGGCTTCGATCTCGCCAAGTTCGATACGGAACCCACGGATCTTCACCTGATCGTCGTTACGCCCTAAGTAGTCGATGTTGCCGTCCGGCAGGTAGCGACCCAGGTCGCCGGTGCGGTACATCCGTGCATTCGGCCGGGTACTGAACGGGTCATCGAGGAAACGCTCGGCCGTCAGTTCCGGACGGTGCAGATAACCCCGCGCCACCTGGACGCCACCAATGTAGATCTCCCCAGCCACGCCCATGGGCACCGGTTGACCATGAGCGTCGAGCAAGTAGATCCGGGTATTGGCGATGGGCTTGCCGATCGGCGTGCTGTCCGGTGTGTCGGCACCGGAACAGTCCCACGCCGTCACGTCGACGGCCGCTTCGGTAGGGCCGTACAGGTTGTGCAATGCCGTCCGTGGCAGTCGCCCCTTGAAGCGCCGCACCAGATGCCCCGGCAACGCTTCGCCGCTGCACATCACCTGACGCAACCCCTCGCACTCGCCAGCTTCGCCATGGGCCAGGAACACGTCCAGCATCGACGGCACGAAGTGCATCGTGGTGATGCCGTGCCGCTGGATGGCTTCACGCAGGTACGCCGGGTCGCGATGCCCACCCGGACGCGCCATCACCAGCCGGGCGCCGGTGAACAGCGGCCAGAAGAACTCCCACACCGACACGTCGAAGCTGAACGGGGTCTTCTGCAGCACCGCGTCCGCGGCGCTCAGCGGGTAGGCGTCCTGCATCCACAGCAGGCGATTGACCACCGCGCCATGCTCGTTCATCACGCCCTTGGGCAGGCCGGTCGAACCCGAGGTGTAGATGACGTAGGCCAAATGGTTGGCATGCAGGCCCGAGACCCGCGGATTTCCGGTTGGCTGCGTGGCGAAGTCTTCCTCTTCGAGCACCATCACCCTGGCAGCGGTCGCGGGCAGGCTCGCCTGCAAGGCGCGCTGGGTGAGCACCACCGTCGGTGCACTGTTCTCCAGCATGTAGGCCAGGCGGTCGGCCGGGTAATCCGGATCGAGCGGCACGTAGGCGGCGCCGGACTTGAGAATGCCCAGCAGCGCCGCGACCATGTCCGTACTGCGGTCCACGCAGATCGCCACGCGGTCATCCGGACGAATGCCCAGGGCAAGCAACCGGTAAGCGATCTGGTTGGCGCGGCCGTTCAGTTGGGCGTAGCTCAGTTGCTGCTCTTCGAACACCACGGCGACGGCCTCCGCGGACGCTGCCACCTGTGCCTCGAACAGGCCATGCAGGGTCAGGCCTCGCGGATAGTCGACGGCTGTAGCATTGAACGCTTCCAGCAGATGCTGGCGCTCTGTGTCCTCCAACAGCGGGATCTGCGCCACCAACGCCTGCTCATCGGCAACCATGGCGCGCAAGATACATTCGAGGTAGCCGAGGTAGTGCTCCATCGTGGCCTGGTCGAACAGTGCCGTGGCGTACTCCAGCGAACCGAACAGGCGACCATCGATCAGGGCCATGTCCAGCAAAACATCGAACTTGGCGGTACGGCTGGTCACCCCCAGCCCTTGCAATGACAGGTCGGACAGTTCCATCCCGCCGGCTTCGCTGTTCTGCCACGACAGCATGGCCTGGAACACTGGGCTGTGGGACAGGCTGCGCAATGGCCGGACCACTTCCACCACCTGCTCAAACGGCAAATCCTGATGCGCCTGGGCGCCCAGGGTCTGGGCCTTGACCCGTTGCAGCAAGGCGTCGACGGTCAGTTCGGCCGAAACCTCGACGCGTATCGCCAGGGTGTTGACGAACAAGCCGATCAGGTCTTCGACCTGCGCCTGCATGCGGTTCGCCGTCGGTGTGCCGATGACGACATCATCCTGCCCGGACATCCGGCTCAGCAGCGCGGCCCACGCGGCCATCACCGTCATGAACAACGTGGCGCCATGGCGCTGGCTCAAGGCCCTGAGGCCTTCGGTCAGCGCTTCATCGAAGGCGATCCCCACCGCGTGGCCTGAATGATCCTGCTGGGCTGGCCGTGGCCGGTCCGTCGGCAAGGTCAGCAATGCCGGTGCGCCGGCCAGGGTGTCTTGCCAGTAGCGTTCCTGGCGGCTCAACACCTCTCCGGTGAGCCAGCGTCGCTGCCAGACGGCGTAGTCGGCGTATTGCACCGGCAAGGCCGGTAGCGGGTCGTCCTGGCCTTGGCTGAATGCCGCGTACAGCACGCCCAATTCACGGGTCAGTACATCGGCGGACCAGCCGTCCGAGACGATGTGGTGCAGGGTCACCAGCAACACATGGTCAGCATCGCCCATGTGCACCAGGCGACCACGGGCCAGTGGGCCACGGCTCAGGTCAAACGCCTGCCGTGCTTCCTCCCCGGCCATGCGCGACAGCTCGGCCTCGGCATCCGGGTGGGCGGACAGGTCATGCCGTTGCAAGGCGAAACCGATGTCGGCCGGAGCAATGCATTGCTCCACTTCCTGGCCCTGGACAAAGGTCGTGCGCAAGGCTTCGTGACGGGCGACGATGCGGTCCAGGGCGCGTTGCAAGGCGTTGCGATCCAGGCTGCCGCGCAGGTGCAGGGCGGCGGGCATGTGATAGGCCACGCTGGCGGCGTGGTCCAGTTGATCGAGGAACCACAGGCGTTGCTGGGCAAACGACAACGGTAATGCCTGCTCGCGGGACACCGGCACGATGTCCGGCCGGGTGCTGCGTGCCGCTCGGGCCAGCACCTGGGCCAACGCACTCAGCTCAGGTTGGGCAAAGACCTCGTTCAGGCTCAGTTCCACCCCCAACTGCTCGCGCACCTGGGCAATCAAGCGCATCACCAGCAACGAATGCCCGCCCAGTTCGAAGAAGTGGTCGTGACGCCCTACCGCTTCGACGTTGAGCATGCCCTGCCAGATCTGCGCCAGGGCGACTTCCGTGGCCCCTTGCGGTGCTACATGCGTACGACTGGCGAAGGCCTCGGCATCCGGCGCCGGCAGTGCCTGGCGGTCGAGCTTGCGGTTCGGCGTCAGCGGCAGCGCAGCCAGGCTGACGAACGCACTCGGTACCATGTACTCGGCCAGCAGGGTCGACAGTTCCGAGCGCAAGGCAGCCGCGCTCAGGGTGATACCGCCGTGCGGCACGACATAGGCCACCAGGCGCTTGTCCCCCGGCGTGTCCTCGCGCACGATCAGCGCCGCTTCCTTGACCCCGGCGCAGTGGCTGAGCCTGGTTTCGATTTCACCCAGCTCGATACGGAATCCCCGCACCTTGACCTGGAAGTCATTGCGCCCCAGGTATTCGATGCGTCCGTCCGGACGATAGCGGGCCAGGTCGCCGGTCTTGTACATGCGGGCGTCGGGCTGGTCACTGAATGGATCGACGAGGAAGCGTTCGGCATTGATCGCGTCGAGGTTCAGGTAACCCCGGGCCACGCCGTCGCCACCGATGTAGATCTCTCCCGCCACTCCGAACGGCACCGGCTGGCGGTGGCCGTCGAGCAGGTAGATACGGGTGTTGGCCATCGGCGTGCCGATGGTGGCGTTGCCGGCCGCGCCGTCGGCGTCGTAGTGCATGTAGGCGGCGGTGCACGATACGGTCGCCTCGGTCGGGCCATAGGTGTTGATCAGCCGGGTATGGGCCGAGCGCACCGCGTCCCACATCTGCAGTTTTTGCATCGACAGCGCGTCACCGGTGACGTTGACCAGGCGCACATCGCGCAGATGATCGCGGGCCTGCGCCGGCGTGCCGTGCCATTCGGCCGCCAGGGAATGCCAATGCGCAGCGGTCAAATGCACGAAGGTTGGCCGGAGCCCGGCGTCCTGCTGCAACTCGACGCTGCCGAACAGCGCGCGGGTCGGCGCCAGGGTGGCGCCGGCGACCAGCGCCGGGAAAATCTCTTCCACCGAGAGGTCGAAGTTCAACGTGTTCTGCTGCAGCACCGTATCGGCCGGCGTCAGCTCGAACAGGCGCACGGCGTCTACGCAGTAGTTGACCAGGCCCCGGTGTTCGATCATCACGCCCTTGGGCGCGCCGGTCGAACCCGAGGTGTAGATCACGTAGGCCAGATGGCGCACGCCGAGGGTCGCCACCACCGGGTTGTCGTCGCGGCCCGCGGCAATGCCGCTGCGCACTCGCTCGACGTAGTCGAGCAGCACCACTGGCGCTGCCAGTGGCGGCAGGCAGTCTTGCAGTGCGCGCTGGGTCAACAGCGCTACCGGGGTGCTGTCGGCGATCATGTAGGCCAAACGTTCGGCGGGATACGCCGGGTCCAGCGGCACGTAACCGCCACCGGCCTTGAGTACCGCCAACAGGCCCACCAGCATTTCGGCGCTGCGCTCGACACAGATCGCCACGCGGTCGTCGGGACGGATGCCCAGCCCGATCAGGTGATGGGCCAATTGGTTGGCCTGGCGATTCAGTTCGGCATAGCTCAGGCGTTCGCCTTCAAATACCACGGCAATGGCCTGCGGCCGAATCGCGACCTGGGCCTCGAAGAGTTGATGGATTGTCTGTTCACGGGGGTACGGTGCCTGGTTCGCGTTGAGCCCGACCAGCAGACGCTGGCGTTCGGCGTCGTCCACCAGGGCGATCTGCTCGATCAGCGTCTGGTCACTTGCCACCATGGCACGCACCACCCGCTCGAAATAACCGAGGTAACGCTGCACCGTGGCCTCGTCGAACAAGGCCGTGGCGTATTCCAGGGCGCCGAAGACCTGCCCCTGAGCCTCGCCGAGTTCCAGGGACAGGTCGAACTTGGCGATATTGCTCGCCACACCAAGGCTTTCGAGCTTCAGGTCGCCCAACACCAGCTCGCTGTTGTCCAGGGTCTGCCAGGACAACATGGCCTGGAACAGCGGGCTGTGGGACAGGCTGCGTACCGGATTGAGCACTTCCACCACCTGCTCGAACGGCAGGTCCTGATGCGCCTGGGCACCCAGGGTCTGATGCCTGACCCGCGCCAGCAAGGCCTCGACCGTCGGTGCGCCCGAAACGTCGATACGCACGGCCAGGGTGTTGACGAAGAAGCCGATCAACCCTTCGACTTCCGACCGTGTGCGGTTGGCCACCGGCGAACCGATCACCACGTCATCCTGCCCGCAAAGGCGACTCAACAACGCCGCCCAAGCCGCCATC
Organism: Pseudomonas sp. NFACC14; assembly: GCF_900106885.1. Classification (NCBI taxonomy): domain Bacteria; kingdom Pseudomonadati; phylum Pseudomonadota; class Gammaproteobacteria; order Pseudomonadales; family Pseudomonadaceae; genus Pseudomonas; species Pseudomonas sp. NFACC14. The sequence goes on from NZ_FNOA01000009.1 coordinate 232,285, forward strand.
AACGTCATGTACAGGGTGACGCCGTGACGCTGGCTCAAGGTTTTGAGATTGGCCGTCAGCTCGGTGTCGAACGCCAGGGGCAGCGCCGCCCCGCTGTAGTCCTGCTGCGCCGGGCGCGGCCGGTCCGTCGGCAACATCAACAGCGCCGGCGCATCGGCCAGGGTTTGCCGCCAGTAGCTGCTCTGGGCCTGCAACACGTCGCCGCTCAGCCAGCGGCGTTGCCACAGGGCGTAGTCGCCGTATTGCACGGCCAGCGCCGGCAGCGGATCGTCCAGGTCATGTCGGAACGCTTCGTAGAGCGCTGCCAGTTCCTTGACCAACACACCCATGGACCAGGCATCCGAAACGATGTGGTGCATGGTCACCAGCAACACATGCTCCTCGTCACCCAGGCGGATCAACCGGCCACGGATCAGCGGGCCGTGCTCCAGGTCGAAGGCGTCGACGGCTTCCCGCGCCGCCAGGGCGTGCACTTCGGTTTCGGCATCGATCCGCTCGGAAAAGTCATGCTGCAGTAAGGCAAACCCGCTATCGGCTGCGGCGATACACTGCCGGGGCTCCTCGCCCTGGACCTGGACGAAAGTCGTCCGCAACGCCTCATGACGGGCAACGATGCGATCCAGCGCCCGCTGCAGGGCGACGCGCTCCAGAGTGCCACGCAGACGCAGGCCGGCCGGCATGTGGTAGGCCGAGCTGGCCCCTTCCATCTGCGCCAGGAACCACAGGCGCTGTTGGGCGAACGACAGCGGCAGGGGTTCGTCGCGGGAGGCCCTGACGATCTCCGGCAATGTGCTGCGCCCAGCCTGGGACACGGCCTGCGCCAGTTCCATGAGTCCGGGATGAGCGAACAGAGCGGTGAGGCTCAGCTCCACGCCCAGGCGCAAACGGACCTGGGAGATCAGTTGCATCGCCAGCAATGAATGGCCGCCCAATTCGAAGAACTGGTCGTGACGGCCGATCTGTTGCAGGCCCAGCAGGTCCTGCCAGATCTGCGCCAGGGTCGTTTCGACTTCACCTCGGGGTGCTTCGTAGCCGCGGGTGATGACCGAATCCAGGTCTGGGGCCGGCAGGGCCTTGCGGTCGAGCTTGCCATTGGGGGTCAGGGGCAGTGCGTCAAGCTGCACGTAGGCTACCGGGACCATGTAGGCCGGCAACTGCGCTTGCAGGTAGCTGCGCAGGGTTTCGATATCCACCACGTCGGATTG